>NZ_FOED01000046.1:0-1343 GCF_900110545.1 Pseudomonas sp. Snoq117.2 | reverse complement strand
GACCGGTGTCGGACTGTTCGCTGGTCTGGTGATCTCTTCCCTGGCTGGGAACTACCTGATCACCCGGCGCCGCCCTGAGCGCCAGGTTGGCGAGTCACCGGCATGAAGCCAGCGGTGGCTTGGTGACCTAGTCGCGCAGGGCGTTGATGCCTGGCCGAGATCTCCGCGATGTAAGTACCTTCCACAGGCCTTAATTGGCCGTTGACCCTATCAAGATGCGAATCCGCATCTGCAGACGTAATGGAGAGTTGAATGGGCATTGAAGGGTTTAAAGCTACGTGGGAAGCCCAGATTCCTGAGCTAAGTGAGCGTATCAAGGCAAACTGGTACCGCCAGCTTGCCGCGGTATCGGCAAGCCCAACGCCAGCCGCAGCCACTGAGGCTGCGCTGGTCGCCAAAGGCTATCTGGTCGGCTTGCTGGATGCAGAGGCCATTGATGAGCCCGCGGCAAGCCTGCTGGGTGGGTATCTCGTGCATATAGAACAGGATGTCATGGCACGCCTCGGCTCTTCGTGAAGCCGGCCGAGCGTCCTCCTTCCGATGCTGAAGGCCACGCAATGTTGACATGGAAAGAGAAGCGCGATGGCCCGCCCGCCGAGGTGGCCGAGCTTCTCGGAAAGCTGCCGGATGCCGAGTTGGCCAAGAGACTAGGGGTCAACCGACGCTTGATCTGGAAATGGCGCACGGAGCCTGGTGATCTCTTCCCTGGCTGGGAGCTACCTGATCACCCGGCGCCGCCCCGAGCGCCAGGCTGGTGAATCGCCGGCGTGAGGGCGCGCGAAATGCCGGCGATGAAATAACGCAATGCAAGGATGCCTGCTTGGGCGGCTCACTGCGCGCCAGGCGACTTAATGGGTTGGTCGGACGTTTCAACTCTCAAGCCAGCTCCGAACACTAAAATCAGCGATGGTGAACGAGGTACCAATGCTCAACTCAGTGCAGAAAAGACATGTAGCCAAGGTGTTCCCAGAGTCTCGCGAGCAGATGGCTCAATACCTACTCGCTGGCGTCGATGTGGTGATCTATCACCAGACCGAATGCACGCCCGATGTTCCTGCGTTTGCAGTCGCGCCAAAGGACGACATCGAATTCTGGATTGGCTGCTGGGACAGTGCAGAAGTGGCGCAGCGCGAAGCTGAGGCCCTCGGCTTGCACGTCGTGCAGTAACGATGACCTCCCTTTCGGTTGGGTGCCCCTACGTTCTGAAGGCCGCTGAATTCCTGGCAGGTATCGGCCTCACCGTTCTGTGGCGCCCGGGCGCATCGGGCTTCATCGACCATATCGAGGTCGTTGCCGGGGCGCTGCACCTGGATCCGCGGTGCTCGATCTCGGCACTGCTGCAC
>NZ_FOED01000011.1:0-113807 GCF_900110545.1 Pseudomonas sp. Snoq117.2 | reverse complement strand
AGACCTAAGTGCTTGATTTTCAAGCCGCTTCAGCGTCTGCGCCGGAAGTGGGGCGCATTATAGGCGACTTCTGGAGGGCGTCAACAGGTTATTTCAAGAAACTTCAATAAAGTGGGATGGGCGCCAGGCGATAACCCGCTTCGGTCGCGATGATCCGGTACTGCTTGATCTCGCCAGGCGTCAGCAAAATGGACTGGGAGATGCTGCTCGCCATGGGTGCTGCACAACCGCCCGGACCAGAAGAGGTAAGACTCACGGCGATTTCGCCAGCTGGCAGATTGAAGGAAGCACTCTGACCCGCCATGAGGGTGCCGGCCAGTCGCCCCTGGATCACCAGACCTATATCGCATCCGGACCCTGAGTAGGCGTCGCCGCGGGTGATCATGAGGACGCCCGGCTGCCCTGTTCCGCCCTGGGGGACCTGAGCCGAGGCGAAAGAGCTGCAGAGCAAGGCCGTCAGCACACCGATAAGCAACTTCATGACTATCTCCTGCGGGGTCGCCAAGCACCTTAGCACTGCGCAGCCTGCCGTGCGCTGTTTCGCAGCAGGACCGCTTCAGGCGCCGCTTCAGGGCACGAAAACTGAGCAAGCAGTCAGGTTTGGTGCCAGGCCAGGCATCTGAAATTTTCCAGAATCCTTATACAAGGCGTTGAAAAATAACTATTTTCGCCCGCCCACCGGAGCTTGGCGTCGATCTTGCTGAGCACGGCGAACGCTGCACATAACGAGAAAGCACTTCCAGGAGCCTACATGCGCAAGACCCTAACCACCGCGCTGCTGACCACGAGCCTGATTACAGCCGGTGTAGCCAACGCCGCAGACAGTCCACTGCTATGGCACGGTGAAAGCCTCACCTATCTATATGGCAAGGATTTCCGGGTCGATCCCCGTATCCAGCAGACCGTCACCTTCGAGCATGCCAGCAGTTGGATCTGGGGCGATCTCTTCCTCTTCGTCGACAGCATCTGGTTCAACGGCGCGACCAATGCCAGCGACGGCCATCAAGGCTTCTATGGCGAACTCAGTCCACGACTGTCCTTTGGCAAGCTGTCCGGCCGGGATCTTTCCTTTGGCCCGGTCACCGATGTGCTGCTCGCCACCACACTGGAATACGACCAGAACGATGGCGAGGGCGCCGGCCGTGATCAGCGCAACTACCTGGTCGGTCCGGGTTTCGACCTCAAGGTGCCGGGCTTCGACTACTTCCAGCTGAATCTCTATTACCGCAAGCCGGATGGCGGCAGTGCGCCTTCGGGTGCCTGGCAGCTCACGCCGGTATGGGCCTACACCCTGCCCCTGGGCAATTCGGATCTGCTCATCGATGGCTACATGGACTGGGTGATGAACAACAAGGGTAGCTACCACGCCAACCTGCACTTCAATCCACAGGTCAAGTACGACCTGGGCAAGGCCATGGGGTACGAAGCCAAGCACCTTTATGTGGGTACCGAGTATGACTACTGGTCGGACAAGTACGGCATCAAGGACAGCGAGGGATTCCGTACCGACCAGAGCGTTTTCAGCTTCCTGGTGAAGTATCAGTTCTAGTCCGGCCAGACCCACTTGCGGCGCTGCGGTCGCTTTCCAGGCCAGCAGCGCCGCCGCGAGGTAATCACCATGACCAGTCCCGTCCGCGATGATCTGCTCTATGGCCTGGACGAACGTCCGGCCCCGTTCGCTGCCTTTTGCGCTGCCCTGCAGCACGTCCTGGCGAGCTTCGTGGGGATCGTTACTCCACCGCTGATCATTGCCGGGGCTCTGGGTCTGCACGAGCACCTGCCCTACCTGATCAGCATGGGGCTGATGGTATCGGGCGTCGGCACCTTTCTGCAGGCCCGCGGTGCCGGTGGGCTGGGGGCGGGCATGATCTGCCTGCAGGGCACCAGTTTCTCCTTTCTGTCCGCGGTGCTGGCAGCTGGGATGCTGGTCAAGCAGCGCGGCGGGACACCGGAGGACATCCTGGCGATGATCTTTGGCGTCTGCTTCTTTGGCGCCTTCGTGCAGATCGGCCTGAGTCGCTGCCTGGGCCTGTTGCGCCGGGTGATCACGCCACTGGTGACCGGCATCGTCATCACCCTCATCGGCATCAGCCTGATCAGGGTGGGCGTCACCGATCTCGGCGGGGGCGCCAAGGCCACCAACTTTGGCGCGCCGATCAACCTGGCCCTCGGCGGCCTGGTCCTGGTGGTCATCATCGGCCTGAACCTGTCGCGGCGACCCTGGTTGCGGCTGTCGGCGGTGATGATCGGCCTGCTGGTGGGCTCCCTCGCCGCCTGGACCTGCGGCCTGTTGAAACCTCAGCCGCTGCCGGACCTGCCTCTGGTCAGCGTCCCCCTCCCCTTCCATTTCGGCTTCGCCTTCGACTGGTCGGCCTTCCTACCGGTCGCGCTCATCTATCTGATCAGCACCCTGGAGACCACCGGCGACCTGACCGCCAACTGCCTGATCTCGCGGCAGCCCATCGAAGGCCCCGGCTATCTGCGACGGTTGCGGGGCGGGGTCCTGGGTGATGGCGTCGCCTGCCTGCTCGCCGCCACCTTCAATACCTTTCCCAGCACCACCTTCGCGCAGAACAACGGGGTGATCCAGCTGACCGGCGTGGCCAGCCGCCATGTCGGCTACTGGATAGGCGCCATCCTGCTGGCGCTGGGCCTGTTCCCCGTGCTGGGCGCCATCCTGCAGCAGATTCCCAAGCCGGTGCTGGGCGGTGCGACCCTGGTGCTGTTCGGCAGTGTCGCCGCGGCTGGGATACGGCTGCTGGCGCACTGCACCCTGGATCGCCGCAGCCTGCTGATCATCGCCACCTCCCTTGGCGTGGGTCTCGGTATCGCCAGCCAGCCGACGCTGCTGGATCAACTGCCGCCACTGGTGAAGAATCTCTTCGACACCGCGATCACCAGCGGCGGCATCACCGCCATCCTGCTCAACCTGTTGCTGCCCGAGGAGCGCCGCGCCGCGGTGACGGAATGCAGCTCGCCAGCGCCACACCGGTAAAAGAGCCCTTGTGCCCAGGGCGGCGGGTACGCTATTGATGCCTGCCGCGCCTTTGGATCCTGCAGTTGTCATGACCCCTCTCGTACCCGCCCATCACGCCGGCCAGGACAAGCCGGCCGGACGCATCCGGCAGAAGAATGAGGAGTCGATCCTGAGCGCGGCGGAGGAGGAGTTCGCCCGCCATGGCTTCAAGGGCACCAGCATGAACACCATCGCGCAACGCGTCGGGCTGCCCAAGGCCAATCTCCATTACTACTTCAACAACAAGCTCGGCCTCTATATGGCGGTGCTGGGCAACATCCTCGAACTCTGGGACAGCACCTTCAACCACCTGACCGTGGAAGACGACCCCGCCGAGGCCCTGAGCCGCTATATCCGCGCCAAGCTGGAGTTTTCGCGCCGTCAACCACTGGCCTCGCGGATCTTCGCCATGGAGATCATCGGCGGCGGTCACTGCCTGTACGAGTATTTCGATCAGGACTACCAGACCTGGTTTCGCAGCCGGGCGGCGGTGTTCGAGGCCTGGATCGCGGCCGGCAAGCTGGATCCGGTGGATCCGGTCCATCTGATCTTCCTGCTGTGGAGCAGCACCCAGCACTATGCCGATTTCGCCAGCCAGATCTGCCAGGTGACCGGTCGCACCCGTCTGACCCGGCAGGATTTCGACGAGGCGGCGCAGACCCTGACCCATGTCATCCTCAAGGGACTGGGTCTCCAGGCACAATGACCTCTACCCTGATCCAGGATGCCGCCTTCGAAGAAGAGGTGCGCAAGAGTCGTTTCCTCGCCCTCGCCGCACCCGTCACCACGGTCGAGGCGGCCATGGCTTTCATCGAGCGCGTGAGCGTGCCGACCGCGACCCACAATTGCTGGGCCTGGAAGCTCGGCAATCAATACCGCTTCAATGACGACGGCGAGCCCGGCGGCACGGCGGGCCGGCCCATCCTGGCCGCCATCGAGGGGCAGGATTGCGACCAGGTGGTGGTGGTGGTCATCCGCTGGTACGGCGGCATCAAGCTGGGTACCGGTGGCCTGGTACGCGCCTATGGCGGTTGCGCCGCCCGTTGCCTGCAGCAGGCGGCCAAGCAGCCGCTGGTGGTGCGGCAGGATTATGGCTTCGCCTGTACCTATGCGGAATGGCCGCTGATCAAGGCCCGCTTGGCGGGCCTGGCGGTGCTGGTGCTCGAAGAGGATTACCAGGCGCTGGAAATCGCCCTGCGGATTGCCGTGGAGCCGCAACGGCGCGACGAGGTGGCGACCCTGCTGAGCAACCTGAGCAGCGGCCGCATCGTCCTGCGCGCGCTTTAGCGGCACGACCTTTGCTGTCTGGTGGTGCACGCCCTTCCGATTCGCACCGCCCTGGCGCATCCCTGCGCCAATCCGCTGTTGCGCTCTGTCTGGCGGCAAGACTGAACCTGCCGAGAGCTGCCAGGCGCCCCAAAAACGCGCATCAGACAGCCGCCAGGCATGTTTTTGGTGCAACCCTTTGCGACGACTGCCCTGATGAACGAATTGCCTTCTGCCGTGGCGACCCTGGTCCACAGTGCCAATACCCTGTTCCTGCTGCTGGGCGCCGTGATGGTGCTGGCCATGCACGCCGGTTTCGCCTTTCTCGAAGCCGGCACCGTGCGGCACAAGAACCAGGTGAACGCCCTGTCCAAGATCCTCGCCGACTTCGCCATTTCCACCCTGGTGTACTTCTTCGTTGGCTACTGGATCGCCTATGGCGTGACTTTTTTCGCCCCCGCCCAGGTGCTGACCGCCGACAGCGGCTACGGACTGGTGAAGTTCTTTTTCCTGGCGACCTTCGCCGCGGCCATTCCGGCGATCATCTCGGGCGGCATCGCCGAACGGGCGCGCTTCGTGCCACAGCTCTGCGCCACCGCGCTGATCGTGGCCTTCGTCTATCCGTTTTTCGAAGGCCTGATGTGGAACAACAATCTCGGCCTGCAGGATAGGTTCGAAGCGCTGTTCGGTGCGCGCTTCCATGATTTCGCCGGCTCCGTGGTGGTGCACGCCATGGGCGGCTGGCTGGCGCTGGCAGCGGTGATGCTGCTGGGCCCCCGTCAGGGTCGCTATCGCGAAGGTCGGCTGGTGGCCTTTCCGCCGTCGAACATTCCCTTCCTGGCGCTGGGCTCCTGGATCCTGATCGTCGGCTGGTTCGGCTTCAACGTGATGAGCGCCCAGAGCCTGGCCGGCGTCAGTGGCCTGGTGGCCCTGAATTCGCTGATGGCCATGGTCGGCGGGACGGCTGCTGCCCTGCTCCTGGGACGCAACGATCCCGGCTTCCTGCACAATGGCCCCCTGGCGGGCCTGGTCGCCATCTGCGCGGGCTCCGATCTCATGCATCCCATCGCGGCGCTGGGGACCGGCCTGGTGGCGGGAGCCCTGTTCGTCTGGGCCTTCACCGCGGTGCAGACACGCTGGAAGCTGGACGATGTCCTGGGGGTCTGGCCGCTGCACGGCCTCTGCGGCGCCTGGGGCGGCATCGCCTGCGGCCTGTTCGGCCAGACCGCGCTCGGCGGTCTGGGTGGGGTGAGTCTGCTGGCGCAGCTGGCCGGCACCGGGTTGGGCATTGTCGTCGCCCTGCTCGGTGGCCTGGCGGTGTACGGGCTGCTCAAGGCGGTGCTGGGTCTGCGTCTGAGTCAGGAAGAGGAATACCAGGGCGCCGACCTGTCGATCCATCGCATCGCCGCCAACAGTCACGACGGCTAGCCGCCCAGGTTACCCACAGGGACCGTGCACAGTGATGTGGATAACCCGTGCATGAAGTCATGAGAACGCCACAGGGACCGGTCTGGCGGCGACTGGTGAAGAAATGAACACACAGCCAGTGTCGTGGCAGAGACCGGAGACGGCGGGACTCAGGTAGCCCACTGGCGAGCGGAGTCGGTAGAGTAGGCGACCCTTTCCCCAGGAGCGCTCCATGCCCGCCCTTTCGACCCTGCTGCCCTGGCTGCGCGAGGTGGACCGCACCACCCTGAAGGCGGATCTGGGTGCGGGTCTCCTGGGCGCGGTGCTGGCGCTGCCCCAGGGCGTGGCCTTCGCCACCCTGGCCGGACTGCCACCGCAATATGGCGTCTATGGTGCCGTGGTGCCCTGCATCGTCGCTGCCCTGGCGGGCTCCAGTCGCCATGTGGTGACCGGTCCGACCAACGCCAACTCCCTAGCCCTGCTGGCAGCGCTGTCACCGCTGGCGCTAGCCGGCTCTGGTCCCTATATCGATCTGGCCCTGGCGGTGACCCTGCTGGTCGGCCTGCTGCAATTGACGGTGGGTGCCCTACGCCTCGGCGCGGTGGCCAACTTCATCTCGCCCTCGGTGCTGCTCGGCTTCATGAGTGGCGCCGCCGTGCTCATTGGGCTCTATTCGCTCAAGGACCTGTTCGGGCTGTCGCCGCCGCTGGGTACCTCGGCCTTTGGCGTCCTCGGCTATGTGCTCGCCCATCCCCTGGCGATCCACTGGCCCTCGCTGGTCATCGGCATGGTGACCCTGGTCGCCACCCTGCTGCTGCGCCGGCTGCGCCCGCGCTGGCCGACCATGCTGCTGGGCCTGCTGGCTGGTTGCCTGAGCGCCTGGATCCTGGAGCGTAGCGTGGCGGGTGCGGCCCAGGGGATCGCTACGGTCGGACGGATCCCCTCGGCGCTGCCGCCCTTCCATCTGCCCGACGTCACCCTGCAGGATCTGGGCAATCTCTCCGGGATCGCTGTAGCCCTGACCCTGGTAGCCCTCGGGCAGTCGCTGTCGATCGCCAAGGCGGTGGCCCAGCGCTCCGGGCAGCGGCTGGACGTCAATCGCGAATTCCGTGGCCAGGGCCTGGCCAACCTGGTGGGCGGCTGCTTTTCGGCCTATGTGTCCTGCGGCTCGCTGAATCGCTCCATGCCCAATTTCGAAGCTGGGGCCCGTACGCCGATGGCGGCGGTGTTCGCCGCCCTGCTGGTGGTGGCCCTGGTGACCTTCGGAGGTGCCCTGATCGCTGCCATTCCGCTGGCGGCCATCGCCGCCACCCTGCTGCTGGTGGCGCGCGGCCTGCTGGACCTGGGTCGCTGGCGCGAGGTGCTGAAGGTCAGCCGTACCGAGGCGCTGGTGGCCGGGGTGACCTTTCTGGCGACCCTGACCATTCCGCTGGACCGCGCCGTGCTGCTGGGCACCCTGGTGTCCCTGGTGGCCTACCTCTATCGCACCTCGCACCCGGCGATCCGCCCGCTGGTACCGGACCCCCGCACCCCCGAGCGTCGTTTCACCCCGTTGGACGAACTGGGCCAGCCGGCGCAGGAGTGTCCGCAACTCAAGCTGGTGCGGGTGGAAGGCTCGGTGTTCTTTGGCGCCGTGCCCCATGTGGGCGATCAGTTGGACGGCTTTCGCAGCGCCCAACCCGGCCAGAAGCATGCGCTGTTTATGACCAAGAGCATGAATTTCATCGATTTGGCCGGTAACGACCTGTGGCGGCGCGAATGGCGCGAGCGCCGGGCCCAGGGCGGCGATCTCTATTTCCATCGCCCGCGCACGCCGGTGCTGCAGCTGTTCGCCAAGACCGAGTTTCTCAAGGAGCTGGGCGAAGGCCATATCTTCTCGTCCAAGGATCAGGCCTTGCGCAGCATCTATCCGCGGCTGGATCCGGAAGTCTGCCGCAGCTGCACCGCGCGGACCTTCGTCGAGTGCGCGGCGCGCGCGGCGGAGCAGGCGCCAGGCGCGGACGCTGCCCGAACGGACTGCTAAGCTGGCGGTTTCCTTCTGCTGCTGGAGATCTCCATGACCGCTGTCCTGCGTCTCGCTCGCCGCCTCGCCCTGACCACTCTGCTGTTGCCGGGGCTGGCCCTGGCCCACGGCCATCTCAAGAGCGCCGAGCCCGCGCCCGACAGCACCAGCCCGGCACCGAAGCAACTGAGTCTGAGCTTTTCCGAGGGGATCGAAGCTTCCATGAGTCAGGTGCAGCTGCAACGGCTGGATGGTCAGGCCGGCACGGCGATCACCACCGGCAAGGTCATTTCCGGCCGCGACGAACGCACCCTGGACGTCCCTCTGGAGGCGCCGCTGGAACCGGGTCGCTACCAGGTGAAATGGCGGGTGCTGGCCAAGGACGGGCACAAGACCCAGGGCGACTACCGCTTCACCGTCCAGTAAGGATGGACGGCACACTGGCGACGCCCGATGCCTGGCGTCCCCTCGCCCGTATCCTCTTCCTGCTGCCGCTGCTGCTGACCTGGGGCTATCTGGCGCTGGCACTCTGGCTGGGTCGACCCGCATTGCGTCTCTGGCTGCTGGAACGGGCACGGTCCACCGCCCGCCTGCTGGGTGCACTACTGCTGCTCGGGGTGCTGAGCCTGTTGCCGCTGCAGGCAGCGCTGGTGGGGGATGGCTGGGCGGATGCCTTCAACCTGCCCCTGTGGCAACTCTATCTGGGCACGGCGGCCGGCCACGGCTGGCGCTGGCAACTGCCGCTGGGCCTGTTGCTGGCCCTGTGGCTGTTGGTGGGGCCCGGGGTCCGCAGCAACCACTGGCTGTGGGGATTCAGTGGCCTGCTGCTGGCCAGTCTGGCCCTGGGTGGCCATGCCGCCGCGACAGCCGGCTGGCTTGGCGGGGTGCATCAGCTGAATCAGGCGCTGCATCTACTGACCACGGGGCTCTGGCTGGGCAGCCTGCCCGGGGTGCTGCTGTGCCTGGGACGGCCACCGGCCAATCTGAGGGATGACGCCCAGCAGCTGCTGCGCAGCTACTCCCTGCCCGGGCAGATCAGCGTGGCGCTGGCGCTGCTCAGCGGTGCCTTCAACAGCCTGCTGATCCTCGGACCGGACGGCCTGCTGCGTTTGACGCCCTACTCCGCTCTACTGTTGGCCAAGGTACTGGTGGTGGTGACGATGGTCGCCCTGGCCCTGGCCAATCGTTACCTGCTGGTGCCGCGATTGGGACGAGGGCCGCGGGCAGGGCAGCTGCTGCGCCAGGCCACCGCCGTGGAGATTGCCCTGGGGGTGGCTGCCGTGGTGTTGGTAGCGGCCTTCTCCGGCCTGGATCCCTATAGCTGAATACCGGGGCGACCGCTGTCGCCCCGGCCCTGCCTTAGAAGTAGACGTTCATGCCCAGGTAGATTTCCTTGCTGCTGTCGAGCTGGCTCGAACCGAGCTTGGCGCCGTCCTGGTCGATGTCCGGCTTGGCGTTGCTGCGCAGGTAGCGATAGCCGGCTTCCAGGGAGGTGCGGTCGTTGACCTGTTGCAGGATGCCCGCCTGGACCCCGGCCACATAGGCGAGGTCGCTGTCGTGGCCGAAGCTGGAACCGTCCTGGGTGACCCGGGCGACGCCCAGGGTGCCACCGCCGAACAGCTTGGTATTGCGGCCCAGGGGATAGAAGGCATCGTAGCTGCCGGTCAGGTCCTGCTGCTTGAGCCTCAGGCCATCGCTGCTGCCACTGGCCTGGTCGAGGGTGGCGTAGTAGCGACCGGTAGTGTTCTGCTGGCCAAGACGCAGCCCCCAGGTATTGCTGCCGTCGAGGGCACCGTCGGTATCGGGGCTGTTCAAGTTGCGGTCGAGGGCGTGGCTGTTGCTGAAGTTGTCATAGCTCTTGCCATAGGTGAGGCCGGCGAAGTTCTGGGCATCGGCGGCAAACACCTGATGACTGGCCAGGGCCAGCAGGCCGAAGAGGACGACACGGGATTTCAGGGCGTTCATGGTGAAAAGCTCCTCACGCGATTCGAATACAGCCCGACCGGCTGCGCGGCCATCTTTGGCGAAGGCGGATTAGCGCAGGATTAAGGAGGCTGAATCAGAGCTGAACGCTGAGGCAGGACGCAAGCGTGAACCGGACCGCCCGTTGCAGGCGGCCCGGTTTCTGGAATCAACGCTGACGGTGGTACTCGGTCACGCGCTGCACTTCTTCCTTGGAGCCCAGGAACACCGCCACCCGCTGGTGCAGGCCATCGGGCTGGACGTCGAGGATGCGCTGGTGACCGTTGGTGGCGGCACCACCGGCCTGCTCGACCAGCATGGACATGGGGTTGGCCTCGTACATCAGGCGCAGCTTGCCGGGCTTCTCGGGCTCACGGGCATCACGGGGGTACATGAAGATGCCACCGCGGGTAAGGATGCGATGGACGTCGGCCACCATGGAGGCGATCCAGCGCATGTTGTAGTTCTTGCCCAGGGGACCTTCCTTGCCGGCCAGCAGCTCGTCCACATAACGCTTGACCGGGGCTTCCCAGTGGCGCTGGTTGGACATGTTGATGGCGAATTCGGCGGTGGTCTCGGGGATGGTGATGTCTTCGTGGGTCAGCACGAAGCTGCCCAGTTCGCGATCCAGGGTGAAGCCCTTGACGCCGTCACCCAGGGTCAGCACCAGCATGGTCTGGGGACCGTAGATGGCGTAGCCGGCGGCGACCTGCTCGGTGCCCTTCTGCATGAAGGCTTCTTCGGTCACGTCACCGGTGGTGCTGCTGACGAAGTCCTTGCGCAGGATCGAGAAGATGGTACCGACGGAGACGTTGACGTCGATGTTGGACGAGCCGTCCAGCGGGTCGAACATCAGCAGGTAGGCGCCCTTGGGATAGTGACCGGGGATCTGGTGAACCTGGTCCATCTCCTCGGAGGCCATGCCGGCCAGGGTGCCGCCCCACTCGTTGGCTTCCAGCAGGATCTCGTTGGACAGCACGTCCAGCTTCTTCTGCACCTCGCCCTGGACGTTCTCGGTGCCCATGCTGCCGAGCACGCCACCCAGCGCCCCCTTGGACACCTCGTAGCTGATGCGCTTGCACGCCCGGGCCACGACTTCGATGAGGAAGCGCAGGTCGGCCGGGGTCTTGTGGCTGCGGGTCTGCTCGATGAGGTAACGACTGAGGGATATCCGGGACATCGCGGTGCTCCTTGTAATGATGGGCGCGAGTGTAGCGCCAAAGCTCAAGCTCCGTCTCAAGCAGAGCGGACCGTCAGGCCAGGTCTGCCAGCCAGTGCCGATTCCGGGTTTCATCAATGGGGTGATGAGACGCTGGACACCGGCGGCCGACAGGGAACGCACACCTAGGGCGCGTCCGGGGTCTCCACGGCCAGCAGTACGCCTCGACCCGCACGGAGATTTTCGGCGCTGGGGTAGACTGCCGAGTCGGGTTCCAGTTCAGGCTGACGGCTGTCCAGCTGTACCACCCAGTGATGTCCGTCACGTAACGGGGGCAGGCGCAGGTCGATTTCCTCCCGACGTGGCTGGAAGGCCAACCAGATCCGCGCGGCCTGGGCCTGGTCTTCGCCATCGAGGGCTTCCAGGGTGAGGCTCAGCGGCAGGCTGCCGCCGGCCTGCCAGCGCCCGTCTTCCATCGGCGCGCCGTCGCCATCGAGCCATTCGATCCTCACCCAGCCACGGGGATCAGGGCGGCCCAGCAGTCGCTGGGCTTGCAAGGCCGGCAACTGCTGGCGCAGCGCCATGAGGCGACCGACGAAGGCGCTCTGCCGCTGTCCGGCGGGGCTGGCGGCCTGCTGCCAGTCCAGCCAGGACAGTTCGTTGTCCTGTACATAGGCATTGTTGTTGCCCTGCTGGGTGCGGCCGAATTCGTCGCCGGCGGTCAGCATGGGTTCGCCACCGGCGAGGATCAGGGTCGCCAGCAGGGCACGCTGGTCGGCGGCGCGGGCCTCCTGGATGGCCGGATCCTCGCTCGGGCCTTCGACGCCGTTGTTCCAGCTCTTGTTGTCGGTGGTGCCGTCGCGATTCCCTTCGCCGTTGGCTTCGTTGTGCTTCTCGGCGTAGCTGACCAGGTCGGCGAGGGTGAAGCCGTCGTGGGCGGTGATGAAGTTGACGCTGGTGCGCAGCAGGCGATCGCCGGCGCCGAAGAGATCGGCGCTACCGGCCAGGCGGGTGGCCAGGGCGCCACGCAGCCCCTCGTCACCGCGCCAGAAGCGGCGGACGTCGTCGCGGAAGGCGTCGTTCCATTCCTGCCAGGGCGCGCGGAAGGCGCCGACCTGATGCCCACCGGGACCGATGTCCCAGGGTTCGGCCACCAGCCGCACCTGGCGCAACACCGGATCCTGGGCCAGGGCCTGGAGCAGTGGTGCATCGCGATCGAAGCCGCTTTCCAGACGACCGAGCGCGGGCGCCAGGTCGAAGCGGAAGCCATCGACGCCGGCAGCCGTGACCCAATGGCGCAGGCTGTCCAGGGTCAGGCGCAGCGCTGGCGGGCTGTAGAGCGCCAGGCAGTTGCCGCAGCCCATGTCGTTGATATAGCGCGCCGGATCGTCCGGCTGCAGGCGGTAGTAGCCGGCGTTGTCCAGGCCGCGCAGATTGAAGGTGGGGCCCAGTTCGTCACCTTCGCCGGTATGGTTGAAGACCACGTCGAGCAGCACCTCGAAGCCGGCCGCCTGCAGGGTGGCCACCGTCTCACGCAATTCGCCCAGGGCATCAGGCCCGGCCAGGCGTGGATCGACGGCGGCCATGACCACCGGGTTGTAGCCCCAGTAGTTGGCCAGCCCCAGGGCGGGCAGATGGCGATCGTCGGCCCAGGCAGCGATGGGCAGCAGCTCCAGGGTGGTGACGCCGAGGCGCTGCCAGTGTTCGATCAGCGCGGGATGCCGCAGCGCCGCCAGCGTGCCGCGCTGGCGGGCCGGGACCTTCGGATGCAATTTGGTCTGGCCGCGGACGTGCAATTCGTAGATCAACCCGGCATCGCGTCGCTTGGGCGCGGGCGTCAGGGTGTCAACGGGCGGCAGGACGATGGCCTTGGGAACATGGGCGCCGCTGTCGCGCTCGTCCGGGCGGTTGGGGTCTTCGGGGTGGAAGCCATAGGTGCTGGGGTGCAGCTGGAAGGGCTGGTCCGCCGCCAGGGCCCAGGGGTCCACCAGCAGCTTGTGCGCATTGAATCTGAGCCCGTCCTGGGGACGGTAGGCGCCATGGGCGCGCAGGCCATACTTCAGCCCCGGCTTGGCGCCGGGTAGGAAACCATGCCAGACGCCGCCCTCGTGTTCGCGAAAGGCCAGGCGCTGGGTCTCGGCCTCTCCCTTGGCATCGTAGAGGCAGAGGTCGACGGCTTCGGCGGCCGGGGACCAGACGGCGAAGTTGATCCCGCCGTCGACGACGGTGGCGCCGTAATGGGCGGGATTGCCCGCTTCGAGTCGGGTGGAGGTGCGGGGCATGGGGACTCCGGTGACAGGCGTGTGGGGCGGATGCTGCAAGGATGTAGACGTCGTGTAAGGCGGGGGTTCTCCATGGGGGGGTAGGTGATCGCAGCCATGGCGGTCTGCCGAGACGGCCGCTCCGCTCTATGATCGCGGCCATGGGCCGCTCCTACGGATGCCCTGTAGGAGCGGCCCATGGCCGCGATAGACCCTATAACGACTACAGCGCCCTCCAGATCTCCGTGGCGTATTCGCGGATGGTGCGGTCGGAGGAGAACCAGCCCATGCTGGAGGTGTTGATCACCGCCGATTGCCACCACTTGTCCGGCTGCTGCCAGCGGGTCTCGACCTGGCGCTGGGCGTCCCAGTAGGCGTCGAAGTCGGCGCACACCAGGAAGCGATCGTGCCAGGTCAGGACGTCGAGCAGGCTGTTGTAGCGCGCCGGCTCGTCGGGCGAGAACTGGCCGGCGCGCAAACCAGACAGCACCTGCGCCAGGCGCGGCGAATTCTCGATGATGTCAGAGGAGATGCCACCGCTGCGCTGGCGCTCCTCCACCTCGGCCGCCTTGAGACCGAAAATGAACATGTGTTCTTCCCCGATCAGCTCGCACATCTCCACGTTGGCGCCGTCCAGGGTGCCGATGGTGAGAGCGCCATTGAGGCCGAACTTCATGTTGCTGGTGCCCGAGGCCTCCATGCCGGCGGTGGAGATCTGCTCGGACAGGTCCGCCGCCGGGATGATGACCTCGGCGAGACTGACATTGTAGTTGGGTAGGAAGACCACCTTGAGCAGATCGCGGGTCAGGGGATCGTTGTTGACCACCTTGGCCACGTCATTGGCCAGCTTGATGATCAGCTTGGCCTGGTGATAGCTGGCCGCGGCCTTGCCGGCGAAGATCTTGACCCGGGGCGTCCAGTCGCCGTTGGGGTTGTCGCGGATGGCCTGGTAGAGGGCGATGGTCTGCAGCAGATTCATGAGCTGCCGCTTGTACTCGTGGATGCGCTTGATCTGGACATCGAACAGCGCGCCGGGATCGAGATCTATCTCCAGCCGCTGCTTCACCAGACTGGTGAAGGTGTCCTTGTTGCGCTGGCGCTGCAGGGCGAAGCGCTCGCGGAAGTTGGCGTCATTGGCATAGGGCTTGAGCTGCGGCAGGGTCTTCTCGGGGTCGTGCAGCACACCCTGGCCGAGGGTATCCACCAGCAGGTCGGTGAGCGCCGGATTGGCCTGGTGCAACCAGCGGCGGAAGGTGATGCCATTGGTCTTGTTGTTGATGCGATCCGGATAGAGGCGGTGCAGCGAGCGGAAAACCGTCTTGCGCATCAGGTCGGTGTGCAACCCCGAGACGCCATTGATGCTGTGGGAACCGAGGAAGGCGAGGTTGCCCATGCGCACCCGGCGACCCTGGCTTTCGTCGATCAGGGAGACATAGGAGATCATGGCGCCATCGGTTTCGCCGCGGGCGCGCAGGGAGTCGAGGAACTGCGCGTTGATCAGGTAGATGATCTGCATGTGGCGCGGCAGCAGGCGCTCCATCAGCTGCACCGGCCAGGTCTCCAGGGCCTCGGGCAGGAGGGTGTGATTGGTGTAGCTGAGGGTGCCGACGGTGGTGCTCCAGGCGGCGTCCCAGGGAATGCCGTGGATGTCCACCAGGAGTCGCATCAGCTCGGCCACGGCGATGGCCGGGTGGGTGTCGTTGAGCTGGATGGACACGTGCTCGGGCAGGCTGAGCAGGTCGTTGTGCTGCTTGAGGTGGCGGCGGGTCAGGTCGGCCAGGGAGGCGGCGACGAAGAAATACTCCTGGCGCAGGCGCAGTTCCTGGCCGGCTTCGCTGCTGTCGGCCGGATAGAGCACCCGCGAGATGCTCTCGGCGCGGGCCTCGTTGGCCACGGCGCCGACATGGTCGCCGGCGTTGAAGGTTTCCAGGTGGAGGATCTCCAGCGGTCGGGCGCGCCAGAGTCTCAGGGTATTGGCGCCCTCCCCGCCCCAACCGATCACCGGGGTGTCGTAGGCCACCGCGCGGATGCGCTCGCCGGGCGTCCACACCTGGCGCCGCGGATCACCTTCGCCATAGGGGGCGACATGGCCGCCAAAGCCGATCTCGTACACCACTTCGGCGCGTTCGAATTCCCAGGGGTTGCCGAAATCCAGCCAGTTTTCCGGCTGCTCCAGCTGGAAGCCATCGGCGATCACCTGGCGGAACAGCCCGTGTTCATAGCGGATGCCGTAGCCATGGCTGGCGATGCCCAGGGTAGCCATGCTCTCCATGAAGCAGGCGGCCAGGCGACCCAGGCCGCCGTTGCCCAGGGCGGCGTCCGGCTCCAGCCCGCGAATGCGTTCCAGATCGACGCCCAGGTCGGCCAGGGCGCGGCGAGTCTCTTCGAGGATGCCGAGGTTGGACAGGCTGTCGATCAGCAGCCGACCGATGAGGAATTCCAGGGACAGGTAGTAAACCCGCTTTTGGCCGGTGCGATAGGCATCGCGGGTGCGACTCATCCAGCGGTCGACGATGTAGTCCCGGGCGGCCAGGGCAGTGGCCTGGAACCAGTCGTGATCGAGGGCGTTGTCGGGATCCTTGCCGACGGCGTAGGTGAGCTTGGAGAGGATGTTGGTACGGAGCGCGGAAACTTCGTTGGGCGAGATGAAGCGGGGTCTCGTCATCAGGATTGACCTCTGCAAGCGCTTAGGAATCAGATCGCGAAGTGGCCGCGGATAATGCGGCGCGTGCCGTTCGCCTTACTTTTAGGCGAAACGAAGGGGACGTCCAAGCATTTTTTCGACCCATCAGACGGTTAGACGTTACCCCTCCCTTCTCTCTGGACCGAGGTTTCCATCATGCGCAAGACCCTGCTCATCACCGGCGCGAGTCGCGGTATCGGCCGTGCCACGGCCCTCAGCGCCGCCGCCCGCGGCTGGAATGTCGCCTTCAACTATCGCCAGGACGAAGCCGCGGCCCAGGCCACCCTGGCCGAGATCGAAGCCCTGGGCGCGGAAGGGTTGGCCGTGCGCGCCGACGTCGCCGATGAAGCCGAGGTGGTGGCACTGTTCGAGCGCACGGTGGCGCGCTTCGGCGGGCTGGACGGCTTCGTCAACAACGCCGGCATCGTCGACCGCTCGCAGCCGCTGGTGGAGATGAGCGCCGAGCGCTTGCGACGGATGTTCGAGGTCAACGTCTACGGCGCCTTTCTCTGCGCCCGCGAAGCGGCCCGTCACCTGTCCCGCGAACGGGGCGGCCGCGGCGGTGCCATCGTCAACGTCTCGTCCATCGCCGCACGGCTGGGCTCGCCCAACGAATATGTCGACTACGCCGCCAGCAAGGCGGCATTGGACACCCTGACCCTGGGCCTGGCCAAGGAACTCGGCCCGCACGGGGTGCGGGTCAATGCGGTGCGGCCAGGTGTGACCCTCACCGACATCCACGCCAGCGGTGGCCAACCGGGGCGCGCCGAGCGCCTGGGCGTGACCACTCCGCTGGGACGTGCGGGCGAGGCCGAGGAGATCGCTGCCGGTATCCTCTGGCTGCTGTCGGACGAGGCCTCCTACACCACCGGCGCGCTGCTGGACATCGGTGGTGGGCGCTAGGGCCTAGTTCCGCCGGGGGGTAAGGGCATTGAGCACCTGCTGCGACAGCGCATGGTAGAGCGGCACCGGCATCAGCCAGCCGGAGACGGCAGCGGCCAGCAGGCAGGCCGCCAGCACCGGCAACGCCATGTCCGGGCTGTGGGCCAGCTCCAGGGTGATGACCGTGGCGGTCAGCGGGGTGCGGGTGACCCCGGCCAGGTAGGCGGCCAGCCCCAGCAGGGCGCACTGGGGCAGACTCATGCCCGGCAGCCAATCGACCAGCCAGGGCCCCAGGGCCGCACCGACCGCCAGGGAGGGCGAGAACAGACCGCCCGGCACCCCGGCGAGGTAGGAAACGACGTTGGCGAGGAATTTCCACAGCAGGAAGTCGCCCCCGGTCACGGGTTCGCCGGCCAGGATGGCGTGGGTTTCGGCGTAGCCGGTGCCGAACACATGCTGACCGGAGATCAACCCCAGGGCCGCCAGCACCAGTCCACAAGCGGCGGCGAAAGCCACCGGACGCCGCCCGCGCAGGGCGTTCAGGCGCCCCAGCCAGCCCCGGTCGGTGGGCAGCACCAGCCGGCCGTAACAGCCCCCCAGCAAGCCGCCGACGACGCCGATCACCGCCACGCCGATCCAGCCCAGCCCCCAGGTCAGGTGCAGGTCCAGGGCACCAAGATAGCTGTAGGGTCCGACGATGCCCAGGGTGACGATGCCGCCGAGCAGTACGGCGGTGAGCACCAGGCCGCTGAAGCGCTGCTCGAAGGTGTGAGTCAACTCCTCGATGGCGAAGACCACCCCGCCTAGGGGCGTGTTGAAGGCCGCGGCAATTCCGGCGGCACCACCAGCGAGGATGAGTCCGGACAGGGTTCGGCGCCCGTGCAACCCGAGGCGCTTGCCGAAGCCATAGAGCAGGGCCGCGCCGACATGCACGGTGGGCCCTTCACGCCCCACCGAGCCACCTACCAGCAGGGCACCGGCAGTGAGCAGCAGCTTGGCGAGGGCGATGGGCGGCGCGAGCAGGCGCGCGCGTAGGTCCGCTTCGGGTCGTTCGAGGGTAGCGATGACCTGGGGAATGCCGCTGCCGCGGGCATCGCGCAGCGCACCTTGCGTCAGCCAGACCAGCAACGCAAAACCCAGGGGCGTCACCAGCCAAGGCCAGATCGCACTGTGCTGCAGCATCTTCTGAAAGAGGCCGAAGGAGGCATCGGCCAGCCAGGCGAAGGCCAGACCGGCCAGACCCACCAGCACCGCGCCGACCCAGAAGGCGATGCGCTGGCGCCACTCGCGCAGCCGACGGCGCCGGCGATGGCGCAGCAGATGCAGCCGACGGCGGGCGGCGACTTCGGGATCGGTATCGGGAAAGACGGGATCGGACATGGACAAGGGGCCACCAAGAGGCAGGAGCCTCCCAGTGTAACCTCTTGTTACAGCGCTGTTGCTAGGCTCTGGATCAGGCCGCGGGCACCAGCTCGGTGGCGGCTTCGTTGCGCTTGAGCACCGCGTAGATCACGCCGGTCACCAGACTGCCGGCCGCGATGGCCGCCAGGTACAGCCAGGCATGGCTGATGGCGTTGGGGATCAACAGCACGAAGAGGCCACCGTGGGGCGCCATCAGCTTGCAGTTGAACAGCATCACCAGGGCGCCGGTGAGGGCGCCGCCAATGACGCTGGCCGGGATCACCCGCAGCGGGTCCTTGGCGGCGAAGGGAATCGCGCCCTCGGAGATGAAGCACAGCCCCAGCACCGACGCCGCCTTGCCCGCCTCGCGCTCGCTCTGGGCGAACTTGTGCCGCGCCAGCAGGGTGGCGATGCCCATGCCGATGGGCGGCACCATGCCGGCCGCCATGGTGGCGGCCATAGGCCCGTAGGTCTTGGACGCCAGCAGGCCGACGGTGAAGGCGTAGGCGGCCTTGTTGATCGGGCCGCCAAAGTCGATGCACATCATGGCGCCGAGGATCAGGCCGAGCAGCACGGCATTGCTGGTACCCAGGTTGTTGAGGAAGTCAGTGAGTCGACTGAGGGCGCCGGCCACCGGGGTGCCGACCAGATAGATCATCACCAGGCCGACGATGAGGCTGGCGAACAGCGGGATGATCAGGATCGGCTTGAGCGCCTCGACGCTGGCCGGCAGCTTGACGTGCTGGGCGATGGCCTTGGCCACGTAGCCCGCCAGGAAGCCGGCGATGATGCCGCCGATGAAGCCGCTGCCCAGGCTGGCGGCCAGCCAGCCACCGATCATGCCAGGCGCGAGACCCGGCCGGTCGGCAATGGAATAGGCGATGTAGCCGGCCAGCACCGGGACCATCAGCTTGAACGCCGATTCGCCGCCGATCTGCATCAGCGCCGCGGCCAGGGTGCCCTGTTCCTTGAAGGCCTCGATGCCGAAGACGAAGGACAGGGCGATCAGCAGACCGCCCGCCACCACCATCGGCAACATGTAGGACACCCCGGTGAGCAGGTGCTTGTAGACGCCCGCGCTTTCCTTCTTTGCGGGTTTGGCGCCCTCGCCCGCCGCTGGCGCAGCACTGCCGGCCAGGGTCTCGCCCTCGGCCAGCGCCTTCTTGATGGTCGCCTCGGGTTGCTTGAGGGCGACCCCGGTACCGCAGCGATAGACGCGCTTGCCGGCGAAGCGCTCGACATTGACCTCGATGTCGGTGGCCAGCAGCACCACGTCGGCATCGCGAATGGCCTCGGCCGGCAGCGGATTGCGCGCCCCTACCGAGCCCTGGGTTTCCAGGTGCAGGCGATAGCCGAGCTTCTTGGCCGCGTTCTGCAGCGCCTCGGCCGCCATGAAGGTGTGAGCGACACCGGTCGGGCAGGCGGTGATGGCCACCAGCCGTGGCGTCTCGCTGGCACTGGCCGGTACGCTCGGCGCAGCGCCACTGGCCGCCGGGGCCTGTTCCAGCACCTTGGCTTCGCTGGCGGCGCGTTGCAGGAAGGCATCGACGTCGCGCAGGGCTTCGGCCGGCGCGGCGCGATAGACACGCTTGCCGACGAAGCGGGACAGATCGACCGCCCCGGTATGGACCACCACCACCAGTTCGGCGCGCGCCACCTGATCGTCAGTCAGCAGGGTGGCCTCGGGGCCGTCGTGGATCTCGACGCTGGTGGTCCAGCCGCGGCGCTGGGCGGCGGCGTCCAGCAGGCGCGCGCTGAGCACGCTGGTGACCATGCCGGTCGGGCAGGTCGTGACGATGGCGATGTTCATGGGGTTACCCCTGATTCTTGTTCTAGCGGAAAGTCGGGAAGGACGCGTACCCGCACCTGGTCTTCGAAGGTGGCGAGTTGCGCGGGATCATTGATGCCGAAGCCGATCTGGGTGACCGCCAGGGCCGCGATGGCAGTGGCCGTGGTCAGGGTGCGCTCCGGCGACTGGCCGGTGAGCAGGCCGTGCAGCATGCCGGCCAGCAGGGAATCCCCTGCGCCAACGGTGCTGGCCACCGTGACCTTGGGCGGCTGCGCCTCCAGGGTCAGGGCGCCATACCAGCGCACGCCATCGGCGCCCTGGGAGATCACCAGGTGCTCGATGCCCAGCGCACGCAGCTGTTCGACCAGCAGCGCCTGCTCGGTGGCGGTCTCGGCGGGTGCACCACAGGCTTCGGCCAATTCTTCGGTATTGGGCTTGATCAGCCAGGGACCGGCGGCCAGGGCGGCGCGCAGGGCGGCGCCACTGGTGTCCAGGGCCACCGGCAGGCCCAGCGACTTGAGCCGACCGACCAGCGCGGCCAGCCACTCGGGGGTCACCCCGCGCGGCAGGCTGCCGGCCACCACCACGGCGTCGTGGCCAGGGGCCAGGCGATCGAGGGTTTCGAGCAATTCCTGCTGGGCGGCGGCGGACACCTCCGGGCCGGGTCCGTTGATGTCGGTGATGCGCCCAGCGGCCTCGGCCAGCTTGAGATTGCTGCGGGTTTCGCCGGCGACCCGGACGAAGGCATCGGTGAAGCCGCGGCGGGCGAACAGGGCCTCGAAGGCGGTGGCGTTGTCAGCACCGAGAAAGCCGCTCACCGTCAGGTCGTGGCCGAGATCGGCCAGCACCTGGGCGACGTTGATGCCCTTGCCGGCGGCATGGACGATCACCGCCTCGCTGCGATTCACCGCGCCGGGCTTGAGCTCCGGCAACTGGACGGTGAGGTCCAGCGCCGGGTTGAGGGTCAGGGTGAGGATACGGCTCATCGCAGGGCCTCCACGCTCTGCCGCACTTCGGCAGCGGTACCCAGCTCCAGGGCGCGCGCGGCGCAGGACTGCACCCGACGCAGCTCCAGTTCGCGGACCCGGGCCTTGACCAGGGGCACGCTGCGGGCCGAGACCGACAGCTCGTCCACACCCAGGCCGACCAGCACCGGCACCGCCAGGGGATCGGCGGCCAGCTCGCCGCAGACGCCGACCCACTTGCCGTGGGCATGGGCGGCGCGCACCGTCATGTCGATCAGGCGCAGCACGCTGGGGTGCAGGCCGTCGGCCTCACCGGACAGCAGCGGATGGCCGCGGTCGATGGCCAGGGTGTATTGCGTCAGGTCGTTGGTGCCGACGCTGAAGAAGTCCACTTCCGGGGCCAGCACCGGCGCCAGCAGCGCGGCCGAGGGCACCTCGATCATGATGCCGACCTGCAGGTCGGTGGTGGGGATCTCCAGGCGCAGGCGGTCGAGGATGTCACGCGCCTGACGCCACTCCTCGACCCGGCCGATCATGGGGAACATGATCCGCAGCGGCCGGCCGTCCGCGGCCTTGAGCAGGGCACGCAGCTGGGTCTCCAGCAGTTCGGGACGGCGCAGGGTCAGGCGGATGCCACGGATGCCGAGGAAGGGATTCTCTTCCGGCGGCAGCGGCAGATAGGGCAGCGGCTTGTCGCCACCGACGTCCAGGGTGCGCACCACCAGCGGCTTGCCGGCCAGGCCATCGAGGGCGCGGCGGTATTCCGCTTCCTGGACGGCCTCGTCGGGCGCGCTGTCGTGGCTCATGAACACCAGTTCGGTCCGCAGCAGGCCGACGGCTTCGGCGCCCTGCTCCACCGCGGCGGCGGCCTGGGCGGTGTCGCCCAGGTTCACGGCGATCTCGACGTGGTGGCCGTCACGGGTGGTGGCGCTTTCGAAACGGCGCGCTTCGGCGGCGCGGCGGCGTTCGGCCTGGACCTCCCGCTCACGCTGCACGGCGTCGATACGGCTGGCATCCGGAGCGATTTCCAGGGTGCCCTTGTCGCCATCCAGCAGCAATACGCTGCGTGGCGCCAGATCCAGCACGCGGCGACCGGCACCGACGATGGCCGGAATGCCCAGGGCGCGGGCGACGATGGCGCTGTGGGAGCTGGCACCGCCACGGGCGGTGAGGATGCCACAGACGCGCTCGCGATCCAGTCGGGCCACATCGCCCGGACCGACCTCGTCCATCACCAGCACATAGGGTTCTTCAGGCTCGCGGGCGGATTCGACGCCGCACAGCTGGGCCAGTACCCGGCGACCAACGTCGCGCAAATCGGCGGCGCGTTCGGCGAGCAGCTTGTCGTGCAGGGCTTCCTGCTGGCTGGCCGCCTCCTCGATCTGGGCGTCCCAGGCCGCGGCGGCGCTGGCGTTGGCCTTGAGCCGGGCGGCGATGCCCTGCTGCAGATCCGGATCTTCCAGCATCTCCAGGTGGGTCAGGAAGATCTCGCGCAGGGCACTGGCCTCGCTGCGCGCGATGAGCGCCTCGATGTCGGCGCGTACCGCAGCCAGGGCCGCATCCAGCCGCTGGCGTTCGGCGGCAGCGCCTGCGCCGGTGGCCGGATAGTCGAAGTGCTGGGGCGCCACCACATGGGCCGGGCCCACGGCCAGGCCGGGGGCGGCGGCCACGGCCTGAGCGCGATCGCCCGGGGCCAGCGGCAGTTGTTCGGACGGGTCCACCAGGCTGATGGCGGTGACCCGGGCGGCACCGGCGGGGGCCGGGGCACTGGCGGTGACCGGTTCCACCTCTTCACCGAGACCGGCCTGCACGGCGCCGATCAGATCGTTCAGCGCGGCCGCGGCCGGGGTACCGGGTTCGACGAGGAATTCCAGGGTCTGGCCACGCCGGGCACCCAGCGCCAGCAGCCGCGACAGGCTCTTGGCCGAGACCGGGGCGCCGCCATCGACGCGCACGCGGATCTCGCCGTCATAGGCCTTGGCCAGCCGCGCCAGCTCCTTGGCCGGACGGGCGTGCAGGCCATGGGCATTGGCCAGCACCACCTGGGCGCTGGGCCAGTCGGGGGCGACTTCACCGCCCAGGGCCTGGAGCACGGCACGACGCGAGGTGGCCTGGGCCAACTCCTGGCCACGACCGGCGACGAGCAGATCGCAGAGGCGTTCGAGCAGGGCGCGATGGCCCTCGCCCAGGCTGGCCAGGCAGAACAGGCCACGCACCGGCTGCTCCTGCAGCTGCAAGGTCTGCAGCGGGGTAACGAAGGCCAGGCCGGGGCGCTTCACCGCGGTCTCGCTGTTCAGCCACCAGAGGCCGTCGCCCAGGGGCAGCGGCTGGCTGGCCTGCAGGGCACCGGCGAAGCCGGCACCCACGCATTCCATGTGCTTGAGCATGCGCGCACCCTGCCAAGCCAGGTCTTCCAGGTCCTCGGCGTCGATGGCCAGTTGCACCAGTTCTTCGTCCAGCGCCAGCGCCTGGGGCGCGCCCTGCAGCAGGTCGAGGATCTGCTGGGGTTCACGGGCCTCGCGCAGGGCCTGCTGCAGATCGCTTTCACCGAGGGCACGGGTGAGCAGCTGCAGGATGCGCAGGTGTTCGTCGGATTTGGCGGCGATGGCGATGGCCAGGTAGGTCAGTTGACCATCACCCCAGTCCACCCCGTGCGGGAATTGCATCATCCGCACGCCGGTGACATGCACCTGGTCGCGGGTCTGCGGCGTACCATGGGGAATGGCGATACCCTGGCCGAGGTAGGTGGAGCCCTGGGCCTCGCGGGCCTTGAGCCCTTCGAGATAACCCGGGGCGACCAGGCCATCGGTCACCAGGGACTCGGCGAGCATGGCCAGGGCGGTCGCCTTGTCCGGCGCCTGCTGGGCCATGCGGATATGCTGGGCATTGAGTTCGAACATGGAAGGATACCTCCGGCGCCGCACGCCTGATCCTGGCGCCGTGCCTTTCTTGTAATAGATGCTTGCCGGCTCGCTCAGCCCTGCAATCGCGCCCGGAGAGGCGTGGCAGGGCCCTTGGCAGATTCGTGCCAGCCCTCGGACAACAGAAAGCTGAAACGTTTCACCCAATGGGACTGGAACGTTACTCGATAATCGCCGATCCTTGAAGCACAACACACAATAAAGACCGTCTCGTTCATGGCGTACAGCACAGGCGATTCAGGTCCGATGAGGAACAGGCGTGAAACTCAGCGACATCGCCCAATTGGCCGGCGTATCCCTTACCACCGCCAGCTATGTCATCAATGGCAAGGCGGCGCAAAGGCGCATCAGCGCCGCGACCGTGGCGCGGGTCATGGCCGTGGTAGAGGCCCACGGCTATCAGCCTGATCAGCGCGCCGCCGGCCTGCGCCGCGGGGCGACCCACACTCTGGGCTTTCTGCTGCCCGACCTGGAAAACCCCAGCTACGCTCGTCTGGCCAAACAGCTGGAGCGACGGGCGCGGGCCCGCGGCTACCAGTTGCTGATCGCCTGCACCGACGACAATCCCGACAGCGAGCGCCAGCTCATCGCGCTGTTTCGTGCCCGCCGCTGCGACGGCCTGTTCACCGCCAGCAGCCTGGCCGAGGACGACGCTCCCTACCGGCAACTGCAGGAACACAACATCCCGATCATCGCCATCGACCGCCAGCTCGATCCCGCGCAGTTCTGCTCGGTGGTCAGCGACGACCACACCGCCGGGCGGCAGCTGGCCGCCACCCTGCTGACCCCGGATACCCATAGCATCGCCCTGATCGGGGCGCGTCCGGACCTGGTCATCAGCCGCGAGCGCGCCGCCGGCTTCGCTGCCGCCCTCGCCGATCATCCGGCACGCCACTGGGAGCGTCATGCTCCTCACTACAGCCGCGACGGCGGCCGCACCCAGGCGCTGGCCATGATCGAAGAACTCGGCCACTGGCCCGAGGCCCTGCTGACCACCTCCTACGTCCTGCTGCAGGGTGTGCTGGACGTGCTGCGCGATCATCCGCTGGCCGCGGGTGACACCTTGCGCCTGGCCACCTTTGGCGACACCCAGTTGCTCGACTACCTGCCGTTCAAGGTCAACGCCATTTCCCAGCAGCACGAGGTCATCACCGAGCGCGCCCTGGAACTGATGCTGGACGCCCTGGAAAACGACCACTACCTGCCCGGTGTCCAAGCCATCCCGAGGGTCCTCAAACGCCGCCTGTCATGAGTCTGCTGATCGACACCCACAATCACCTGGACTATCCGGGCTTCGACGCCGAACGGGCGGCGCTGCTGGCCGACTGCGCGCGACTCGGCGTGGTACGCCAGGTACTGATCGGTGTCGAGCGCAGCCAGTGGCCGCAACTCTGGAGGGTTGCAACAGCCCATGACGGCCTCTATGCGGCTCCGGGCCTGCATCCGCTATACCTGCAGCGCCACCAGGAGGCCGATATCGAGGCGCTCAGGGCCTTCTGCCTGGAACGTCGAACCGATCCCCGGCTCTGCGCCCTGGGCGAGATCGGGCTGGACTATTTCATCGAGGCGCCCGACAAGGTGCGCCAGGCCTGGTTCTTCGAACAGCAGGTGCGCCTGGCCATGGAGCTGGAGTTGCCGGTACTGCTGCACGTGCGCCGCGCCCATGCCGATGTGGTCAGGATCCTGAAACGCCTCAAGCCACCCCGGGCCGGCATCGCCCACGCCTTTTCCGGCAGCTTCGAGGAAGCCCGCGAGTATCTGCGTCTGGGCTTCAAGATAGGTCTGGGCGGCGCGCCCACCTGGCCCCAGGCCAGGCGCCTGCAGCGCGTGCTGCCGCAGCTGCCACTGGATGGCATCGTGCTGGAGACCGACGCCCCGGACATGCCACCCGCTATGCACCCGGACGTGCGTAACAGCCCCACCCATCTGCCGGCCATCTGCGCGGCTCTGGCGTCGCTGTGGCAGGTCTCGCCTGAGACGCTGGCAGCGACCACCACGCGCAATGCCTGCGCGGTGTTCGGCTGGGAAGCGGATCGCCTGCGCTAGGCCTCGTGGCCCTGCAGCTCGGCATGCAGACGCGGCCAGTCGAACGCCGGGCCCGGATCGGTCTTGCGTCCGGGGGCGATGTCACTGTGACCCTGGATACGGTCCGCGGTGATCGCCGGATAGGCGCGTTGCAACGCCCGCGTCAGCCGTCCCAGGGCGCGGTACTGGGCATCGGTGTAGGCCAGGTCGTCCGTACCTTCCAGCTCGATGCCCAGGGAGAAGTCGTTGCAGTTCTCGCGCCCCTCGAAGGAGGAGACGCCGGCATGCCAGGCGCGTTGCTCGCAGGACACGAACTGGGTCACCACCCCATCGCGTTCGATGAGAAAGTGCGCCGCCACCTTCAGTTCGGCGATTTCCGCGAAGAAGGGATGGGCCGAGTGATCCAGGCAGTTCTGGAAGAAGGTCTGGACGCAGCCGGTGCCGAACTGCCCGGGCGGCAGGCTGATGTTGTGGATCACCAGCAGGGACACCTCCGTCCCGGGCGGTCGTTCGTTATGGTTGGGCGAAGGACAAAGCCGCGCCTCGCGATACCAGCCATCGACGAACACCCCGTCCATCAACGGGCCTTGGCCTTGAGCGCGTCGCGCAGGGCATTGGCGTCGCTGAATTCGCGCTGGCTGACAAAGCGGCCATGGTCGAGGGTCACCCAGAGCACTTTGCTGGCATCGCCAGGAAAGCGCGGCACGATGCGCGATTCGCGATCGAGCAGTACCCGATAGCCGTACTTGCGCATGGCCGGCACGGCGAACATCCGGGTAATGGCCGCCGGCATGCTGCTGATGTCGGCGACATAGGCCACCCGGGTGCCGTCAATATAGTTCGCCGGCTGCTCGCGCATGGCTTCCTTGACCAGCCCCGAGCCACTCATGCTGCGCGCCACCAGCAGGACCTGCAGCTGGTCGTCGAAGGTATAGGGCCGATCACGCTGATCTAGCAGGGTGAAGGGCGCCACCCGCTCACCCGGTTCGAGCGCCAGGGCGGTCAGGGGCAACAGCAGGCACGACAGTAACAACGCCAAAACTCTTGCGCGCATGGCATCTTCTCTTGAACGGTCCATAAAGGCCGCTATCCTGCCCTACCGCTCGGATTGGCACCACCATCGCGTCGAGGAGCCCCATGATTCCGCTCAAAGAACTGCTCGCCCAAGTTCCCCAGTCCGGCGAGGTGCGCTGGATCGGCGTGCGACCCGCCTCGCGCGCGCCCATGGTCGAGGTCGAGGCGGTGGAAGCGCGCCGGGATGCGGGCCTCACCGGCGATCATGCCCGCCCTACCCCACGCAACCAGCGCCAGGTCACCCTCATTCAATGGGAGCATCTGCCGGTGGTGGCCGCATTGATCGGCAAGGCCGTGGCACCCGCCGACCTCCGCCGCAACCTGGCCATCGCCGGAATCAATCTCTTCAGCCTGAAGAACCGGCGCTTTCGCATCGGCCAGGCGGTGCTGGAGACTACCGGCTGGTGCCAACCCTGCGCACGCCTGGAAGAACGTCTGGGCGTGGGCACCTTCCAGGCCATGCGTGGCCATGGCGGTCTCACGGCCCGGGTCCTGGAAAGCGGCATCATCCGCCTGGGCGATCGGGTGGAGGTCCTGGATTGACCACAGTTTCCCTAGGGTCGAATGGCCAGGCCAGCCCGGTTAAACTAGCGCGACCTCTCGTCGCCGCGCACGTCCTTGCCAGAGCAGATGCAGGCCGCCTCCCTTGAAAGTGACGACTTTTCGCCCATCTTCTCTGCTAGATGACTCGATTCTCGCGCGCTCCGACGACCCCAGATTCCACCGGCCCGGGACTGCGCCCGCTTGCGGCGACGCGCCCGGTCCGGCCAAGGCTTTCCTTCTCTAAGAGTGCTCTCCATGACCCATCGCATCGTTATCGTCGGCGGCGGCGCCGGCGGCCTGGAACTGGCTACCCGCCTGGGCCGTAGCCTGGGCAAGCGCGGCCAGGCGCAGATCGTGCTGATCGACGCCAATGCCACCCACCTGTGGAAACCCCTGCTGCACGAGGTGGCTGCCGGCTCCCTCAACTCCACCGAGGACGAGCTGAGCTATGTCGCCCAGGCCAAGTGGAACCATTTCGACTTCCAGCTCGGACGCATGACCGGCCTGGATCGCGAGCGCCGCAAGGTGCAGCTGGCCGCGATCGAGGACGATGGCGCCATCCTGGTTCCGGAGCGGGAGATCGGCTATGACTCCCTGGTGCTGGCCATCGGCAGCACCACCAACGATTTCGGCACCCCGGGCGCCGCGGAAAACTGCATCTTCCTCGATACCCGTGCCCAGGCCGAACGCTTCCACCGCAAGCTGCTGACCCACTATCTGCGTGCTCACGTCAGCGAGCAGCCGGGTGAGTACATCGAGGTGGCCATCGTCGGTGCCGGCGCTACCGGCGTGGAACTGGCGGCCGAGCTGCGCAACGCCGCCGAAGAGCTACAGGCCTATGGCATGGATCGCATCCGCCCCGAAGACCTGCGCATCACCCTAGTCGAGGCTGGTCCGCGCATCCTGCCGGCGCTGCCCGAACGCATCGCCGGCCAGGCGCACCGCACCTTGGAAAAACTCGGCGTGCGGGTGCTGACCGGCTCGGCGGTGAAGGAAGTCCGCGCCGACGGCCTGCAGACCGCGGGCGAATTCGTCCCGGCCAGTCTCAAGGTCTGGGCTGCCGGTATCCGCGCTCCGGCCTTTCTCAAGGACTTGGCGGGGCTGGAAACCAACCGCATCAACCAGCTGGTGGTCAACTCGACGCTGCAGACTACATGCGACCCGAATGTTTTCGCGCTTGGCGACTGCGCGGCCTGCCCGCTGACCCCCGGCGACACCCGTACCGTACCGCCCCGGGCGCAGTCCGCTCACCAGCAGGCCTCGTTGCTGGTCAAGACCTTCAAGGCCCGCCTGGAAGGCAAGCCGCTGCCCGACTACGTCTACAAGGACTATGGCTCGCTGATCTCGCTGTCGCGCTTCAGCGCGGTCGGCAATCTCATGGGCGGCGCCCTGGGTAGCCTGACCCTGGAAGGCTGGCTGGCGCGGACCTTCTACGTCTCGCTCTACCGCATGCACCAGGTCGCCCTCTATGGCCCGCTGCGTGCCCTGGCGCTGTTTGCCGGCGACCACCTGAGACGCAAGACCGAGCCGCGCCTGAAGCTGCACTAGGCCCCTTGGCTCACGCACAAAAAAGCCGTCCCTTGGGACGGCTTTTTACTGTCGCAGCGACCTCAGGAAGGCGACTGACCCCGCAGGCTGCCGATCACCGAGGTCATGGCCCGGTCGAACAACAGGGCATCGTCCAGCAGCCGTACCCGGCCTTCCTGGTAATCCAGCGCCAGTTCCTCACGGGTGCGGTCCAGCACCTTCATGCCGGTGCGATTGACGAACACCAGGCGGCCCATGGGGCGAATGACCGCGGCCAGCTTGCAGCGCAGCTTCTGCTCGACATCGAGGATTTCGAGCCAGGCGCCCACCGACAGGCTATCCACCCAATCCAGGGAGTCACTGGTCAGTCCGGTGATCCGCTCCGCGCGAGGCAGCTCGAAGGGCTCAGCGGCAGGCGCCGGCACGGGCACCGCGACCGCGGCCTCCACCGCCGCCACTTCTGCCAACTCGGGACGGGTCTGCTGGAAGGTCTGGACGTGCAGGGATTCGAGTTCAGTGAAGAATTCGGAGGTGGAGAACGGATCGAAGGCCGCGCTGGCCAGGCCTTCCCGCAGTGCCTTGAGCAGCCCGGGCACCATCTCCAGCAAACGCTGGCGCGACGCTACATCGTGGTGGGGCTGGATGCTCCAGATCAGATCGTCCATGGTCTTGAGCGCCGCCCGCCATTCGCTGGAGTCGTAACCCTGCTTCAGGCAGGTCAGCAACAGCACCTGACTCCAGGCTTCGCGTAGGACGCGTTGCACGGCGGCCGGCAGCTGATGTTCCTGCAGGCGCTGGCTCAGGACGTGCTCGACCTGCAGGCGTGCGATCTCGGCCCGTGCCCGCCCCTCCTCGGCATCGCGGGTACGCTGTTCGAGCAATTCGCTGCGACGCTGCTCGTCACTGACATAGGCCATGAAGTCGGCCAACAGCTCAGCGAAGATCTCCGGATCGTCGACGAAGTCGGACAGCAGGCGCTGCACGATCTGCTCGATCTTCTGATAGAGACCGTCGCGCTGTAGATCGCTCTGCTCGCCCCAGCCCAGGGAAGCGGCGGCGATCTCGTTGAGCAGTCGCCGCGCCGGATGGCTGCCGCGACTGAAAAAGGTCTTGTCGAGGACCGCCACCTTGAGCATGGGAATCTGCAACCGGGCGATCAGCGCCTTGAGCGAATCCGGCAGGGTGAGGTCGTCGAGAATGAATTCGAACAGCATCGCCACCAGATTGATGACGTCTTCGTCGACCTGCCCCACCACGCGCTTTCGACCCGAGCGCTCGCTGATGCGGCCCAGGGCCACGCCCAGTTGCGCCTTGAGGTCATAGCCATCCAGGGACTGGCTGGAAATCTGCTGCTGCAGGTGAGAGAGCAGGCGCATGAGGTCGTAGCTGGTGATGACCTGGCCATCGCCGGTCGCAGCCCCCTCATCGGCCGCCATGCCGCCACCCAGGGTGGCGCTGCCCGGGGTACGCAGCTGGGCCAGCAGGCCCTGCAGGGTGCCGAAGAGCTCCTGGCCATCGTCTTCGCCGTTGACGTGGGCCGGGGTGCGCCCGCTATAGCCCTTGGCCGAGCGATTCGGTACCTGCTGGGGAATGGCCTTGAGCTGGGGCAATACCCCTGCATCGACCAATTGCCGATTGGATTCCGCGTACAGCTGACCGAGGCCGTTGAGCACGAAGCGCTCGAACAGCTTGTAGATGATCAGCTTGACCTTGATGTCGGTGTCGAGATCGCGGCAAGCTTCGACAAAGGCCTCGCACAGCCGGCGTGGCCCCAGGGGATGGGTCGAATCATCCAGCTTGCTGGCCAGCTGGGTGTTGAATCTGATGGTCAGGTGGCTGATGGCCATGGCGTTGTTGCTGAGCGCCTTGGCTACCATGGTGTCCACGGCGACGCTCTCTTCCAGGGCATCGTTCTGCACCAGGCTCAGGTCTTCATAGGAGACGCTGTCCAGACGCATTTCCGGCTTGCTGCCGACCAGATTGTTCAGGGCGGCGAAGCGCTCGAAATACTGTTGGAGAAAACTGCGCTCGATGCTCTTGCGTCTGAGGCGCAGGTCGCGCATCGCTTCGAAGTAGAGACTTTGTTCCTGGTTGCTGCCGGCCCGATCGGCCATTTCAAACAGCGCATCGTCGGCGTTGTCGAACAGCTGCTGCAAGGAGGCATTGAGTCGCTGAGCGGCGCGATCCCTGACCGGCAAAAGCACAGCAGGCAATCGGGAAGAAGATTCCCCGAGCGCCTTGAAATGAACCACATTTACGTCGTTCTGCACCACCGCCTCCCACAACCGTTCTTGCGTTCGGCTGAATCGCGTTCCACTACAGGAGCATTGAACAACGTTGGCCGCCCTGGCCGCGAGGTGAAACGTTGTCGATGTGCCATTATTTGCTCTGCTAAGGCATCGACCAATCGGCATCTGCACAGTACATGACAGGGTTCACAAGGCACCTGTCGGTCAGCGCCTGCCCATCAAATAATTCAACGTTGTCTATCTCAGATCGTCAACCTCACCTAAAGTTGCCCGCTCGCCTCCTGCAGCCCCTTTTCGGAGTCTTTTCATGTCCAGCGCTACCCTTGCCGATCTCGCCCAGGTCATCACCGATAACGTCGCCGCCGCGCTGCGCGAAGACGTCGGCAGTGGCGACCTTACGGCGGGCTTGATTCCCGCTCACCAACAGGCGCGCGCGCGGATCATCACCCGTGAAGCCGCAGTGGTGGCGGGTACGGCCTGGGTCGACGAGGTGTTCCGGGTGCTGGATCCCGCGGTCGAGGTCCGCTGGCAGGTGGCGGACGGCGAACGGGTCGCGCCCGACCAGGTGCTGTTCGAACTCCAGGGCCCAGCCCGTGCCTTGCTCACCGGCGAGCGCAGCGCGCTCAATTTCCTGCAGCTGCTGTCCGGCACCGCCACCCGCTGCCGCCACTATGCCGACCTGGTGCAGGACACCGCCGTACGGCTGCTGGACACCCGCAAGACCCTGCCCGGCCTGCGCCGCGCCCAGAAATACGCGGTCACCTGCGGCGGTTGCTACAACCACCGCATCGGCCTGTTCGACGCCTTCCTGATCAAGGAAAACCACATCGCCGCCTGTGGCGGCATCGCCCAGGCCGTGGCCACCGCCCGGCACCTGGCGCCAGGACGCCCGGTGGAGGTCGAGGTGGAAAGTCTGCAGGAGCTGGAACAGGCCCTGACCGCGGGCGCGGACATCGTCATGCTGGACGAGCTGAGCCTGGCCGACATGCGCACGGCGGTCGCCCTGACCGCTGGCCAAGCCAAGCTGGAAGCCTCGGGCGGCGTCAACCAGGACACCCTGCTCGGCATCGCCCAGACCGGCGTCGACTACATCTCCATCGGCACCCTGACCAAGGACGTCAAGGCCATCGATCTGTCCATGCGCATCCTGGATCGAGTGGGATAGGCAAAGGGCGTCGCGGCGGCTAGACTCCGCAGCCGCGCTTCCTGCGCACCGGCTTCGAGCGGTCCTGACGACCGCTCGCCTCTCGCGACACTCGAACAAGATCGAACCCGTGACCAAAGATCAACTTCGCGCTGAACTGGAACGCCAGGCCCAGCGCTATCAGGATGTCTACGGTGGCGAAATCGTCACCTACGCCGCGCAACCCAAGCCCGATCGCAAACCCTGGAAGAAACGGCCGACCGTGCAGGACGAGGTGTTCGCCTCGGAAGTGCGCAAGATCGCCGATCTCAAGGCCAAGACCAGCGCCGAAGCCGCCGCTCAGGACAGCTGAGTCGCGCCCGTATCCCCACTGTCCGGGGCGTTTATCGCGCTGTCCTCGGTGTCTTGTGGTGCCTGCAGTTGCCGCCACAGCGCCGCGGCGGCACTGAAATCGGCGCCGCCCTCCTCCGCCATGGCCTGCAGGTCATAGCGGGCGAGGCAGCCCTCGCCCAGTCGTGGCGGCGCCGCTGCGGTACCCGGCTCCGCAGGACGCTCGCTGTCAGTCGAAGATGACGGTCTTGTTGCCATGGACCATGACCCGCTCTTGCAGGTGGTATCTCAGGCCGCGGGACAGCACCATCTTCTCGACGTCCTTGCCCAGGCGCACCATGTCCTCGACGTTGTCCCGGTGGCTGACGCGTTCCACGTCCTGCTCGATGATCGGCCCGGCATCCAACTCTTCGGTCACGTAGTGACAGGTGGCGCCGATCAGCTTGACGCCGCGCTGCGCCGCCTGGTGATAGGGCTTGGCACCGACGAAGGACGGCAGGAAGCTGTGATGGATGTTGATCACCTGGTGGGCATAGCGTGCGCAGAGATCCGGCGGCAGGATCTGCATGTAGCGCGCCAGGACCACGGTGTCGGCCTGGTGCAGCTCGATCAGCCGCGACACCTCGTCGAAGGCCGGCTGCTTGTCGGCGGGATCGACCGGCACGTGGAAGAAGGGAATGCCGTGCCATTCGACCATGCTGCGCAGGGTGTCGTGGTTGGAGATGACGCAGGGAATCTCGCAATCCAGCTCACCGCTGTGCCAGCGGTGCAGCAGGTCGGCCAGGCAGTGGGATTCGCGACTGGCCATGAGCACCACGCGCTTGCGCTGGGCCGAATCGGTGATTCGCCATTGCATGGAGAATTCCCGCGCAATGGGCGCGAAGGCCTGACTGAAGCCAGCCAGATCGAAGGGCAGTGAATCGGCGCGGATCTCATGGCGCATGAAGAACCAGCCACTCTCCGTATCCGAATGGTGACTCGCTTCGGTAATCCAGCCGTTATAGGTCGCCAGGAAGTTGCTGACCTTGGCCACGATACCTACCCCGTCCGGACAGGCGATCACCAGACGAAACGTTTGCATAGCACAACCTCGAACGAAAAGGGGGCTGCATTCTAGGCGCACTCGCGGGCAGCGTCGAGCGGCGCAAGGGACTGCCGCACATGGCTGTACGGCGACGGTAAAGACTTTGCAAAGGACAAGTAATGGCGGACAAGTTCCACTGTCATCTGGTCGAAAGTTGCACGTCTCCTGGTAACTCCCTTGTTGTGACGACCGCCGCCTTAATTATCGACTTGCCACTCGGACCGTTTACTTATTCCGATAGTCAATCTATGATCGATCCAGACTTTCATCTCTGCATCACTCAGAACAAAGGCCGTTTATGTCGCTCATCAACGAATATCGTCAGACCGAAGAAGCTATCAAGGAACTGCAGGAGCGCCTGAAGTCGCTGCAAGAGGACGACAAACTGCAGCGCGAACTGGAATTCGAAAAGAAACTGCGCGCGCTGATGGGTGAATATCAGAAATCCCTGCGTGACATCATCGGCATTCTTGATACCGAAGCCAAGCCCGCACGCCAGGCGCGCGCTGCTAAGTCCAGCAGCGGCAATACTCCCAAGCGTGCTCGTAAAGTGAAGCAATACAAGAATCCGCATAATGGCGAAGTGATCGAAACCAAGGGTGGCAATCACAAGACTCTGAAAGAGTGGAAAGCCAAGTGGGGTTCGGACGACGTCGAATCCTGGGCAACCCTGCTGGATTGATCAGAAGAAACGCCGGCTAGCCGGCGTTTTTTTCGCCTGTGTGATGCGCGGTTAGCTTGGGCTCCGCCGCTTTAAACCCTGGCGCCGTCTCTGCAGTCTTCACCGTCCCTTCGCGTTGGCAGCCCCTCGAATCACCTTGATCCTGAGCACGGCCCTCTCCTGGCCTGCGCTGCCGCAATAGAGAGCCGGCTGGATTCTGTCCTCGACGTGGTGGTCCAGACTCTTTTTCTGTTAACAAAGGTCTCTGATCGACGCCTGTTATCGCGACTTTATGTCACATCGATAACGGGGTTATCCAACTGTTGCATCACGCCCCTGACATGGGCTGACCAGGCCTCGAGAATCGGCACCAGATCAGCAGCGACCTCAAACCGCAGTTGTTCGGTCAAGGTGAGGAACTGCTTGCAGGTCATATGGCCTTGGCCGTCTTCACCCAGCAGTCGCTGCCGACAGAATTGCCGCCAACGGACACCCTCTTCCGCCGTCAGCAACTCGGAAAAGTTGCGCGCTCGATAACGAAAGAACAGCTCGGGATGCCGCTCATCCTGGAACGCCCACGTTCGACTGCCAAGTTGCTCCGCCGGACACTGCTGAACTTGCTCGCAGAGTTGCCGTTCCTGGGCAGAGATGAAGCCGTCGTACAGTCTCAATTCGGCATCCTGTTCTTGCGCTGTAAAGCCGGACGCCTCAGCATAGAGTGCCTGCACCTTGGGTTGCCAGTGCGCACGCTGGTCGAGCAATTGCCGGACGCGCCGCCAGACGGCTGCCAGATCGAACTGCAGGCGCTCCGTATCCACCGGGCGCAGCACGCTGAAGGGCGCCAGAATCGGACACTTGTTGATCTGTACCAGCTTGAGCGGTACCGGTAGTTCACCCTCGGCCAGCGCCTCCCGCCGGGTATAGAGGCGTTCGCGCAGGGCCTCGACGTCCAGTTCCAGCAACGGCTCCGGCGGCAGACCAAGATCACAGACGATCAGCGCATTGCGATTGACCGGATGCCAGGCCAACGGCAGGACGGGGGCGAGAAAGTGCCGCTCGGCGCTGAAGCGCCCAGAGACATGCAACAGGGGTTCGAGCAGACGAATACGCGTCAGCGCTGCCTTTTTCTGACGCTGCGTCCAGAGATAGTCGTAGAGCTTGGGCTGCCGCTGCTTGACCAGGCGCGCCAGGGCCAGGGTCGCGCGGACGTCCGCCAGGGCGTCATGGGCCTGGGCATGGTCGATGCCATTGGCGACGGTCAGGCGGTCCAGGCGCAGGGAAACGCGCTGCTCCTCCTGCGGCCAGCTCAGGCTCTCCGGGCGAAAGGCATAGAGCGCCCGGATCAGACCGAGTACATCCCAGCGACTGTTGCCCTGCTGCCATTCGCGGGCATAGGGATCATGAAAGTTGCGGTACAGGCTGTGCCGCACCATTTCGTCGTCGAATCTCAGGTTGTTGTAGCCGACCGTGCAGGTGTTGGGACGCCGCAGCTCCTCGTGCAGGCGCTGGACGAAGTCGCGCTCGCGCAGCCCCAGGCGCTGCAGGGTGGCCGGCAGGATCCCAGTGACCAAGCAGGCCGCCGGATGGGGCAGGACATCCTCGCTCAACCGGCAATGCAGATTGAGCGGTGCCTCGATTTCGTTGAGATCCAGATCGGTACGCACCCCGGCCACCTGCAGCGGTCGATCCCGCCGTGGATCGATCCCCGTGGTCTCGAAGTCGTACCAGAAGATACTTTGCGTCACACCGCCCTCTCCTAGAATCGGCGCAGTCTAGCATCGTCGTGCGCCTTGCTCCCGAGCGCCCCCACCCGCTAGGCTCTGGCGTCTGTCTACCCGCGTATCCTCTCTTCCCATGCGTTCAGTCGATCGGCTCTCCGCTCGCTCCAGGTGCCGAGGTATCGCCGCACGCCTGGGTGCCGCCATCTGGGCGCTGACCCTGTCGCTGGCCTGCCTGGCCCAACAGGAGCCGCTGTCCTGCCCCCTGCCGCCGCAGGCCGACAGCGGCCCGGGCAGCCTGCGCCTGACCCATCAGGGACTCGATAGCCACACCGCCCGCCAGCTCGCCACCCAGCTCGCCAGCAGCAGCAACGCCGATCCCCAGGCCCTGGCGGTCGCCTACCTGCAGCACTTCGGCAGCCGGGTGCAACGCGGCCAATCCGAGCAACTCGACGAACTACCCGCCGCAGGCGTCAGATTCTGGCTGGCCGGCAACCCACCGCTGGTGGATTCCCAGGCCCAGGCGTTGCTGGACTGGGTCGAAGCGGGCGGCCATCTGGTGGCCGTCGCCGATGACAGCACCCTGGCGCTCAGCGCGACCCTGGGCGTGCGTCCCATGCCGACCCGCGAGCTGGGCGGCGGCGCCCCGCCGATCATGGCGCTGCCACTCTGGCCCAATCTGACCCAGCTCTATCTCGCCGAGGACGATGCCCCCGCCTATCTCGGCTTCGACGACAGTCGCCACCTGTTCGATGTCGGCGACCAGGCGCTGGCCTGGGCCAGCAGCACCAGCGCCACCCATATGCTGATGCTGCCTTGGGGCGATGGCAGCGTGACCCTGCTGTCGGACACCGACCTCTGGAGCAACGCCCACCTCGGCCAGTACGACAATGCCTGGCTGCTGTGGTATCTGACCCAAGGCGCGCCGGTGACCCTGATCGCTCCCGCGCCGCCGATCCCGCTGTGGCTAGCGGCCTTGCAACGCTATGGCCTGGCGCTTCTGCTGGTGACGCTGGCGACGGGACTCTGGCTGAGACGCCGGCAGCGGGATCCGGCACCTCGTCGCGACCCCGAGCGCTGGCCCGAATTGATCGCCATTCTGCAGCGCGACATCCAGCGCGAGCTGCAGCGCCGCCGTCCCGAACTCGCCGACCAGGGCGTGGCCGAGCGCTGGCAGCATCTTGCGCGGCTGAGCGGCCTGAGTACCCGCGCAGTGGGCGAGGCGATGCGCCCCAGCCCGACGCGCCTTTCCGCTCGTGACTTCACCCGTCGCATCGCCCAGCTGCGCCTGTTGCGCCTGGCCCTGCGCCCCCCGTTCCCGAGGACTTCCGATGACCGACAGCTCCCCTCCTGACGCCGCTCAAGCGGACCCTGGCGAAACCGGCGTCAAGGCCCGCGCCCTGACCCGGCTGCAGGCCCTGCGGCAGGCGCTGCTCAAGGTGCTGCCGCAGCAGGACGCCGCCGTGGAAGGCCTGCTCGCCACCCTGCTGGCCGGCGGTCATCTGCTGCTGGAAGGGCCGACCGGCGCGGGCAAGACGCTGTTGGCCCGCGCCCTGGCCGCCAGCCTGGATGCAGGGTTCGCCCGACTGCGCTGCCATCCGGCGCTGACGCCTGGCGAGGTGGTGGGCGAAATCGTCATGGACGCTGGCAGCGACAGCGCCCGCCTGCGCCGAGGTCCGTTGTTCAATTCCCTGGTGTTGCTCGAAGACCTGCACCGGGCTCCGCCACCGGTCCTCAATCTGCTGGACGACGCCCTGCAAGGTCGCCAGCTAAGCCTGGAAGGCCGCCAGGTACCGTTGCCCGCGCCCTTCATGGTGATCGCCACCCGCAGCCCCGGCAGCGACCTGCCCCTGGCGCTGCGGGATCGCTTCCTGGTGCAACTGCGGCTCGAGTGGCCGGCGGAAGGCCAGGAACTCGCCGCCCTGCGCCAGGCCGTGCAACAGGGTCACACCGATCCCCTGGAAGCGGCAGCCCTGCGCCCGCTGCTGCAGGCGCGCGATCTGCCAGCCCTGCAGCGGCTGGTGGCAGGGATCCCGGCGGCGGAGCCGATCCTCGATCATGCCGTGCGCTTGATCCGTCTCACCCGGGAGTGGCCGGCCTTCGAGCAGGGCGCCGGGCCGCGCGCCGCCCAGGCCTTGCTACGGCTCGCCCAGGCCCAGGCCTTCCTCCGCGGTGGCGACAGTGTGACGCCCGAGGATGTGCGCTCCCTGCTGCCCGCCGTGTTGCGTCTGCGCCTGCGGCTGACGCCGGAGCGCGAATTCGAAGGCGACAGCCTGGACGGCCAGATCCTCAAGCTGCTGGGACAGTGTCCGGCACCGCGCCCATGATCCGGCGCCGCCTGCCGCTGGCGCTGGTCGCCCTGGCGCTGCTGAGCCTGATCCTGGTGGGATTGGCGCCCCTGCGCTGGCAAGGGCTGCCCGCGACCGGCGCCCTGCTGCTCCTGGGGCTGGCCGTCCTCGAATGGCTGAACGCCCGCCGGCTGGGGACCAGGGGGCATCCGTCGCCTCTCGCGCCGGCATCTCGGGCACGCCTGCGGGCGGACACCACCCTGCACCTGCTGATCGCCGACATGGCTACGCCAGGACAAGGAAAAGCCGGCCGGCCCGAAGACCACCACCAGGCGCTGAGCTTCTGGCGGGCCCTGGCAGCCAGTGGCAATGAGGTGCGGCTCTATCGCCTCGATCCCGAACTGCGCCTGCTGGCGGCCGCCACGCCTGATCGCCCCTTTACGCCAGCTGCCCTACCGGAGCTGACTGCAGATGCGACGGCCGACCTCAAGGCGGCGCTGACACGGCTCTGTCGCCAGGCGCAGCCCGGCAGTGTCCTGGTGATCATGGCACCGCTCGATGACAGCCTGGTGGCTTGGCTCGCGCGGCTGGAGCTGGCCCGGCGCGGCCTGCAGCTCTGGCTGGTCGACACCGCGCTACGGCAGATGGCAGAGCCTGGCGACATCCGAACCTGGCGCGATGCCCGACGCTATGCCGCAGCCTGGCAGACCAGCATTGAGGGCGAGCGAATGGCCGCGCGTCTGGAGCGACGAGGAATTCGCTGGCTGCCCCTAAGCGAAACAGCGGATCTACCCGTTCGCCTGCTGCAGCTGTGGAACGCTGGCGAGCGGAATCAGATCGCCGACTGAGAAAGGCGGCCGAAGGTGAAATAGTGCTGCAGTACGCCGATCAACTCGGCGAATTCGGCTGGCGGTTCGGCGACGCTGAAACCCGAGTCATAGTTGCCCGGCGTCACGTCTTCATGACTCCATTGGCAACGGGCGTCGAAGTCGACGAAGTGCAGCTGGCCGTCCTGGCCTGGAATCTTCAGGCGGAGCTCGAAGTGCGCATTCACCAGCATGGGCAACTGGCTGATCATCAGCAGTCCCTCGCGGGAAATGTTGCCGATGTAGCCCATGGGCTTGTCGGTGAAGCGGTTGAACACCTTCAGATAGTAGGGCAGCTGGTGGCGCTCGATACGACGATTCTGAGTCATGGTGCGATTCATCCTGCACACGGTAAAGCCACGTTACCGACAACGTCCTGGAAAGCTCAGCGCTGCGGTAGTTTTCGCACCGGCTGGGGCGTCGCAACGGCCGTTCCGCCATCTAGCCCCAATTGGCGCAGGGTGTCCAGTCGGGCCTGGGCCCGATAGGCGTATTCGCTGGCCGGAAAACGGACCTGGATGAAACGATAGGTCTGGGCCGCGTCGGCGTACAGTTGCTGCTGCTCCAGGCACTGGCCGCGCAGCATGGAAAACTCCGGTTGCAGCCAGGGCCGTGCCCGGCCTTTGCGCTCAGCCTGGGAGATCTGCAGCAGAGCATTGGTGCAGTCGCCTTCGCTGTAGGATTTATAGGCGGCATCCAGATAGGAATTCATCGAAACGCTGGTGCAGCCGCTGAGGCCGAACAGCAGGAACAGGCAGAGATAAGGGCGCATGAAAAGTCCTCCTGTTCGCTAGATCGGCGCCGGGGCCCGCTTCTTGAGGGCAAACGACCATTGGTGTGACAGAGCTGCGAAAAGCCGTCATGTGCTGGCCACGCGACAGCGCTACAATGAGGTGCGCTCCGTGTTCTACGTCGACTCGGCGCCGAGCACCTGTTCACGCTCTCGCGAGCTAGAGACAAACAAGGCATTTCAACGCCGTTTGGCCGACGCGCAGCAGATCCTGAACAAGTTCCGAGGCGTCGACTCATGATTGCAATCCGCTAAAGGAAAGACTGCATGATTTATCGCCGTACCAAGATCGTCGCCACCCTGGGCCCGGCCAGCAATTCTCCGGAAGTCCTCGAGCAGCTCATCATCGCCGGCATCGACGTCGCCCGCCTGAACTTCTCGCATGGCACGCCCGACGAGCACCGGGCTCGTGGTCAGCTGGTACGGGATCTCGCCGCCAAGCACGGTCGCCATGTCGCCCTGCTCGGCGACCTCCAGGGTCCGAAGATCCGCATCGCCAAGTTCGTCAACAAGCGCATCGAACTCAAGGTCGGCGATCCCTTCCGCCTGTCCATCGCCCATCCCCGCACCGAAGGCACCGAAGAAGTGGTCGGCATCGACTACCCGGGCCTGGTCACCGACTGTCGCGTGGGTGACGAACTGCTGCTGGACGATGGCCGCGTGGTCCTGCGCGTGGAAGGCATGACCGCCACCGAACTGCATTGCACCACCCTGATCGGCGGCCCGCTGTCCGATCACAAGGGCATCAACCGGCGTGGCGGCGGCCTCACCGCCCCGGCGCTGACCGACAAGGACCGCGAAGACATCAAGCTGGCCGCCTCCATGGAGGTCGACTACCTGGCCGTGTCCTTCCCGCGTGACGCCGAAGACATGCACGAAGCCCGACGCCTGATGGAAGCCGCCGGCGGCAAGTCCTGGCTGGTGGCCAAGATCGAACGCGCCGAAGCCGTGGCCGACGACGAAGCCCTGGACGGCCTGATCCACGCCAGCGATGCCGTGATGGTGGCCCGGGGCGACCTGGGCGTGGAAATCGGTGATGCCGAGCTGGTGGGCATCCAGAAGCGCATCATTTCCCACGCCCGTCGCCTCAACAAGGCGGTGATCACCGCGACCCAGATGATGGAGTCGATGATCAGCAGCCCCATGCCGACCCGCGCGGAAGTCTCCGACGTGGCCAACGCCGTGCTGGACAACACCGATGCCGTGATGCTCTCCGCCGAGAGCGCCGCCGGCCAGTACCCGGTGGAAGCGGTCAAAGCCATGGCGCGCGTCTGCGTCGGTGCCGAGAAGCAGCCCACCAGCAAGCTGTCCAGCCACCGCCTGGGCCATACCTTCACCCGGTGGGACGAGAGTATCGCCCTGGCCTCCATCTACGTGGCCAACCACTTCCCGGGCGTGAAGGCCATTATCAGCCTGACCGACACCGGCTACACCCCGCTGATCATGTCGCGCCTGCGCTCCTCGGTGCCGATCTTCTCCTTCGCCTCGAGCCGCGCCACCCAGGCCCGCACCGCGCTGTTCCGCAACGTGCACACCATCCCCTTCGACCCGACCACCATGCCGGCGAACAAGGTGAGCCAGGCGGCGGTGGACGAGCTGCTCAAGCGCGGCATCGTCGAGCACGGTGACTGGGTCATCCTGACCAAGGGCGACAGTTACACCAAGCGTGACGGCACCAACACCATGAAGATGTACCGCGTGGGCGACCTGCTGGTCTGATCCCTGCCGCCGGTCCTTGACCGGCGCTGACGAAAAAGCCCCGAACAGGCGACTGCTCGGGGCTTTTTCTTGGACCAGACAAGACCTGGCTGGCCTAGAAACCGCCCAGGGCGAGGTACGCCAGGTGCAAGGCGGCCGCGCCGAGCACGCCCAGGCTGCAAGCGATCAGGATGCCACGCTGCAACGAGCGCAGGCGCCCTTCCCGTCGGGCCTCCAGGCGGCTGGCCTTGATCAGGGCTACGCTGGCTAACGGTTGTTCACGCATCATCTCGCTCCTCACCCCGTTAAATGCACTATATTCTCATTCTCACATAGATCAAGGGAGTCCGACGAGCGTCCGGCCGACTGTGGCAGAATAGCCGGTTTGGTGCGAACAGCCTGGGTGAACGATGGCGTTACGTTTCGAACGGCTCAAGTGGCAGGACTGGAAAGGCGCCTTCACGGAGCGCAACTACGAGCGTGGTCGGCGACTGGCGCTCGACGGCCTGGTGCAACTGCGCTCGGCCGCCAAAGGCCAGCTCTATGCCGAGTGCCACAGCCCGGCCGGGCCGGCCTATCGGCAGGCGATCAGCCTGCGCGCGGGCGAGACCGCCTGGCGGGTCGACGCCCGCTGCACCTGTCCGGTCGGCCGCAACTGCAAGCATGCCGCCGCCGCCCTCATCGAGCTCGAACGGCTGCAACGCAGTGAGGCCGAATTGCCGGCCACGCCGGTCGTCAATCCGGAGCTGCCGCAACCGGTGCTGACCCTCGGCAGCCATACCCAGATCGATTACGACCGCCATATCGGCAAGATGAGGCCCACGGTGCGCCATCGCGCCGCCCTGGCCTTCGCCTATGGCCCACGGCGGCTGTTCGGCGCCCTGCCCCGCACCCCCGATGCCAGCTATCCCACTCGCCAGCTGCAGGCCGAACAACGCTGGCGGCAGACGCTGCTCGATCACGGGCTGCGCCTGGCGACCCGCCGCAGCGCTGCGCTGCCCGAGGACAGTGGCGAGATGTTCGAACTGCCGGACGACCCCGCTTGGCTCAGATTCGTGCAGCAGGTCATCCCCGGCCTGCGCGAAGCCGGCTGGCAGATCGAAGCCCAGCCCGAATTCACCTTCGATCTGACGCCGGTGGCAGGCTGGTACGGCCACCTCGAAGAGGTGCAGGGCCACACCGCCGCCGATGCTCAGTTCGATGTCGAGCTGGGCATCCGCCTGGGCCAGCGCCGCGTCAGTCTGATTCCGCTGCTGATCGACGCCATCCGCCGCGAACCCTCGCAGTACGAACCGGCGATGCTGGCCAAACGCGCCGACGACGAACCCGTGCTGCTGCGCATCGATCCTCCGCGGGTTACCGGCCAGCAGGGCCGGGTGCAACGGGTCGCCGTGCCCCTGGGGCGACTCAAGCCGATCCTGCAGATCCTTGGTGAACTCTATGCCACCGACCGTCTCAGCCAGGACCGTGCCCTGCGCCTGCCGCGCCTGGACGCCGCGCGCCTGGCCGAACTGGACGAGCGCCTGCCGCTGGAATGGGAAGGCGGCGAACGCCTGAGAAGCTTCGCCGAGCGCCTGCGCAGCTATGCCGCCGAGCCGGTGGTCCTGCCGGACACCCTGCATGCCGAATTGCGTCCCTATCAACGCGAAGGCGTGGCCTGGCTGCAGGCCCTGCGCGAACTGGACGTCGGCGGCATCCTCGCCGACGACATGGGCCTGGGCAAGACGCTGCAGACCCTAGCGCACATTCTCGTCGAACAGGCCGCCGGCCGCCTGACCGCGCCGGCGCTGATCGTCATGCCGACCAGTCTGATCCCCAACTGGCAGGACGAGATCGCCCGTTTCGCCCCTGGTCTGCGCGTGCTGACCCTGCAGGGCAGCGCTCGCAGCAGTCGCTTCGAGCGCATTCCCGAGCACGACGTGGTGCTCACCACCTATGCGCTGCTGCCCCGTGATGCCGAGCGCCTGGCCAGCTACGACTTTCACCTGCAGGTACTGGACGAAGCCCAGTCGATCAAGAACGCTGCCACCAAGGCCGCCCAGGCCGCACGCCACCTGCGCGCCCGCCATCGCCTCTGCCTGACCGGCACGCCGCTGGAAAACCACCTGGGCGAACTCTGGTCGCAATTCCACTTCCTGATGCCTGGCTGGCTGGGCGACGAGAAGGGCTTCAAGCAGGCCTATCGCATCCCGGTAGAGCGCGAAGGCGATGTGCAACGCCTGGCGGCGCTCAAGGCACGGGTGCGGCCCTTCATGCTGCGCCGTACCAAACAGCGGGTCGCCAGCGAGTTGCCGCCCAAGACCGAGATCATCCAGCTGGTGGAACTCAGCACGGCGCAACGCGAGCGCTACGAGGACCTGCGGCTGCTGCTGGACGAACGCGTCCGCGCCGAGATCGCCCGCCAGGGCATCGGCCGCAGCCAACTGCTGATCCTCGATGCCCTGCTACGGCTGCGCCAGGTCTGCTGCGATCTGCGCCTGGTGCCAAACGAAGACGACAGCGTGGCCAAGCCCTCGGCGAAACTGGCGGCGCTGAACGAACGACTCGACGCCCTGCTGCCCGGCGGCAGCCGGGTCCTGGTGTTCTCCCAGTTCACCAGCATGCTCGATCTCATCGCCGCCGACCTCGATCAGCGCGGCATCGAGTACGTCACCCTGACCGGCGAGACGCGGGATCGGCGCACCCCGGTGCAACGCTTCCAGAATGGCGAGGTACCGGTGTTCCTGCTCAGCCTCAAGGCCGGCGGCAGCGGTCTCAACCTGACCGCGGCGGATACCGTGATCCACTTCGATCCCTGGTGGAATCCGGCCGCCGAACAGCAGGCCAGCGACCGCGCCTACCGTATCGGCCAGGACCGGCCGGTGTTCGTCTACAAGCTGATCGCCCGCGGCACCCTGGAAGAACGCATCCAGCAGCTGCAACAGGAAAAGGCGCGCCTGAGCGCGGGCATCCTCAGCGAGAACAGCGGCGACTGGCGTCTGACCGAAAGTGACCTGGCCCAGCTGCTGGCGCCACTGGATCGCTAGGCCCCGATCGGCTGGTCATCCTGACGGCGCGGCACCTGGCTCGGCCAGCCGCGTCGCCAGGAGCGAAGCGGATAGGGACTGCGCAAGCTACTTGTCGCCCTCGCCCACCACATCCCCCGTCGCATCGAGCACCTTGCTGGAAGGAAACTTGTTCGAGGCGACGCGGACCGCCAGTACCGAGAGCGACAGCAGAAAGATCCCGCCGCAGAGATACAGCAGCCCGGCATCCGGTGGCCGATGGTGCGAGACATCGCCGATCAGATAGCGGGTCAGGGCAGTGATGGCGATGTAGAGCAGAAAGCGGATGGGCAGGTGGTTTGTCTTGAAGTAGATGCCGACCATGGCACCCAACTCCAGGTAGATGAAGAGCAGGAGAATGTCATCGATGCTCGCCTGGCCTTTGTCGACCATGCCCATGAAGGCCATCACCGAGGCCCAGGCCGTGGCCGCGCCGATGGCGAACAGGCCGAAGTAGTGGAATCCTTCCACCATCAGGTTGCCAAGGGAGTTCGCCCCGTCGTGCATGCGTTTGCGACCGCTGTCTGCCCACTTCATGGCCAGATGCTCCCTGCACAAGGGTGAAGACGTCCATTCGAAGATTCGTCCATGCTGGAATTCCCACTCTCAAGATTGCTCTGGCACCAGCCGTTCTTATAGCGGGAAGCCGGACCGCCGACCAGTGCACAACTGTCGCAGACTGGACGACCACGCGCTGGCAGGCTAAAACCTGAGGAAAAGGCCCCAAGGGCCCTGGAGTCTGCTGTGGACGCGCGTCTATTCTGCCTCGCCTGCCTGGACCGGCCCGATCCCCGGCTGCTGGAAGCCGCCCTGTGGATCGCGGCCGAGCACTATGAACAGATCGATCCCTCCGCCCTGCTGCACTCGCTGGATGAGCTGGCCCTGCGTCTGGTCGCCACCCTGGATGGCGATGCCAGTCACGCCGAGCGTGCCCAGGCCTTGTTACGGCAACTGTGCGATGCCGGCTTTCGCGCTGCCGAGTGGCCCCTGAATCCCACCGCCGCCCTACTCGATGAGGTTCTGGCGCGACGGCGCGGCCAACCCCTGTCGATCGCCCTGGTGGCCCTGGAACTGGCCCGACGCCTGGAGATCGACCTGCAGGGCATCGGTTTTCCCGGCCATTTCCTGCTGCGCGTGCCGGGCGCGGATCACCTGCTCGAACCCTTCGGCGGGCGACGCCTGTACATGAACGACTGCCGCCAACTCCTGGTGGATCAATTCGGCCCCACCGCGCAGTTGCAGGCCAGCTACCTGGCGCCCCTGGGGCCGCGGCAGATGATGCAGCGCCTCTCGCGCAATCTGCGTGAATTGCATCGCCAGAGCGACCAGCCGCTGGCCGCGCTCAAGGATGCCCAGCGCGTCATCGAACTGGGAACGGTCGGGGTCATCGATCATCTGGCGCGCGCCGATCTGTACCGCCAACTCGACTGCCCCCAGGCCGAGCGCTACGACCTGCAGCACGCCCTGCTGATCAGCGAAGACGATGCCGAACGCGAGCAGGTACGGCGGCGACTGGAGCAATTGAGCGCCCCTTCCGCCACCCTGCACTAGCCGCGCAGCAGCCAGAGCACCAGCTGCGCACCGAGCAGATTGCTCAGGCCGGCCAGTACCATGACCAGGCCGGCCACAGTGCCCTCTTCCAGGCCGACCTCGTAGGCCTTGCTGGTGCCCACGCCATGGGCGCCCATGCCGAACAGGGCGCCACGGGCCAGCGCCGACTTGAGCGGCAGCAGCTTGATCAGCAGGCTGCCGAGGATGGCCCCACCCAGTCCGGTGATCATCACGAAGGCCGCGGTCAATTCGGGGACGCCGCCGACGGTCGCGGACATCGGCATGGCGAAGGGGGTGCTGATGGAGCGCGGCAACATGGACAGCAGCACCCGGTCGTCGAGCAGCAGCAGCCGGGCCAGCAGCCAGGAACTGCCGATGGCCACACCGCTGCCGACGCAGAGTCCGGCCAGCAGCGCCTGCCAGTAGCGCGCCAGCAAGCGGCGTTGCTGCCAGATCGGCACGGCAAAGGCCACCGTCGCCGGTCCCAGCAGGGTGATCAGCCAGTGGCTGTAGTGGGCGTATTCGGCATAGCTCACCTGCTGCCAGAGGGTGGCGGCATAGAGCAGCACCGTGACGAAGATGATCGGACTGACCACATACCAGCGCAACCGGGCATAGAGCAGTCGACTCACCACATAACCCGCCACCGTCAGCAGCAGCCAGAAGAGTCCAGGCAGATCAAGCATCGCGACGCCCCCGGCGGCGGAACATCCAGTCCACGGTATAGGCGGTGGCGACCATTGTCAGCACGGTGCTGAGCAGGATCGCCAGCAGGATGCGCACGCCCTCCTGCCGCAGCAGCGGGCCATAGTCGAGCAGACTCAACAGCGCGGGAATGAAGAACAGCAGCATTTCGCCCAACAGCAGGCGCACGCCGCCCTGTAACCACTCGGGCTCGACGATGCGCGCGGCCAGCAGCAACAGCAGCATGGCCAGCCCTACCACACCGCCCGGTACCGGCAAGACGAAGGAGGTCGCCAGCCAGGTACCCACGCCCCACAGCGCGCCCAATCCGCACAGCTCCAGAGCCAGGCGTAGATATCTATTCACCCAGGGCTCCATCTCAAACAGTCATCAGGCGCTCAAGGATACCGAGGCTGAGGGGACGAGGACAGCCAACCGGGCCAGGCGGCGGGATCAGGACGGGTAAAGCAGCTTTGCCGCCTGGGCAAGATCAGCCCAGTGCGGCGATGACCTCGGCGACCCAGCGCTCGGCATCTTCGTCCGGCGTCACCGTTTCGCTGGCGTCAATGCGCAGCATGGGCAGCAGTTCGCGCAGCCCCAGCTCGGCGAACAACTCCTGCATCAGCTCGCCGCCACCGCAATAGGTGTCGCCATAGCTGGAATCACCCAGGGCCAGCACGGCGCCGGGCCGTCCGGCCCAGGGCGGCAGCCGATCGCGCAGCTGGAAATACAACGACTCGAGATTGGCGGGCAGTTCGCCCATGCCGGTGGTGGAGGTAATGGCCAGCAAGGCTTCGGGTGCGAAGGCCTCTAGGCTGGCGAGATCGGCATTGGGCTGGTGCCAGACCTCATGGCCTGCCGCGCTCAGCCGCGCCTTCACCTGACGGGCGATATCTTCCGCGGCGCCATAGACCGAGCCATTCAACAGTGCGACTTTCATACAGACCTCTTGCGTGGAATCCCGCCCAGTATGCCTGGCCCGGCAGGGCTTGGCGCTCCGTCAGCAAGACGCCTCCGCTGGCAACCCCCGCTGCAGCCAAGGGTCTCAAGGCTTGTTATGCTAGCGCCGCCTGCTACCCCAGGCGTTTTCGCCACCTGTCCGCCTACCCGGCGGCATGACGGCATCCGGCCTATCCGGCCCGATCGCCCGGAGTTGGAGCATGAATCAGCCTGTTACCCTCATGGTCGCGCGGCGCGTCGCGGCCGGCCAATACGACGCCTTTCTGGTCTGGCTGCGCGAAGGCGAAGCCCTGGCCACCGGGTATCCCGGCTATCTCGGCTCGGGTGTCCTTACCCCGCCACCGGGCGACAACCTGGTGCAGATCATCTTTCGCTTCGCCTGCCCCCAGACCCTCGACGAGTGGGAACACTCGGACACCCGGCGCCTCTGGCTGGAGCGTGGCCAGGGCCTGTTCGAAGCGCCCCAGGCACGACGGGCTCAGGGCATGGACGACTGGTTCGGTGCCGGCCTCCAGCCGCCGCCGCGCTGGAAGCAGAGCATCGCCGTCTGGCTGGCGTTCTTTCCCATCTCCCTGCTGTTCAATGCCGCCTTTGGCGATTATCTGGCGCATCTGCCGTTGCTGCCACGCATCCTGCTGAGCACCCTGATCCTTACCCCAGTGATGGTCTGCGTCTTCATTCCCCTCATCACCCGGGCGTTGAAGGGCTGGCTGCACAACGCCTCATCGCGGGCCAATGGCTGGCGAGGCAGCGCTCGCTAGGTCGATAGCGGATCAGCCTGCATCCTGACGAGTCGAATGCGTACAATAGCGGCCAGCCTCATGACCGCTTCGCTCATCAGGATCGGGTACCCTTCATGTCCGCAACCCTTCCCCTTCTGGTCACCGGTGCCAATCGCCGCGTCGGTCTCGCCTTGACCCGCCGGCTGCTGGCCGAGGGCCAACCCGTCATTGCCGTCTATCGCGACGATCCCGGCCCCTTGCGTGACCTCGAGCTCGAAGCCTATCAGGTCGATCTGACCGAAGAGGCGCAGCGTGACACCCTGCTGCAGCAGCTCCATGAACGTCACCCCGCACTGCGCGGTATCGTGCACAACGCCTCGGTCTGGGCTGAAGATGGCCTGGACAATCTGCGGCTGCTCTATCGCCTGCATCTGGAAGCGCCCTATCACCTCAACCTGGGCCTGCAAGATCTGCTCTTGGCCGCACCCCGGGCCGACATCATCCATATCGGCGACGACAGCGCGACCCGTGGCAGCCGCAATCACATCGGCTACGCCGCCACCAAGGCCGCCCTGCACAATCTGACCCTGTCCTTTGCCGAGGCCCTTGCCCCCACGGTGCGGGTCAACACCATCGCGCCAGGGCTGCTGATCTTCAAGGAAGGCGCCGACGAGGCCTATCGCCAGGCGACCCTGGACAAGGCGCTGCTGGATTTCGAACCCGGCGCCGACCCCATCGTGGATACCGTGCTCTATCTGCTGTCGACCCAGTACGCGACCGGCAGCACCTTCACCCTCAACGGCGGGCGCCACCTGCGCCATGGCCGTCGCTAGCAAGAGGAATCAGTCATGACCGAACAAGACCGCCTGGAACTGGAGGCCGCCGCCTTCCGCACCCTGGTCGAGCACCTGCGCAAGCGTACCGATCTGCAGAACATCGACCTGATGAATCTGTCCGGCTTCTGCCGCAACTGCCTGTCCAAGTGGTACAAGGCCGCCGCCGACGACAAGGGTCTGGAGCTGAGTCTCGATGACGCCCGCGAGGTCGTCTACGGCATGCCCTATGCGGACTGGAAAGCCCAGCATCAGACCGAGGCCTCCCCGACCCAGGCCGCGGCCTTCCAGGAGCAGCAGCGCAAATGAGCGACCTCTCCCGCTTTCGCGCCAGCCTGGCCCAGGGCGATCACGCCTTCGCCGACACCCTGGCCTTCGTCGCCGAGCACTATCACTACCAGCCCACCGCCTTTCGCAACGGCGGGGTGGACAATGCCGCCGGCCAGAACGAAGGCTCCTGCAAGACCCTGGGTCTGGCCAGGCTCGAAGGCCTGAGCGATGAGGAAGCCCTGCTGGCCTTTGGCGAGCACTACCGCAGCGTGCTGCAGACGCCGGAGGGCAGCGATCACGCCAACATCCGCGCCCTCGTCGCCCAGGGCCTGGCCGGCGTGAGCTTTCAGGGCGAGCCCCTGACGCGTCGCTAGACCTTTCGGCGATCATAAAAAAAGCCCTGCGAATGCAGGGCTTTTGCTTGGGACCGGGCTCAGACGGCAGCCGCAGGTCTCATATAGGAAATGGGTGCCAGACCGGAGTCTTCGAAGGTCACCACTTCCCAGGCATCACGATCGGCCAGCAGCGCACGCAGCAGGCGATTGTTCATGGCATGGCCGGACTTGTAGCCGCGGAATTCGCCGATGAGGCTCTTGCCGAGCAGGTAGAGGTCGCCGATGGCGTCGAGGATCTTGTGCTTGACGAATTCGTCTTCGTAACGAAGGCCGTCTTCGTTGATCACACCCTTCTCGTCCACCACGATGGCGTTGTCGACGCTGCCACCCAGGGCCAGGTTGTGCGAACGCAGGAATTCCAGGTCACGCATGAAACCGAAGGTACGGGCACGGCTGACTTCCTTGAGGAAGGAGGTGCTCGAGAAATCCACCGAGGCCTTCTGGGTACGGTTGTTGACCACCGGGTGATCGAAGTCGATCTCGAAGGTCACCTTGAAGCCGTCGAAGGGCACGAAGGTGGCGCGCTTGTCACCGTCGACGACGCTCACTTCACGCTTGATGCGGATGAACTGCTTGGCCGCTTCCTGCTCCTGCAGCCCCGCGGACTGGATCAGGAACACGAAGGGACCGGCGCTGCCGTCCATGATCGGGACTTCGACCGCGGACAGCTCGACGTAGGCGTTGTCGATACCCAGACCGGCCATGGCCGACAGCAGGTGTTCAACGGTACCGACCTTGACGCCACTGTCACTGAACAGATTGGTCGACATGGTGGTTTCACCCACGTTCTCGGCCCAGGCCGGGATTTCCACGACCGGATCGAGATCGGTGCGACGGAACACGATCCCCGTATCGACGGGAGCCGGCTTCAGGGTCAGGTACACCTTCTCCCCGGAATGCAGGCCGACGCCGGTGGCGCGAATGGTGTTCTTGAGGGTGCGTTGTCTAATCATGCCAGGGCCGCTCGGTCGCAGGGTGCGAATGGTGTTCAACGAAGTCGCGATGATAGCAGAAGCGAAAATCGATGCCCACTAATCACACCCTGGCTTGTGATATACCCGATCAATCAGCCTGACGACGCAGGAAGGCCGGGATGTCCAGGTAGTCCAGGTCGTCGTTGGGATTGACCTTGGTCGCCGCTGCCGAGCCGCCATGCTGCTGGCTGCCACGACCGGAGCGCATCGAGGTCGGGTACTTGAGGTCGTCGTAGTTGACGGGAGCGGTTTCCTGACGGGCAGCGGCCAGGGTCTGAGCGGTGTTGTCCACCACCTTGACCGGCTTCTCGATGCGCGCGCCCAGGCCGGTGGCGACCACGGTGACGTGCAGCTCGTCGCGCATTTCCGGATCGATCACCGCGCCAACCTTGACGGTGGCATGTTCGGAGGCGAAGTCCTCGATGATCTCGCCGACGGCGGCGTATTCACCCAGGGACAGATCCAGGCCAGCGGTGATGTTGACCAGGATGCCGCGGGCGCCGTGCAGGTTGACGTCTTCCAGCAGCGGGTTGCGGATGGCGGCTTCGGTGGCTTCGCGCGCACGGTTCGGACCGCTGGCGTGGCCGGTACCCATCATGGCCATGCCCATCTCGCCCATCACGGTCTTGACGTCGGCGAAGTCGACGTTCATCAGGCCGGGACGCTGCATGATGTCGGAGATACCGCGAACGGCGCCGGCGAGGACGTCGTCAGCCTTGGCGAAGGCGGCCAGCAGGCTGGCGTCCTTGCCCAGAATGGTCAGCAGCTTCTCGTTGGGGATGGTGATCAGCGAGTCGACACATTCGGACAGGGAGCGAATGCCTTCGTCGGCGACCTGCATGCGCTTGCGGCCTTCGAAGGGGAACGGACGGGTGACCACGGCAACGGTCAGGATACCCATTTCCTTGGCCACTTCAGCGATGATCGGCGCGGCACCGGTACCGGTGCCACCGCCCATGCCGGTGGTGATGAAGACCATGTCGGCACCTTCGAGGACTTCGGCGATGCGCTCACGATCTTCCATGGCCGCCTGGCGGCCGATTTCCGGGTTGGTGCCGGCACCCAGACCCTTGGTGACGCCTGGGCCGAGTTGCAGCACGGTACGGGATGTGACGTTCTTCAGGGCCTGGGCGTCGGTATTTGCACAGATGAATTCGACGCCTTCAACACCGCTTTTGACCATGTGGTTGACGGCGTTGCCACCGCCACCGCCCACGCCGATGACTTTGATCACGGCGCTTTGTGGAATGTTGTCTACGAGTTCGAACATGGTCCCCTCTCTTCCTTTCGGATCTTCGCCTACTGCCGCGGTTTAATTGTGAATTACAAGTTGCCCTGGACCCAACGCTTCATGCGTTCCAGGACTGTGGATTTGGTTTCGCTGCTATATCCGCCAGAAACAACCGGCAAAGGATCGGTCTGCTTTTGCAGACCATAGAGCAACAGGCCGACGCCTGTGGAATAGATCGGGTTGCTGATTACGTCAGTCAGACCCTTGACCGTCTGGGGCACCCCCAGGCGTACCGGCATATGGAAAATCTCTTCCGCCAGTTCGACCGCGCCTTCCATCTTCGCAGTACCACCGGTGAGTACGATCCCAGCGGGGATCAGATCCTCGTAACCACTGCGGCGCAGTTCCGCTTGCACCAGTGTGAATAGCTCATCGTAACGGGGCTCGACCACTTCCGCGAGGGCCTGACGCGACAATTCTCGCGGCGGACGATCACCTACACTGGGCACCTTGATGGTTTCGCCCGGTCCAGCCAGTTTCGCCAAGGCACAAGCATACCGAATCTTGATTTCTTCGGCATATTGCGTCGGGGTTCTCAAGGCCATGGCAATGTCATTTGTGACTTGGTCGCCAGCAATGGGTATTACCGCCGTATGGCGGATGGCGCCTTCGGTAAAGATGGCTATGTCGGTAGTGCCGCCACCGACATCCACCAGGCAGACGCCCAGTTCCTTTTCGTCGTCGGTCAGTACCGAATAGGCCGAGGCCAACTGTTCCAGAATGATGTCGTCGACTTCCAGGCCGCAACGGCGAACACATTTCTCGATGTTCTGCGCGGCGTTGACGGCGCAGGTCACCACATGGACCTTGGCTTCCAGGCGCACGCCGGACATGCCCAGGGGCTCGCGTACCCCTTCCTGGTTGTCGATCACATAGTCTTGGGCCAGGGTGTGCAGTACGCGCTGGTCGGCGGGAATGGCCACCGCCTGGGCGGCATCGAGCACCCGCTCGATGTCCGCAGGACTCACTTCACGGTCGCGGATCGCCACGATGCCGTGGGAATTCAGGCTGCGGATGTGATTGCCGGCAATACCGACGAAGGCCGAGTGGATCCGGCAACCGGCCATCAGCTGGGCTTCTTCGATGGCCCGCTGGATCGAGGCGACGGTGGACTCGATGTTGACCACCACGCCCTTCTTGAGCCCGCGCGACGGATGGGTGCCGATCCCGACGATCTCGATCTGACCATCGGAAGACACCTCGCCGACCAGAGCCACGACCTTGGAAGTGCCGATGTCGAGGCCGACGATCATCTTGCCGCTTTGCACGCTTGCCATAGTAAAAAACTTCTCCTCAATGCTTGGCCGGTTCGGTCACGGGGGTGGCGGCGACAGCGGGATCACGCCAGGCCACGGCCAGACCGTTCGGATAACGCAGATCGATCCGCGCGATATTGTCCATCTGTGCCTTGAGCACCTGATCGTACAGGCGCATGAAGCGCCGCATCTTTTCCACCAGCTGGTCGCGGCCGAACACCAGTTCCAGGCCCTGACCGGTGGTGAGGTACCAGCTGCCACGCTCGTGCATTTCCAGACGCGCCACGGTGTAACCGAGCGGCCGGAGCATCTGGCTGAACATCTGGTACTGCTGCATCACTTGCTGCTGGGCCCGCTTGGGGCCGTACAGCCGCGGTAGATTGTCATAGTTGGCCAGATCCTGCGGGGCAAAAGCCTCACCCTGGTTGTTCAGCAGCGCCTCGTCGCCCCACCGGGCGATGGGCATCTGCTCTTCCAGGCGGATGCTGATCTCGTCCGGCCAGACGCGGCGCACCTCGGCATGGGCGATCCACGGCATGGTTTCCAGTTCATGGCGCATGTCGGCCAGGTCGACCTGGAAGAAGGTGGTGCCGACGAAGGGCGCGATCCGTTGCTGCACCGCCGCCTGGCTGATGTAGGAGAGATCGCCCTTGACGCTGACCTTGGCGATCGGCCGGTCGGCATAGGGCAGCAGCCGCTGGGCGCCTTCATAGGTGCCGAAGCCCAGCCCCAGCAGCAGGAACGGCCAGAGGATGCGCTTGAGCAGACCCAGGCTGGGACGCGGCAGGCGCGTCGACAGCGGCTCTTCGGCGACCAGACGACTGGCTCCGCGTTGCTCGACGTTGCGCGACCGACCGAAGCCGGGCTGGTTGTGACGTAGGGTGGCGACCAAGGTTCAGCCCTCCACGTGCGCGCCGGCAACAGCGGCTGCCGGCAAGGGGTTGTACGGATGACGGCTCATGCCGAACTCCCGGCGGTCGCGGCGGTGGCGAACAGCGGGTGGTTGAGCAGTTGCGGTGCCAGTGCGCCGATGTCGCCCGCGCCCTGGCAGAGCAGGATGTCGCCCGGGCGCAGCAGCGGCTTGACCAGCGGGGCGATGTTGCTGCCGCGCTCCACATAGATGGGATCGAGCTGACCGCGCTGGCGGATGCTGTGGCAGAGCTGGCGGCTGTCGGCTCCAGGAATGGGTTCTTCGCCGGCCGGATAGACTTCCATCAGCAGGAGGACGTTGGCATCGGCTAGCACCTGGACGAAGTCTTCGTAGAGATCGCGAGTGCGACTGAAGCGGTGCGGCTGATAGACCATCACCAGCCGGCGCTCGGGCCAGCCACCGCGCACGGCCTTGATCACCGCGGCGACTTCGCGCGGGTGGTGACCGTAGTCGTCCACCAGCATGACGCTGCCACCGGCGACCGGCAGTTCGCCGTAGACCTGGAAGCGCCGCCCTACCCCCTGGAAGCCGGACAGGCCATTGAGGATGGCCTCGTCACTGACGCCTTCGTCGGTGGCGATGGCGATGGTGGCCAGGGCGTTGAGCACGTTGTGCACGCCCGGCATGTTGACCGAGACCGCCAGGGGCGCACGGCCCTCGCGCAGCACGGTGAAATAGGTGCGCATGCCGTCCTGGCGGATGTCCACGGCGCGCACGTCGGCGTCCTCGGCGGTGCCGTAGGTGACGGTGGGCCGGGCGACCTGGGGAATGATCTCGCGCACCACCGGATCATCGACGCAGAGCACCGCCAGGCCATAGAACGGCAGGTTGTGCAGGAAATCGACGAAGGTGCGCTTGAGCCGATTGAAGTCACCCTCGTAGGTGCTCATGTGGTCGGCGTCGATATTGGTGACCACGGCAACCATGGGCTGCAGGTGCAGGAAGCTGGCGTCGCTCTCGTCGGCCTCGGCGATCAGGTAGCGGCTGGTGCCGAGCTGGGCATTGGTACCGGCGGCATTGAGGCGGCCGCCGATGACGAAGGTCGGGTCCAGGCCCTCGGCTGCGAACACCGAGGCGATCAGACTGGTGGTGGTGGTCTTGCCATGGGTACCGGCGACGGCGATGCCGTGGCGATAGCGCATCAGCTCGGAGAGCATCTCGGCGCGGGGCACAACGGGAATGCGCTGCTCGAGGGCGGCGGAGACCTCGGGATTGGATCTGTTGATGGCGCTGGACACCACCAGCACGTCGACCTGATCCAGGTTCTCGGCGCGGTGGCCAATGTAGATGCGCGCGCCGAATTGCTGCAGGCGCGCGGTCACCGCGGATTCCTTGAGGTCCGAACCCGAGACTTCATAGCCCAGGTTCAGCAGCACCTCGGCGATGCCGCACATGCCGACGCCGCCGATACCGACGAAGTGGATGCGGCGGATGCTGCGCATGCGCCGAACCTCGGCCTGAATGGCACTTTGCGACTTAACCACGGGCAACCTCCAGACAGGCGTCGACGACTGCACGGGTGGCATCGGGTTTGGCCAGGGCACGGCTGCGAGCGGCCATGCCGGCAAGACGTTCGGGATGCATCAGGACCTCGGTAAGCTGCGCGGCGAGATCCGCCGGGCGGGTGGAATGTTGCGGCAGCACCACACCGGCACCGGCGCGCTCCAGGAAGCGCGCATTGCTGGTCTGGTGGTCGTCGATGGCGTGCGGCAGGGGGATCAGCAGCGCCGGCAGACCGGTGGCGGTCAGCTCGGCAACGGTCAGGGCGCCGGCCCGGCAGATCACCAGATCGGCCCAGGCATAGGCGGCGGCCATGTCGGCGATGAAGGGCTGGACATCGGCCTCCACGGCGACGTTGGCGTAGCGCTCGGCGGTCACCTCAGCATGCTGGCGGCCGGCCTGGTGGCGCACATTGGGTCGCAGGCCAGCGGGCATTTGCGCCAGGGCGTCGGGCAACAGCTTGTTGAGCGGCTCGGCGCCCAGGCTGCCGCCCAATACCAGCAGGTTGGCGGCGCGCTCTTCCAGCGGCGCACGGGTCACCGGAGCGAAGAGTTCAGCGCGCACCGGATTACCGGTGGACAGGCGTTTGGCGGACGCCGGGAAGGTGTCGGCAAAGCCTTCGCAGACGCGGGCGGCCATGGGCACCAGCAGGCGGTTGGCGGTGCCGGCATGGGCGTTCTGTTCGTGAATCACCAGTGGGATGTTGCACAGCTTGGCGGCCAGGCCACCGGGACCGGTGACGAAGCCACCCAGGCCCAGCACGCAGACCGGCTTGAGCCGGCGCATGAGACCCATGGCCTGCATGAGGGCGCCACTGAGTTGCAGCGGTGCCTTCACCAGAGAACGCAAGCCCTTGCCGCGCAGTCCGGTGACCGGAATGTGGTGCAGGCTGATGCCGGCCTTGGGCACCACGTCGTTCTCGATGCCGCGCGGCGTACCCAGCCAATGCACGGTATAGCCGCGGGCTTCGAATTCACGGGCGCAGGCCAGGGCCGGGAAGACGTGCCCGCCGGTGCCGCCGGCCATGATGAGGACGTTAGCGGACATCGGCGAAATCCTCTTCGGTGAATTCCACATCCTCGGTATCGACCAGCGTTCGTCTCTCCCACTCGATGCGCAGCAGCAGACCCATGCTCACGCAGCAGATCACCAGGGAGCTGCCGCCGTAGCTGAGGAAGGGCAGCGTCAGCCCCTTGGTCGGCAGTAGGCCGACGTTCACGCCGATGTTGATCAGGAACTGGCCGATCCACAGCATGGACAGGCCATAGGCCACATAGGCCGAAAAGAACTGCTTGGACTGCTCGGCCCAGTGACCGATGAACAGACCGCGCACGCAGACGAAGAGGAACAGGCCGACCGTGGCCATGGCACCGATCAGCCCCAATTCCTCGGCCAGCACGGCGAAGAGGAAGTCGGTATGGGCCTCGGGCAGGTAGAACTGCTTCTGGATGCTGTTGCCCAGACCGAGACCGGTCCAGCCGCCACGGCCGAAGGCGATCAGCGCCTGGGTCAGCTGGTAGCCGGAACCGAACTGGTCGGCCCAGGGATCGGTGAAGGTGATCAGTCGCTGCATCCGGTAGGACTGGGTCTGGACCAGGACGAACACCGCGAACACGGCCAGGGCGACCATCAGCATGAAGCGGAACAGGCCGACACCGCCGAGGAACAGCATGGCACCGGCGGCGCCCATCATCACCACGGTGGCGCCGAAGTCGGGCTCGCGCAGCAGCAGCATGGCCATCGGCAGCAGAACGATGAAGGGCTTGAAGAAGCCGGCCCAGGTGTGGCGCACCTCATGCTGACGACGGACCAGGTAACCAGCCAAATAGAGCACCACGAAGACCTTGGCGATCTCCGAGGGCTGCACGTTGAAGATGCCGAAGCCGATCCAGCGCAGGGAACCGTTCACCTCGCGACCGATGCCAGGCACCAGCACCGCTATCAGCAAGAGGAAAGCGATGATCAGCAGCGGAAAGCCGAAGCGCTGCCAGGTGGCCATGGGAATCAGCATCACCACGCCGCAGGCGACGAAGCCGATGGCCAGGTAGACCAGGTGGCGATACATGAAGTACAGCGGATTGCCGGACTGGGCCGCGGCCACTTCCGAGGAGGCCGAGGTCACCATCACCAGGCCGAGGCCGAGCAGCAACAGGCAGCCGGCCAGCAGCGGGAAATCCAGGTCGATGCCATGGCGGCTGGCCAGCGGCGAGGGATAGGGACGCAGCAGGCTGAGGATCATGACAATGCTCCTACGGCCTGGGCGAACAACCGTCCGCGCTCTTCGAAATTGCGGAACATGTCGAGGCTGGCGCAGGCCGGCGACAGCAGCACGGCATCGCCCGGCTGGGCCAGCTGGCGGCTTTCATTCACCGCCTCGTCCAGGGTAGCGACGCGCACCTGTTGCACGGTGGCCGGCAGGATCTCGGCGATCCGCGCCGCATCGCGGCCCAGCAGCACCACGGCGCGGCAGTGGCGCGCGATGGGCTCGCGCAGGGCGCTGAAATCGGCCCCCTTGCCGTCGCCACCGGCGATCAGCACCAGTTGCCCGGCGATGTCGTCACCCAGGCCTTCGACCGCCGCCAGGGCAGCGCCGACGTTGGTGGCCTTGGAATCGTTGTAGTAGTTGACCCCCGCGACCTCGCCCACCCACTGGCAGCGATGCTCCAGCCCCGGGAAGGCGCGTAGCGCCTCCAGCATGGGCGCCAGCGGCAAGCCGGCAGCCTGACCCAGCGCCAGTGCGGCCAGGGCATTGCTGTGGTTGTGGGTGCCCCGGATCTTGAGTTCCTCGACATCCAGCAGGTTGTCGAAGGCCAGCGCCAGATAGCGATGGCCCTCCTCCTCGCGAATGCCGAAGGCACGGAAATCCGGACGTCCCAGGCCAAAGGTCAGGCAGGGCACGCCCTCGCCGATCAGCGGCCGCGACAGCGCATCGTCGCGATTGACCACCACCTGGCGGGCGCCGCGGAAGATGCGGTGCTTGGCCTGGTGATAGGCCGGCATGCCGCTGTAGCGATCCATATGGTCTTCGCTGAGGTTGAGCACCGTGGCCACCTCGGCGTCGAGCCGCTCGCAGGTCTCCAGTTGGAAGCTCGAAAGCTCCAGCACATAGAGTTCGACGTCGTCGGCCAGCAGATCCAGCGCCGGAGTGCCCAGGTTGCCGCCCACGGCGACGCGCTTGCCGGCGCGCCGGGCCATGTCGCCGACCAGTGTGGTGACGGTGCTCTTGGCGTTGGAGCCGGTGATGGCGACGAGGGGTGCCTTGGCGTGACGCACGAACAGATCGATGTCGCCGGACAGCCGCACGCCACGGGCAGCGGCCTCTCGCAGCGCCGGCGTTTCCAGGGCCAGACCGGGGCTCACATAGAGTTCGGCCGCGCGGCAGAGGAAGTCGGCATCCAGCTCACCGCAACGCACCTCGATCCCGGGATATTGGGTGCGCAGCGTTTCCAGTTCCGGCGGCTGTTCCCGCGTGTCGGCCACGGCAAAGGGCACACCCCGGCGCGCGAGAAAGCGCACCAGCGACATGCCACTCTTGCCGAGGCCGACGACGATACGGAACTGGTCGGAAGCGATGAGCACTGCGATTACCTCAGTTTCAGGGTGGCGAGACCGAACAGCACCAGGATCACGGTGATGATCCAGAAGCGCACGATGACCCGCGGTTCGGGCCAGCCCTTCAATTCGAAATGGTGGTGGATCGGCGCCATGCGGAAGACGCGCTTGCCGGTCAACTTGAAGGAGGCGACCTGGATGACCACCGAGAGGGTCTCCATGACGAAGACGCCACCCATGATGAACAGCACCACTTCCTGGCGGACGATCACGGCGATGGTGCCCAGGGCGGCGCCCAGCGCCAGGGCGCCGACGTCACCCATGAAGACCATGGCCGGATAGGTGTTAAACCAGAGGAAGCCCAGACCCGCCCCGATCAGGGCGCCGCAGAAGACGATCAGCTCGCCGGAGCCTTCCACATAGGGAATCAGCAGGTAGTCGGCGAACTTCACGTTGCCCGACAGGTAGCAGAAGATGCCCAGGGCGCCGCCAACCATCACGGTGGGCATGATCGCCAGGCCGTCGAGGCCATCGGTGAGGTTGACCGCGTTGCTGGAGCCGACGATGACGAAGTAGGTCAGCACAACGAAGAAAATCCCCAGCGGGATTTCGATGTTCTTCAGCAGCGGCAGGATCAAGGTGGTTTCGATTGGGGCCTTGGCCGTCATGTAGAGGAAGATCGCCGCCCCCAGGCCGAACACCGATTGCCAGAAGTACTTCCAGCGACTGGGCAGGCCCCGGGAGTTCTTCTCGATCACCTTGCGATAGTCGTCGACCCAGCCGATGGCGCCGAACAGGAAGGTCACCCCCAGCACGGTCCAGACATAGCGGTTGTGCAGATCGGCCCACAGCAGGGTGCTGATGCCGATGGTGGTCAGGATCAGGGCGCCGCCCATGGTGGGGGTACCGGATTTGGACAGGTGCGACTGGGGGCCATCGTTGCGCACGGCCTGGCCGATCTGGCGGATCTGCAGGGTGCGGATCATCCAGGGGCCGAGCCACAACGACAGCATCAGGGCGGTCAGGACGCCCAGAATGCCGCGCAGGCTGAGGTATTGGAAGACGGCGAAGCCCTTGTAGAACTGTTGCAGGAACTCCGCCAACAGCAGCAGCATCAGTGTTTCTCCTCGGTGTTGAGAGCGCAGAGCGCGGCGACGACCTTATCCATCGCGGCGCTGCGGGATCCCTTGATCAGCAGGGTGGTTCCGGCCCGGTCCTCGTCCGCCAGGGCCTCGATCAGCTGTTCGCGCTCGGCGAAATGTCGGGCTTCGGCGCCATAGGCGCGGGCCGCATGGGACATGGAGGGACCGACGCTGTAGAAGGCGTCCACCTTGCCGCGGGCATGCTCGCCCACGTCGCGATGGCCTTGTTCGGTCCATTCGCCCAACTCGGCGATGTCGCCCAGGACCACCACCCGACGGCCCGGCAGGGCAGCCAGTAGATCGATCCCGGCCTTCACCGAGGCGGGGTTGGCGTTGTAGCTGTCGTCGATGACCTGGGCGCCGCGCTGGCTGGTGCGGGTCAGGGTGCGGCCCTGGACCGGTGCCGCTGTGGCCAGGCCACGGGCGACGGTGGTCAGGTCCAGGCCCAGGCTGAGGGCGGCCGCCGCGGCGGCCAGGGCATTGCCGACGTTGTGGGCACCCAGCAGTTGCAAGGTGATGCATACGTCGTCTTGGGCAGTGTGCAGGGTGAAGCTCGGACGACCTTGGCTATCCAGGCTCACCTCGGTGGCGCGGACATCGGCGCGGGCATCCAGGCCGAAGGCGATGACTTGGCGCCCGGCCGCACGGCGTTGCCAGGTCTCGAAGGCGGCGTCATCGCGGTTGAGCACCACGGTGCCCGCCTCGCCCACGCCTTCGATGATCTCGCCCTTGGCCTCGACGATACGATCGACGCCGCCGAACTCGCCCACATGGGCCTGGCCGGCGTTGGTAATGATAACGACATCCGGGCGTGTCAGGCTCACGGTATAGGCGATGTCCCCGACGTGGGAAGCGCCCAGCTCGATGACGCCGAAGGCGTGCTCGGCGGCCAGTTGCAGCAGGGTCAGGGGTGCGCCGAGTTCGTTGTTCAGATTGCCTTGGGTGGCCAGCGTGGCACCCTGCTGACGCAGGATGGCGGCGAGCAGTTCCTTGACCGTGGTCTTGCCGCTGGAGCCGGTCACGGCGGCGAGCTTGCCTTGGAACAGATCACGATTGAAGGCGCCGAGGCGACCCAACGCCAGGCGGGTGTCGGCTACCACCAGTTGGGGCAGATGAACCTCGGGAACGGCGCGCTCCACCAGGGCTGCCGCGGCGCCCTGGGCGGCCACGTCGGCCAGATAGGCATGACCATCGAAGCGCGGCCCGCTCAGGGCGACGAAGAGTTGTCCGGCCACGGCCTTGCGACTGTCGGTGCCGACGCCATCGAACAGGGCATCGGCGCCCAGCAGGTTGCCGGTCAGGGCCTCGGCCACTTCGGTGAGGGTGAAGGATCTAAGCATGCTGTCGCTCCCAGGCGGTCAGGGCCCGCTCGGCCTGGTCGAGATCGGAAAAGGGATGGCGGACACCGGCGATTTCCTGGTAGGGCTCATGGCCCTTGCCGGCCAGCACCACGATGTCCTGGGCGGTCGCCGCGGCCACGGCCTGGGCGATTGCCACCTCGCGCCGGCCGGCGAAGCTCACCTGCTCGGGCTGCGCGAAGCCCGCGCGAATGTCGGCGACGATGGCGGCCGGATCCTCGGTACGGGGGTTGTCGTCGGTCACCACCACCTGGTCGGCCAGGCGCTCAGCCACCGCGGCCATCTCCGGCCGCTTGCCGCGATCGCGATCGCCGCCACAGCCGAACACGCAGACCAATCGACCCTGGGCACCGACATGGGGCCGCAGGGCAGTGAGCACCTTGTCCAGGGCGTCGGGGGTATGTGCATAGTCCACTACCACCAGCGGCCGCCCGGCGCCGCCCAGGCGCTGCATGCGTCCGGCCGGGCCCTGCAGCTGCGGGAGGATGGCAAGGATGGCGTCGAGGCCATGCCCCAAGCCCAGCAGCGCACCGATGGCGGCCAGCAGATTGCTCAGGTTGAAGAGTCCGATCAGCTGGCTGCGCAGCTCGCCGGTGCCCTGGGCGGTGACCAGCTGGGCGCGCACGCCGTGGTCGTCGAACTGGACAGCCTGGCAATGGATGCTGGCAGCCGGATCGCTCAGGCTGTAGGTCAGGGTCGCTGCCGGGCTGGGGCGAGCTGCCAGCTCGCGGCCAAAGGCATCATCGATATTGAGGACGCGGGTGCCGAGCCCGGGCCAGGCGAACAACTGGGCCTTGGCTTCGCCATAGGCGGCCATGGTGCCGTGATAATCGAGGTGGTCGCGGGAAAGATTGGTGAAGACCGCGACCTTGAAGGCCAGCGCTGCCACCCGGCCCTGGACCAGGCCGTGGGAAGAGACCTCCATGGCCACGCTGGCGGCGCCACCGGCGGCCAGTTCGGCCAGGGTCGCCTGTAGCTTGAGGGGGTCCGGGGTGGTGTGGCGGCCTTCGGCGAGGGCGCCATGGAAGCCGTTGCCCAGGGTGCCGACGATGCCGCAACGCTGACCGAGCAGGTCGCAGGCCTGGGCGATCAGCTGGCTGACACTGGTCTTGCCGTTGGTGCCGGTGATGCCGACCAGCGCCAGGCGCTGGCTGGGTTCGCCATGGAAACGACCGGCGATGGCGGAAAGCTTGCCGGCCAGCCCTTCGACGGCGATCAGAGGGATGTCCAGGTTCGGCAGCGCGGGAGCGTCCTTCACCTCGTAGGCGATGGCTGCGGCACCCCGTTCGGCGGCACTGGCGATATGGGTACGGCCATCGCTGTGCAAGCCGGGAATGGCGAGGAACAGCGAGCCCGGCCGAACGTCGCGACTGTCCAGCGCCAGGCCGTCGATGTCGACGGCAGCGCTGGCTTCAGACAGGAGTTCGGTCAGCAGACGGGTCATCGATCACGCTCCCCGACCAGCAGCGGCTTGGCGGCAGCCTGGGCCTGGGCCTGGGCCTGCTGCACCGGCAGCGGCTGCAGATTGTCCGGCTGGATGTTCATCAGGCGCAGAGCGCCGGACATCACGCGGCTGAACACCGGCGCCGACACCACACCACCGTAGTAGCCGCCCTTGCTGGGACGGTCGATCACCACCACCGCGGCCAGGCGCGGATTGCTGGTGGGGCCGAAGCCGGCGAACAGCGAGCGATAGGAATTTTCGGCATAGCCCCGGGTACCGGTGCTGGTCTTGCGCGCGGTACCGCTCTTGCCGGCGACGTGGTAGCCCGGCACCTGGGCGCGGAAGGCACCACCGGGAGCTTCCACGACCTGTTGCAGCATGCCTTGCAGGGTCTTGGCGACGCGCTCGTCCACCGCCTGGTCGCTGGCCGGAGCCTTATCCAGGCGCACCATGGATAGCGGTACCGAGCGCCCGTCGTTGGCCAGCACCGAATAGGCATGGGCCAGCTGCACGGCGGTCACCGCCAGGCCGTAGCCATAGGACAGGGTCGCGGTCTCGGCCGGACGCCAGGTGCGGTGGTTGGGCAGATTGCCGACCCGCTCGCCGGGGAAGCCCAGACCGGTGTCCTGGCCGAGGCCGACGGCGCGCATGGCGTTGTAGATGTTCTCGCCACCGACATCGAAGGCGATCTTGCTCATGCCGACGTTGCTGGACTTGATGAGGATGCCGGTCAGGTCCAGGGCGCCATCGCTGTGGGAGACGTCCTTGATGGTGTAGCGGCCGATCTGCAGCGAACCGGGATAGACGTTGACCTTGTCGGTGGGCTTCCAGCGACCGCTGGCGAGCGCCGCGGTCATGGAGATCGGCTTCATCACCGAGCCGGGCTCCATGACGTCGATCATCGCCCGGTTGCGCATAGCGGCCGGTTCGAGGCTGCGTCTGTTGTTGGGGTTGTAGGTGGGCATGTTGACCATCGCCAGGACTTCGCCGGTCTTGACGTCGACGATGGTGAGGCTGCCGGCCTCGGCTTCGAACTGGGTCAGGGCATTGCGCAGCTCGCGGGCAGCGAGATACTGCAGACGCAGGTCGATGGACAGCGCCAGGGTATTGCCCGGCTTGGCGTTCTTGGCGACCTGCACATCGCGGATCAGCCGACCGCGACGATCCTTGACCACCTGGCGACGACCCGGCACGCCGGACAGCCATTCGTTGAAGGCCAGTTCGATGCCTTCGCGGCCGTGATCGTCGATATCGGTGAAGCCGACCACATGGGCCGCCACCTCACCCGCCGGATAGAAACGCCGAAATTCCTCGATGTCGTAGACACCGGGAATCTTGTGCGCCTTGACCTGGCTCATCACCGCTTCGCCCTGCTCGGGCGTCAGGCCGCGGGCCAGGTAGAGAAATTCCTTGCTGGCGTTCTGCTCGATGCGTTTGGCCAGTTCCGCACGCGGCTGGCCGACGGCATCGGCCAGGGTCGGCCAGCGATCCTCGGCGCCCAGCAGCTCCTTGGGATTGATCCACAGGGTGGTGACCGGCGTACTCACGGCCAGGGGTTCGCCATTGCGATCGGTGATCAGGCCACGGTGCGCCGGGATAGGAATGGTGCGCACGCTGCGCGCATCCCCCTGCCCCTTGAGAAAGGCCCGGTCGATCACGTGCAGATCGACGATGCGCCAGATGATGGTGCCGACCATGACCAGCAACAGCCCGATAATCAGGCTGAAGCGCCAGGGCAGGCGCGCGATCAGGCCTTTCACGGATTGACCATCCGGATTTCGGTCGGATCGGGAATGCGCATCTGCAGCTGACCGCTGGCCAGGGCCTCGACGCGGCTGTGGGCGGTCCAGGTGCTCTGCTCCAGCAGCAGCCGACCGTACTCGGCCTGGGCCTTGTCGCGGATGGCCATCTCGCCATAGAGGGTATTGAGCAGCTGGCGATTCCAGTGGGCGCTATAGGCCACGGCTACCGCCGACAGCAGCACGCCAGCGAACAGCACCAGCATGACGCTGCTGCCCAGGGGCAGTTTCTTGACGAAGAGCCGGCTCATTTCAGCTTCTCGGCAACGCGCATCACGGCGCTGCGGGCGCGGGGATTGGCGGCCAGTTCGGCTTCGCTGGCATAGACCGGCTTGCCCAACAGGCGCAGCGAAGGCTCGAAGACCGTGGCGCGGATCGGCAGGTCGCGCGGCAGCTGGTCGGCCTCGCCCTTGGCCAGTCGGCGCATGAATTGCTTGACGATGCGATCTTCCAGGGAGTGGAAGCTGATCACCACCAGCCGGCCACCCACCGCCAACTGCTCGTAGGCGGCCTGCAGGCCCTGCTCCAGATCGCTCAGTTCGCGGTTGATGTAGATACGCAGCCCCTGGAAGGCGCGGGTGGCGGGATGTTTGCCCTTTTCCCAGGCCGGATTGGCCTCGGTGAGCACCTTGGCCAGATCACCGGTGCGTTCGAAGGGCTGGATCTCACGACGCTGCACCACGGCGCGCGCCATGCGCTTGGCGAAGCGCTCTTCGCCGAATTCCTTGAACACCTGGGCGATATCGGCCTCGGCAGCCGTGGCGATCCAGGCGGCGGCGCTCTGCCCCCGGCTCGGATCCATGCGCATGTCCAGGGGACCGTCCTGCATGAAGCTGAAACCGCGCTCGGGATCGTCGAGCTGGGGCGAGGAGACGCCCAGATCCAGCAACACGCCATCGACCTGGCCGGACCAGCCACGGCTGACGAGTTCATCGCCCAGCTCGGCGAAGCTGCGCTGGACGATCTCGAAACGCGGATCTTCCGCGGCCAGGGCCTGGCCGGCAGCGATCGCCTGGGGGTCCTTGTCGAAACCCAGCAACCGCCCTTCCCCACCCAGCAGGCGCAACGCGGCCCGGCTGTGTCCGCCGCGGCCGAAGGTGCCGTCCAGATAACGGCCGGCAGGCTGGATGGCCAATGCCTGTACGGCCTCGTCCAGGAGAACGGAGACGTGGTGGAAGACTGGGTTCATGGTCACAGGATCAAATCGCGCATTTCATCCGGCATACCGCCGGGTTCCTTAATCGCCAGGAGATCCGCGTCGCACACGGCGCTCCAGGCATCCTCATCCCATAACTGGAACTTGTTGAGCTGCCCGACCAGCATCACGCGCCGGTCCAGCTTGGCGTATTCACGCAGGCGCGGCGGAACCAGGAAACGGCCACTGCCGTCGAGCTCCAGATCCACCGCATTGCCGATCAGCAAGCGCTGCAAGCGGCGAGTCTCCTCGCGTAGCGAGGGCAACTGCCGCAGCTTGCTTTCGATGATTTCCCATTCCGGGAGTGGATAGACGCAAAGGCAGGGGTCGACGGCATCGATCGTCACGATGAGCTGGCCGGCACAACGCTCCAGCAGCTCGTCACGATACCGGCTCGGCATCGCGGCGCGCCCCTTGGCGTCGAGACTGATGGCGTTCGCTCCCCGGAACAATTTCGCGTCCTCTAATAGGCTGTCCTTGCCATTAAATCCCACTTCGCCCCACTTCGTACCACCGGCCGCCACTATATTGAGGAGGGCCACTTTCAGTCAAGGTAAGCGAGGGGGTTCCCAGGCCGCGTGGGACGCGGATTTCGAGCAAATTGCACGAGTTCACGACCAAGACGAACGACATCGATTTCCGACAAACGGAAATGAAGTCAATTGATTGGCTCAATTGATTAAAGTGATGTCTTAAGAAGAGGTCTCAGACCCCAGGCGTAGAGGCCCGGGAGGGAGGGAGTGCGAGAGCCGACCTGTAAGCCGGGTTCTGTCGAGGACAGTCATTCCTCTGGGACAACCATCGCTGATTGCCTCTAGCGACCTACCCGAATCCAGCGCGGGCCACGCCTATGGATTCCTATTTGGTCTTGCTCCAGGTGGGGTTTACCTAGCCACGAACTGTTGCCAGCCGTGCGGTGCGCTCTTACCGCACCTTTTCACCCTTACCGGCGCTTGCGCGCTTAGGCGGTTATTTTCTGTGGCACTTTCCGTAGGCTCACGCCTCCCAGGCGTTACCTGGCACCTCGCCCTATGGAGCCCGGACTTTCCTCCCTCGCGACCCTTGCGGATCACGACAGCGACTGCCCGGTCGGCTCTCGCGGCGCAAGGGTATAGAGACTGGGGGCGGATAACAAGGAAAGATGCCCACTAATTCGCCCTACTCGCCCTTGCGCTCCAGCGCTAGCTGGTAGAGCAGGTTCTTGCGCGCGCCAGTGATCTGGGCGGCCAGGGCGGCGGCGCGCTTGACCGGCAGCTCGGCCAGCAGCAGATCGAGGATGCGCAGGGTTTCGGCATCGACCTCGGCGTCTTCCGGCGCGGTCCAGCCGGCCACCAGCAACACGCACTCGCCGCGCTGCTGATCCAGATCCTCGCGAATCCAGGCCTGCAGCTCGCCCGCGGGCAGGCCGCGCAGGGTCTCAAAGGTCTTGGTCAGCTCGCGCCCCAGCACGATGTGCCGCTCGGGCCCGAAGGTGCTCACCATGTCGGCCACGCAGTCGTCGAGGCGATGGGGCGCCTCGTAGAAGATCAGGGTGCGCGGGTCTTCGCGCAGGGCCGCCAGCCGCCCCTGCCGACCCACCGCCTTGGCTGGCAGGAAGCCCTCGAAGCTGAAGCGGTCCGAAGGCAGCCCGGCCGCCGACAGCGCCGCGATCAGCGCGCAGGCACCGGGAATCGGCGAGACCCGGATGCCCTGGGCGCGCGCGGCGCGCACCAGGTGAAAGCCCGGATCGGAAATCAGCGGCGTACCGGCATCGGAGATCAGGGCGACGTCCTCTCCCGCCAGCAAGCGGGTGATGAAGCGACCTCCGGCATCGCGCTCGTTGTGGTCGTGACAGGCGGCAAGCGGCGTTTCGATACCGAAATGGCGCAACAGGCGCGCCGAATGACGGGTGTCTTCGGCGGCGATCAGGGCCACGTCGCGCAGGACCTTGAGGGCACGGGTGGTGATGTCGTCCAGGTTGCCGATGGGGGTGGCAACCACATAAAGAGTACCCGGCGAAATCATGATGAAACCTGACGGACTGGAAATAGCCCAACAGTGTACGCCGCTCTCGCCCTCGGCGTTCGCAGCGCCTGGGTGCTGTGAGACAATCGCCCCTTTCCCGAACTCTGCTCAGGAACCACCGCATGAAGTTCCGCCTGCGTCCGCTGCTCTGCGCCACCGCCTTCGCCCTGCTCGCCGCCTGCAGCAGCTCGCCCACCACGAGCAGCCTCGGGGCGCTGCCTCAGCCCAGCCAGGCCAGCATCGAGCAACTGCTGAACCAGGCCGGCGCCAGTCAGTCCGAACAGGCCAATCTGCTGCGTCTGACCGCCGCGGACAAGGCCTATGCCCAGCAGAACGCCCGCGAAGCGCGGCAGATCCTGGGCTCCATCAATCTGGAAGGCTTGAAGCCGGCGCAGCAGATGTTCGCCCAGACCTTGCTGGCTCAGCTCGATCTGCTCGACAAGCAGCCGGCCCAGGCCCTCAAGCGTTTCGACCATCCCAGCTTCGCCCAACTGGGCGAATTGCCGGCTCAGCAGCAGATCCGCAGCGGCCTGACCAAGGCCGAGGCCCAGGCCGCCAATGGCCAGCCGCTCGCCGCCGCCCAGGAGCGCATCTTCCTGGGGCCGCTGCTCGAAGGCGATGCCGGCCACGACAACCGCGAGCATATCTGGCAGCTGGTGACCAGCCTGCCGGATGCGCAACTGCGCCAGAGCGTGAAGGATGCCGATCTCAATGGCTGGCTGGCCCTGGCCGCCATCACCCGCGGCAACCTGGCGCTGGATCAGCAATTGTCGGCCATCGAGGAATGGCAGCAGCAGCACCCCGGCCATCCCGCCGCGCGCAATCTGCCCGATGACCTGGAACGCCTGAAGACCCTGGTGCGCGAGCCACTCAATCGCGTCGCCCTGCTGCTGCCCCTGCAGGGCCAGCTCGCCGGCGTCTCCCGCGCGCTGCAGGACGGCTTCATGGCCGCCCGCTACGAAGCCCTGGCCACGGGCCAGACCGCCCCGGCCGTGACCGTCTACGACAGTACCCAGATGGGCTCGCTGGACGCCTTCTACCGTCAGGCCCAGGCCGCCGGTATCCAGCTGGTGGTCGGCCCGCTGGAAAAGAATCTGGTCAAGCAGCTGAGCGATCGCCCGCAATTGCCGCTCAACACCCTGGCGCTGAACTATGGCGACAGCCAGGGCGCCCAGCCGCCGCAGCTCTTCCAGTTCGGCCTGGCCGCCGAGGACGAGGCCCGTGAAGCCGCCCGCCGTGCCTGGGCCGATGGCAAGCGCAGTGCCGGTGCCATGGTGCCCCAGGGCGACTGGGGCGCCCGCGTGCTGGCCGCCTTTCAGAACGAGTGGCAGCAGTTGGGTGGCCGCCTGGTCGCCGCCGAGCGCATCGGCCAGCCGGTCGAGATCGCCAACCGCATCACCAGCCTCCTGCAGATGCGCCAGGGCATGGATTTCATCTTCCTCGCCTCGACGCCGGCGCAGGCCCGCCAGATCAAGCCGATCCTGGTCTACCAGAACGCCCGCGATCTGCCGGTGTATGCCACCTCCAACCTCAACAGCGGGGTCAACGAACCCGGCGTCAACCAGGATCTCAACGGCATCCTGTTCTGCGAAACGCCTTGGCTGCTGGACCCGAGCAATCCGCTGCGCGCCAAGATCACCGCCCAGTGGCCCCAGGCCGGCACCAGCATCGGTCGCCTCTATGCCATGGGCGCCGATGCCTACCTGCTGGCGCTACACCTGCAGCAGCTCAAGGCCCTGCCCAACTCCGAGCTGCCCGGCCTGTCCGGCAATCTGAGCGTGGCGCCCGATCAGCGTGTGGTGCGTCACCTGCCCTGGGCGGAATTCCGCAACGGCGTGGCCCAGCCGCTACCAGCCAACAATGCACCGCTGCCCACCACCAGCGTGCCGGCCTCGCTCAGCACGCCGTGAAGCAGGCCCCGCACCTCCAGCGCGGCAAGCAAGGCGAGGACCGTGCGCTGCAGTTCCTGCAGACGCACGGTCTGCGCCTGATCGCCCGTAACTGGCGCTGGCGTGGCGGTGAGCTCGATCTGGTCATGCTCGACGGCGATACAGTAGTATTCGTCGAGGTACGCGCCCGCAGGCACACCGCCTGGGGCGGCGCCGCGGAAAGCATAGATGCCCGCAAGCGGCAGCGACTGGTCAACAGCGCCGCCCTCTTTCTGCAATCCGAAGCGCGCTGGGCCAAGCGGCCCTGTCGTTTCGACGTGATCGCGATCGGCCCCGGGGCCGACGCATCCCCTCAGGCACTCGAATGGATCAAACAGGCCTTCGAGGCCTGAGGCCCTCCACAGCACAGGTCAAAGATATCGCGATGGACACCCACGCCCGCATCCAGAAACTCTTCCGGGACAGCATCGAAACCAAGCGTCAGGCCATGGAAGTCCTGATTCCGCATATCGATCTGGCCAGCCAGGTCATGGTCGCGGCCCTGCTCAACGAAGGCAAGATTCTCACCTGTGGCAATGGCGGTTCCGCCGGCGACGCCCAGCATTTCTCCTCGGAACTGCTGAATCGCTTCGAGCGCGAGCGGCCCAGCCTGCCGGCCCTGGCCTTGACCACCGACACCTCGACGCTGACTTCCATCGCCAACGACTACAGCTACAACGAGGTGTTCTCCAAGCAGATCCGCGCTCTCGGTCAGCCCGGCGACATCCTCCTGGCCATCTCCACCAGCGGCAACTCGGCCAACGTGATCCAGGCGATCCAGGCCGCTCACGACCGCGAGATGACCGTGGTCGCGCTCACCGGCCGCGATGGCGGCGGCATGGCCTCGCTGCTGCTGCCCGAGGACGTCGAGATCCGCGTACCCGCCAAGGTCACCGCCCGCATCCAGGAAGTGCACCTGCTGGTGATCCACTGCCTGTGCGACCAGATCGATCAGCAACTGTTTGGAAGCGAAGAATGAAGAAGGCTCCTCTGCTCGCCATCCTGGCGCTGTCCTTTGCGGTCGCCGGCTGCAGCAACGTGGTCACCGCCAGCCGCGACAAGCCCATCGACGACAACCGCGGCACCCGTACCCTGGGCAGCACCGTCGACGACGCCCTGATCGAAACCAAGGCCGCGGTCAACATCTCCAAGGCCAATGCCGACCTGGCCAGCTCGCACATCGTGGTGGTGAGCTACAACGGCGTGGTACTGATCGCCGGCCAGACACCGCGCGCCGATCTCAAGGCCCAGGCCGAACAGGCGGTGCGCAGCGTGCAGCGGGTCAAGACCGTGCACAATGAACTGCAGGTGACCGGTAACTCCTCGCTGCTGGCGCGCAGCAACGATTCCTGGCTGACCACCCGCATCAAGACCCAGATGTTTGCCGACCAGGACATCCCAGGCTCGCGCATCAAGGTGGTCACGGAAAACGGCATCGTCTATCTCTTGGGCCTGGTGACCCAGCAGGAAGCCGCCCATGCCGTGCAGCTGATCCAGAGCGTCTCGGGTGTGCAGCGCATCGTCAAGCTGTTCGAATACATCAACTGATCCCTATTCGCCGCCCAACAAAAAGCCCCGCAATGCGGGGCTTTTTGTTGGGCGGCGTGCCTTAGGCGGCCTGCCACTCGCTTTCGGCTTCGTCACGGGTCTTGGACAGGCGTACCTGGCTGCCTTCCACGGACTGGACCCAGCTCAGCGGAATGTAGTGATGCTTGCCATCGGCGTCCTGATCGCGCTTGGTCAGCTTGATGCGATCGGCGCCCTCCATGTGGTCGACGGTGCCTACGTGCTGGCCGTCCGAACCGACAACTTCCGCATGCTCTTTGATCTGGGTTGCATCTACCATGGTGGTTCTCCGGCAGGTTAAGAAAAGGAGGCGCCTCTCTGAGTGCCTGCAGGATAGGAGGCGTGAGCAGCCGTCTGGGTTCGGCCTGTGCCGACGAAAGGCCATCATTGAGGTCAGAAGCCCGAGAACTGCGAAGAGGATCCACCGATGAGTGATGAGCCAAGCAAGCTGACCCGTTCCAAGGAACGCTGGGCCCAGGAGGGCCGCTTCCTTACCGGCCAGGGCGCACGCCCGGACAGCGAACGCCTGCCGCCCGGCCAGCATCGGGTCAGCAACTGGCCGGTCCTGGATCTAGGGGTACGCCCGGAAGTCAGCCAGGAACGCTGGCAACTGGCGGTGACCGGCGCGGTCGGCAAGACGCTACGCTGGAACTGGGAGACCTTCGCGGCGCGGGCGACCACCCAGGCCATCAGCGACATGCACTGCGTCACCACCTGGTCACGCTATGACAATCACTGGATCGGCCTGCCGGTAAGCGAACTGCTGGACGAGGTACAGCCGCGGGACGAAGCGACCCATGTGCTCCTGCACAGCTACGACGGCTACATCACCAACCTGCCGCTGGCCGATTTCGCCGCACCTGGCGCCATGCTGGTGCACAGCTGGGAAGGCCAGCCGCTGACCGCCGAGCACGGGGGCCCGGTGCGGGTACTGATCCCGCACCTCTATCTGTGGAAGAGCGCCAAGTGGCTCAGGCGCATCGACTTCCGGGTCGGCGACACGCCTGGCTTCTGGGAGATGCGCGGCTATCACGACCGGGGCGACCCCTGGCAGGAGCAGCGCTACTCCGACGACGACGCCTGAGGCTCGCTCAGCGTGCGGCGGGGGCCAACTGCAGCTCCACCGGATCGCCGGGGTTGAGACTGCGGATACGGAATTCGTCGCGGGTGAGACCGAGGATTTCCGTGGGATAGGTGATGCCTTCCTCGATCAGATTCAGGCCCTTCTCGGTGCGCGTCCAGCGGCCCAGGGAGGGCTGGCTGCTCGGCGAGGCCATCACCAGGGTGCCATCGCTGAGAAAGACATAGAGCATTCCCGGCTCGATGCTGTTGCTGGTCTTGATCTGCCAGACCTTGTTGACGAAGCCTTCCTGGGCACTGCCCTGCTTGTCGCCACCGCCCTGCCCGTAGCCGATCAGCCCGGCCACGACACAGAGCGCGCCTATCACCAGCACCACCACGCGCCAGTAACGACGCGCCTTGTCTTGCAAACTCATGTCACTCCTTGGGTGTTCTTGAGGCTGGCCAGGTAGGTGCCCAACGGCGGGCGCTCCTGGAAATAGCCATGCAGTCCGGCAAAGATCGAATCGGCCAGCTGCTTCTGGTGGCGACTGTCGAGCAGGCGCCGACAGTCGCGATCATTGGAAATGAAGCCCGTCTCGACCAGGATCGAGGGGATGTCCGGCGATTTGAGCACAGCGAACCCCGCCTGCTCCACCCGTTTCTGGTGCAGGTTGGTGATGTTCGCCAATTGCCCCAGCACCTTGTGGCCCAGGTCCAGGCTCGACGAGATGGTGGCGTTCATCGACATGTCCAGCAGCACGCCGGCCAGCATGGGATCGCGGCCCTTGAGAATCTCGTTGGCACCGATCAGGTCGACGTTGTTCTCGCTGTCGGCCAGGAAGCGCGCCGTGGTGGAGGTCGCGCCTCGCTCCGACAGGGCATAGACCGAGGCGCCATAGGCCGTACGCCGCGGTGCGGCATCGGCGTGCACCGAGACGAACATGTCGGCGTTGTAGCTGCGGGCGACTTCGACCCGCTTGCGCAGCGGCACGAAGAAGTCGTCGTTGCGCACCAGCTTGGCCTTGAAGCCCTTCTGCAGGTTGATGCGCCGCGCCAGATTCTGCGCCACGATCAGGGCGATGTCCTTTTCCCGATCACCGCGGGCGCTCAGCGCACCGGGATCCTTGCCACCATGCCCGGCATCGACCACCACCATGATGTCGCGCCCCGTGGCCAGGCCCTTGCCACGCTTGACCTCCAGCGGCGGCTCGGCGTCGACCGGCTTGCGTGCGGCCACTGCCGGCGTCCCGGCGCGCTTGAGATCGAGCACCAGGCGGTTGGACGCGCCCTCGCCCGGGCCGAGGATGAAGCTCTCCATCTCCACCGGATGGGCCAGCTCCAGCACCACCCGGGTGTCCTGGGCGCCATAGCGGGCGCTGCGCACGGCGCGCACCGGCGACCCCTGCAGGGCGAGGTGGTTGAGCACCGCGGGCGCCTGGGTATCGGCGAGATCGAGAATGATGCGATCCGGCGCCACCAGGGTAAAGGTCTTGTAGCGCACCGGTCCGGTGAGATCGAAGACCAGGCGGAGCTTCTCAGCGTCCTGCCAGGCCCGGGCACCCTTGAGTTGCTGCCGGGCGGCAAACGCCGGCAACCCGACGGGCAAAGTCATGCCAGCCAGGATCAGATTGAGCAGACGACGGCGATTCATGGGGTCCTCGCGAGAAACGAGAAACGGCTGGGAAGTTACAACATAACGCTAAAGATCGCCTGCCACCTGGCCCCTGTCAACTGCCATTCGGACAAAATATTCCTTAGAAAACCAGGGCATAGCGTTCGTTTGCAGAATCAGCTTTAGATACAGTCACTTGCCGCTCTCGCGAGCCGACCCGTCAAAGGCGCGAACGGCGAGAAGTGCGACGGAGAGCGAATTTATCGGCGCCGTCATCGTCGAAGTGTCAGGCACTTCCGCCTTTGAAGGGATCACACCATGAACAAGAAGATTGCAGTCGCGACCGCCCTGCTGGCCGGCACCGTGCTGGCGGGCTGTTCCTCGGTCAAGAACACCGCCGACTACACCGTGGGTCGCGTGGAATTTCGCGAGCAGCCGCTGGTGAAGCAGGTGGAAAAGGGTATGGCCAAGGCTGACGTCCTGCGTATCGGCGGCACCCCGTCGAGCACCTACACTCGCAAGTATCGTCCGGGTACCTGCAACAACTATGTGCTCAACAAGGACGGCAAGGAGCAGGTCTATTCGATCGGCTTCGACAGCATGAACCGCGTCGACAGCAAGGACTTCGAGACCTGCGAAAGCGCCGACCGCGCCTGATCGGGGATCTGACCGGCCAGCCAGGCCGGGTGTCCTGACGGACGCTGGCGGCGTCTGATGGACAGGATCGGCGAGCGGCAGCACCCTAAGCCCTCGCCATCCATGAACGTTGCGCCGACGTCCTGCACTGCGGATCGACGCAGGCACGGCCAGCGCCGCCAGGCTCTACCCATCGTTCCAAGGAATTCAGGCATGTCCAGACGTCACCTCATACTCACAGCTGCGGTGCTTTCCCTGACTGGCTGCGGTGGCTATGACTACAGTTGCGATGCGGCCAAGACCGCCGAACTGGTTCGTCAGCAATACGCCCAGACCATCAACGAGATCTATGCGGACGACATCGCCGCCGGCCAGCCCGCGCTGGAGGCCAACCAGATCTCGCTGGTCGACATCAAGACCCAGGAAGAACCCTCGGACAGTGGCGAAGCAGGCTTCTATACCTGCAATGCGACCGTCGAGGCCACCTGGCCCAAAGCCGCTCTCGAACGCCTGGCTCCGGCCGCCGCTCAATTGGCCAGCGTGGGTGCCATCCTCGAAAACGGCCACCTGCGCCATGCGCTCAGCTACGAGTCCTCGCTGGAAGGCAGCGACAAGCAGCGCGTCGACATCACCCTGCCCGAAGCCGTGGACCTGAGTCTCAAGACCCTGGCCGGCCAGGAACCGATGGACGAATACCTGGAAGACGCTCCCGACGGCGAACAGGAAGCGCCCTGATCCACCGGCGCCCGCGCTGCTGTGCAGTGCTGGCGCCCGGGTGTATGATCCGGATTCCCCTCCGCCAGCATCCTCCGGCGGGTTCGTGAGCCCCGGCACCCCTGTGGAGATCCCGCATGGCGTCGTTGCCCTCCGGCCCGGCAATCGTCACTTCGCGTTTGCACCGTGCCTCGTCCGCGCTCACGATGACCAGAACCGTGATCTAGAAAGCCGCCTCGGAGAGACGCTTCATGCCTGACTATCGCTCGAAAACCTCCACCCAGGGCCGCAACATGGCGGGCGCCCGAGCGCTCTGGCGCGCCACCGGGATGAAGGACGAAGACTTCAAGAAACCCATCATCGCCATCGCCAACTCCTTTACCCAGTTCGTGCCGGGCCATGTCCATCTCAAGGACTTGGGCCAGCTGGTCGCCCGGGAGATCGAGAAGGCTGGCGGCGTGGCCAAGGAATTCAACACCATCGCCGTGGACGACGGCATCGCCATGGGCCACGACGGCATGCTCTATTCGCTGCCGAGTCGCGAGATCATCGCCGACGCCGTGGAGTACATGGTCAATGCCCACTGCGCCGACGCCCTGGTGTGCATCTCCAACTGCGACAAGATCACCCCCGGCATGCTGATGGCCGCCCTGCGCCTGAACATCCCGGTGGTGTTCGTCTCCGGCGGTCCCATGGAAGCCGGCAAGACCAAGCTGGCCAGCCACGGCCTGGACTTGGTCGACGCCATGGTCATCGCCGCCGACAGCTCGGCCAGCGACGAGAAGGTCGCCGAATACGAACGCAGCGCCTGCCCCACCTGTGGCAGCTGCTCGGGCATGTTCACCGCCAACTCCATGAACTGCCTGGTCGAGGCCCTCGGCCTGGCCCTGCCCGGCAATGGCTCGACCCTGGCTACCCACGCCGACCGCAAGGAACTGTTCCTGCAGGCCGGCCGCACCATCGTCGACCTCTGCCGTCGCTACTATCAGGAAAACGACGAGTCGGCGCTGCCGCGCAACATCGCCTGCCATGCGGCCTTCGAGAACGCCATGACCCTGGACATCGCCATGGGCGGCTCGACCAACACCATCCTGCACCTGCTGGCCGCCGCCCAGGAAGCCGAGGTGGACTTCGATCTGCGCGACATCGATGCCCTGTCGCGCAAGGTGCCGCAGCTGTGCAAAGTGGCGCCGAACATCCAGAAGTACCACATGGAAGACGTGCATCGCGCCGGGGGCATCTTCAGCATCCTGGGCGAACTGGCCCGTGGCGGTCTGCTGCACACCAACCTGCCCACCGTGCACAGCCGGACCCTGGGCGAAGCCATCGAGCAGTGGGACATCACCCTGACCCAGGACGAGGCGGTGAAGACCTTCTTCCGCGCCGGTCCCGCCGGCATCCCGACCCAGGAAGCCTTCAGCCAGGCGACTCGCTACGACACCCTGGACGATGACCGCGCCGAGGGCTGCATCCGCAGTGTCGCGCACGCCTATTCCCAGGAAGGTGGTCTGGCCGTGCTCTACGGCAACATCGCCCTGGACGGCTGCGTGGTGAAGACCGCCGGCGTGGATGAATCCATCCATGTGTTCGAGGGCAATGCCAAGGTCTTCGAGAGCCAGGACGCCGCGGTGCGCGGCATCCTCGCCGACGAGGTCAAGGCCGGCGACATCGTCATCATCCGCTACGAAGGGCCCAAGGGCGGTCCGGGCATGCAGGAGATGCTCTACCCCACCAGCTACCTGAAGTCCAAGGGCCTGGGCAAGCAGTGCGCCCTGCTCACCGACGGTCGCTTCTCCGGTGGCACCTCGGGCCTGTCCATCGGCCACGCCTCTCCGGAAGCTGCAGCCGGTGGTGCCATCGGCCTGGTGCGGGATGGCGACAAGGTGCTGATCGACATTCCCCAGCGCAGCATCAACCTGCTGGTGAGCGACGAAGAGCTGTCCCACCGCCGCATCGAGCAGGACAAGCTGGGCTGGAAGCCGGCACAACCCCGTGCCCGCCGCGTGACCACGGCGCTCAAGGCCTATGCGCTGCTGGCCACCAGCGCCGACAAGGGCGGCGTGCGCGACAAGGCGCTGCTGGGCTGACCGTTACTGCGAGGCGATGGCAGCTGCCGTCGCCTCGCAGCACTGCTCCATCACTCCCCTCTACTCTCCACGCTCTATTTCACCCCTCTAGCTACGCTCTCTCCTCGCCACTCCGCCTGCCCCTGCCTTCCTTACAGCCTCCGCGCGGGTAACCCCCATTCCAGAGGGGTTCCACAGTTGCTTGGCTTGCTAATTTTGTAGAAGCGCAACCTGTGATTCAGCTCACACCTCGCGATTAGCGAGCCGCTAGGCCGTTGAGTGATCAAAGGCTACCCTCCGTCTGCCGCTGAATTGATTCAGCGATAAGTTTGTAGTCAGGTTGAGCCCCAATGGTCACACCTATGCTGATCTTCCGCTGGAGCACGGCGGGTCAGGTGTAGGCCAGGCACGCGTCACACAACAACAATAAACAGGGAACATAAATGAATAAGAAAAAGGCTATGCCCTTGGCCAGGGTTTCGGTCGCCTCCTTGATGAGCACCCTCCTGCTGATTCCTTCGGCACACGCCCTGGAAACGATCGGGTACTTCCGTACCGGGCTCGGCGATTCCTCCGGTTCCGATTCCATGCGCTGCTTCAAGCTGCAGGGCGCGCAGTCCAAGTACCGCCTGGGCAACGAGTGCGAACAGTACGGCGAACTGGCACTCAAGCAGGACGTCCTGACCCTCAACGACGGCTCGGCAGTCGGCGTATACGGCATGGGCAGCTTCTTCAACCGCTACGACCGCACCCCGACCTTCAACGGGGACAATGGCGAGATCCGTGCCGTCCAGGCCTATGCCTACTGGAACAACATCGCCGCGCTGAACGGCGGTAATCTCTGGGCCGGCCGCCGTTACTACAAGCGGAACGACATCCACATCTCCGACTTCTTCTACTGGAACCAGAGCGCCACCGGCGGCGGTATCGAGGACGTCAACATCGGCGGTCTCAAGTACAGCCTGGCCTTCTCGCGCAAGGATAACCAGAACCAGAAGGACTTCCAGAACCGCCTCGACTTCAACGTCGCCGGTTTCAACACCAACCCCAATGGCTCGCTGGAGATCGGCGTCAGCTACCTGGACAAACCCACCAACCAGCCCAACGCCAACAGTGGTGTAGCCGTGACGCTGCAGCACAAGCAGGCCAACTTCATGGGCTGGGGCGGCGTGAACACCTTTGCCGTACAGCGCGGCCAGGGCCCGGGCACGGCGCTGGGCAGCACCGGCGATCCGACCCTGAGCAGCGCCGACGTCTCCTATCGCGTCGTCGACTTCTTCGACTGGCAGATCAGCCGCTACTGGGGTGGCCAGATCGCCGCGGTCTACCAGAAGGACGAACGTCCCAACGGCAATGACCTACGCTGGACCTCGCTGGGTGGCCGTCTGGTGTACGGCATCACCGACCAGTTCAAGTTCTCCACCGAACTGGGCCATGATCAGGTGCAGGCTCCCGGCGGCACCCGCAAGCTGACCAAGCTGACCCTGGCGCCTACCTGGTCGCCCAAGGGCCCGGAATTCAAGACCCGTCCCGAATTCCGCCTGTTCTACACCTATGCCGCCTGGAACCGGGCAGCTCAACAAGCGGCCGACGACTTCGACGCCGGCTCCGCGCTGTCGAGCACCGGCACCTTCGGCAACGATCTGCACGGCTCCAACATCGGCTTCCAGATCGAGCAGTGGTGGTAACAGCTTCACCGCGACCGGCGTGCTGCCGGTCGCGTTCCTGTCTCCGAAACTGAGCGCACAACAATGAAAAGAACCGTCTCCCTCGCGTCCTTCGCCGGTTGCCTGTTGGCGGCCGCCCTCGCCAGCGGCACCGCCCAGGCAGCACCCGTTTCCGCCTGCCTCATCACCAAGACCGATACCAATCCCTTCTTCGTGAAGATGAAGGAAGGCGCCAGCGCCAAGGCCAAGGAGCTGGGGATGACGCTCAAGGCCTATGCCGGCAAGATCGACGGCGACAGCGAAAGCCAGGTCGCCGCCATCGAGACCTGCATCGCCGACGGTGCCAAGGGCATCCTCATCACCGCGTCGGACACCAAGGGCATCGTGCCCAACCTGCAGAAGGCGCGTGAGGCCGGCCTGCTGGTGATCGCCCTGGACACCCCGCTGGATCCGGTGAGCGCGGCCGACATGACCTTCGCCACCGACAACCTCCTGGCCGGCAAGCTGATCGGCCAGTGGGCGCGGGAGACCCTGGGTGACAAGGCCAAGGACGCCCGGGTGGCCTTTCTCGACCTGAACGCCTCCCAGCCCTCGGTGGACGTCCTGCGCGACCAGGGCTTCATGCTCGGTTTCGGCATCGATCCCAAGGATCAGAGCCGCATCGGCGACGAGACCGATCCACGCATCGTCGGCCACGACGTGACCAACGGCAACGAGGAAGGCGGCCGCGCAGCGATGGAAAACCTGCTGCAGAAGGACCCGACCATCAACGTGGTGCACACCATCAACGAACCGGCCGCCGCCGGTGCCTACGAGGCGCTCAAGGCCGTGGGTCGCGAGAAGGACGTGCTGATCGTCTCCATCGACGGCGGCTGCCCGGGCGTGCACAACGTCGCCGACGGCGTCATCGGTGCCACCTCCCAGCAGTACCCGCTGCAGATGGCCGCGCTGGGCATCGAGGCGATCAAGACCTTTGCCGACACGGGCAAGAAGCCTACCGCCACCGAAGGCAAGAGCTTCGTCGACACCGGCGTGAAACTGGTGACGGACAAGCCGGTACCCGGCATCCAGTCCATCGACAGCAAGACCGCCCTGCAGAAATGCTGGGGCTGATGGCCCCTCGTCTACGCTAGAGCAGACCGATCGCCCCGCCAGCCGCGCCGGCGCGGGCGATCGCCTCTCGGCCGCTTTCCCGCTATCAGGAGATTGCCATGAGCGATCCGACCTCGCCCTCCTCGTCCGGCCAGCCCTTCGAACAGGTGCTCAAGCACAGCGCCACGGAAGTCGCCTCCTTCGCCCGTGACGAGCGCAGCCCGCTCGTCAAATTCCGCCACTTCCTGCATTCGCGCCCCTCGGCGGTCTCCCTGCTGGTGCTGCTGCTGTCGCTGGGCATCTTCGGCGCCCTGCTGGGCGGCAAATTCTTTTCCGCCTTCGCCCTCACCCTGATCCTGCAACAGGTCGCCATCACCGGGATCGTCGGCGCGGCCCAGACCCTGGTGGTGATCACCGCCGGCATCGACCTTTCAGTAGGCGCCATCATGGTGCTGTCCTCGGTGGTCATGGGCCAATTCACCTTCCGCTATGGCCTGCCGGTGGAGCTGTCGATCCTCTGCGGCCTGGTGGTGGGCACCCTGTGCGGCATGGCCAACGGCTGGCTGATCGCCCGCATCAAGCTGCCGCCCTTCATCGTCACCCTGGGTATGTGGCAGATCGTGCTCGCGGCCAACTTCCTCTATTCGCGCAACGAGACCATCCGCGCCCAGGAAATCGGCGCGACCGCGCCGCTGCTGCAGGTGTTCGGCGACAATTTCCGCCTGGGTGGCGCGGTCTTCACCTACGGCGTGATCGCCCTGGTGGTGCTGGTCGCCCTGCTCTGGTACGTGCTCAACCACACCGCCTGGGGGCGTCATCTCTATGCCGTGGGCGACGATCCCGAGGCCGCGGCGCTGGCCGGGGTCAACGTCCGGCGCATGCTGATCACCGTGTACGGCCTGTCGGGGCTCATCTGCGCCTTCGCCGGCTGGGTGCTGATCGGCCGCATCGGCTCGGTCTCGCCCACCGCCGGCCAGTTCGCCAACATCGAGTCCATCACCGCCGTGGTGATCGGCGGCATCTCGCTGTTCGGCGGCCGTGGCTCCATCCTCGGCATGCTGTTTGGCGCCCTGATCGTCGGCGTCTTCGCCCTCGGCCTGCGGCTGCTGGGCACCGACGTGCAATGGACCTATCTGCTGATCGGCACGCTCATCATCGCGGCCGTGGCTATCGACCAATGGATCAGAAAGGCGGCCAGCTGATGACTACCGAACCCCTGCTGATGGCGCGCGGCCTAGTGAAGCGCTATGGCCGCGTTACCGCCCTCGACCACGCCGACTTCGACCTGCTGCCCGGCGAGATCCTCGCCGTGATCGGCGACAACGGCGCCGGCAAGTCCTCCTTGATCAAGGCCATCTCCGGTGCCCTGCGCCCGGACGAGGGCGAGATCCGCTTCGAGGGCCAGCCAGTGCAGTTCGCCTCGCCCATCGCCGCGCGGCGCGCCGGCATCGAGACGGTCTACCAGAACCTGGCGCTGTCGCCGGCGCTGTCCATCGCCGATAACCTCTTTCTCGGTCGCGAACTGCGCAAGCCGGGGCTGCTGGGCACCCTCTGCCGGACCCTGGACCGCAAGGAAATGGAGCGCATCGCCCGGGAAAAACTCTCCGAGCTAGGGTTGATGACTATCCAGAACATCAACCAGGCGGTGGAAACCCTGTCCGGTGGCCAGCGCCAGGGCGTCGCCGTGGCCCGGGCGGCGGCCTTCGGTTCCAAGGTGATCATCCTCGACGAACCCACCGCGGCGCTGGGGGTGAAGGAGTCGCGCAAGGTGCTGGAGCTGATCCTCGACGTGCGGGCCCGCGGCATCGCCATCGTGCTGATCTCCCACAACATGCCCCATGTGTTCGAGATCGCCGATCGCATCCACATCCACCGGCTGGGTCGCCGGTTGACGGTGATCGATCCGCGCGAGCATTCCATGGCCGACGCCGTGGCCCTGATGACCGGTGCCCAGACGGTGGCCGCCTAGTCGACTTCGACTGACCAGGCACCCTCCCGGGTCTTCCAGCCGGCAGTCGCCTTGGAAGACCCGGGTGGGGCCGCCTACCCAGAAGCGGATCGTCGCTTCTGCGACGAAAATCTGACCGAACGCTCAAGTTATCGCGCACTTGCACCGATAAAGCCTGAATAATTATTTCGGAGCTACACAACGTGCCTGCCTTGTCGTTGAAACAGAAACTCTCGTTGTCTGCCACCGCGGCCGTGCTAGTGGTGGGTGTAGGTCTGACGACAATCAACTTCTTCAACACCCGTGCGGCCCTCGAAGCCTCCACGATCGAACAGCTGAAGACCGTCAGCTTCGTCTTCAACGGCGGTGTCCGCCAGTGGTTCGACGGCAAGGCCGCAGCGTTGCGCGCCCTGGCGGCGGACACCCAGGAGACGAACCTTCCGGCTGCTCTCAATCAGGTCAAGCGTTCCGGCGGCTTCGACAACGTCTTCTATGCCCGCGGCGATGGCAGCCAGGTCAATGCCAATGGCGTCCAGCTGCCGCCGGACAACAACGATCCGCGCAAGTGGCTGTGGTACCAGCAGGCGCAGCAGAATCCCGGCAAGGTGTTCTTCTCCATACCCACGGTGGCGGCGGCGACCAAGCAGAACGTGCTGTCCCTGGGCTGGGCGTTGCAGTCCGGTGGCAAGACCAGCGCCATCCTCGGCGCCGACGTCAGCATCGGCGACATCCTCGATCAGCTCAAGCGGGTGCAGCTGCCGGGTGCCGGTAGTGCCGTACTGGTCAACGGCCAGAACATCGTGCTGGGGCATGAAAACACCGCCCTGTTGGCCAAACCGCTCACCGAGCTCTATCCCCAGCTCACCGCGGACACCCTCCAGCGGCTGGCCCAGGCGCCCGGCGAGCGCTATGTCGAGACCAACGCCGGCCAGCGGCTCTATGCCGCGCCCATGAATCGCGACGGCGAGACCCTGGTGATGATCGTCGATAGCGGCGTCCTGCTGGCACCGCTACAGCGGCAACTCTGGATCAGCATCGTCATCCTGGCCGTGGTGCTGGGGGGCTCGCTGCTGCTCATCAACCTGCTGTGCAGCTATCTGCTGCGGCCGCTGGGCGTGGTCTCGACCGGTCTGCAGGTGATCGCCGACGGCCAAGGCGACCTGACCCGGCGCATTGCCGTACAGAGCAACGATGAAGTCGGCGGCCTGGCCGGCCACTTCAACCAGTTCGTGGCCAGCCTGCACGGCCTGATCGGTGGCGTGCGCCAGCATGCCCAGAGCGTGGACGCCGAATCGCAAAAGGTCCTGCAGCGCAGCGCCGCGGCTACCCAGGAGCTGGGACGTCTGCAGCAGGAGATCACCCTGGTGGCCACCGCCGTGACGGAGATGTCCTCGGCCACCCAGGAGATCGCCCGCAATGCCGAGCAGACCGCCGCGGCCATTCGCCAGTCCTCCGATAGCACCGCCCAGGGTCTGACGCTGGTGCAGACCAGCAAGGAATCCATCAACAGCCTGGCCCGGGAAGTCGACGACGCCACCCGGGTGATCGGCGAGCTGGATCACCACTCCCAGGCCATCGCCAAGGTGCTGGACAGCATCCAGAGCATCGCCGAGCAGACCAACCTGCTGGCGCTCAACGCGGCCATCGAGGCGGCCCGCGCCGGCGAACATGGTCGCGGCTTCGCGGTGGTCGCCGACGAGGTGCGGACGCTGTCGCAGCGGACCCAGGCCTCGACCCGGGAGATCAACGAGACCATCGGCACCCTGCAGCAGATGACCCGCCAGGCGGTGCAGCGCATGGACAGCAGCATGGCCATCGCCGAGCGCAGCGTCGCCGACGTGGAACGCGCCTCCAGCGCCCTGGAAGAGATCGCCCAGAGCGCCGGCGTCATCTCCGAAATGTCCCTGCAGATCGCCACGGCGGCCGAGGAGCAGACCTCGGTCACCGAGGAGATCACCCGCAACGTCATCACCATCAAGGGCCTCGGCGACACCCTGGCCAGCGGCGCCGAGGATTCGGAACGTCAGTCGCGCTCCCTGCAGCATCACGCCGCCGATCTCAATCGCGACGTGGCCCGCTTCATCCTGTAAGACGTAAGGCATAGCCGCCGCCCCCCAGGTCGGCGGCTTTCTCCAGGCCGAAGACCCTGCGCCACGGGGCGGGCATCCGGTAAGATCGGCGCTTTTTCCGTGACGACTCCGCCATGTCCCAGCCCTCCCGCTCCGAACTGCTCTACGGTCCCCAGGACCGACCGCGCCCGCTGATCGCCCTGCTCGCCGCCATCCAACACCTGCTGGCGATCATCGTGCCCATCGTCACCCCCGGTCTGCTGATCTGCCAGGCCCTCGGTGTCTCGCCGCGCGACACCAACCTGATCGTGTCCATGTCGCTGGTGATCTCGGGCATCGCCACCTTCGTCCAGTGTCGCCGCTTCGGTCCCTTCGGTGCCGGGCTGCTGATCGTCCAGGGCACCAGCTTCAATTTCGTCGGCCCGCTGATCGCCGGAGGCGCGCTGATGGTCAAGAACGGCACGCCGGTGGAAGCCGTGATGGCGGCCATCTTCGGCGTGGTCATGGCCGGCTCCTTCGTCGAGATGGGGGTGTCGCGGGTGCTGCCCTTCGTCAAGCGCCTCATTACCCCGCTGGTGACCGGCATCGTGGTGCTGATGATCGGCCTGACGCTGATCAAGGTCGGCCTGATCAGCATGGGCGGCGGCTTCGCGGCGCTGGGCAACGGTACCTTCGCCAACGGCGAGAACCTGCTGCTGTCGGGCACCGTGCTGGCCACCATCGTGGTGCTCAATCGCCTGCCGCTCCGTGGCCTGCGCAGCAGCGCCATCGTCGTCGCCCTGCTGCTGGGCTATGCCCTGGCGGCCTGGCTGGGCCGGCTGAATTTCACTGGCATGCACGAGGCCGCCTGGGTGCAGATCCCGATGCCACTGCACTTCGGCCTGGGCTTTTCCTGGTCGCTGTTCGTGCCCCTGCTGGTGATCTATCTGGTGACCTCGCTGGAGGCCATCGGCGACATCACCGCCACCAGCAAGGTCTCCCGCGAACCGGTGGAAGGCCCGCTGTGGATGCAGCGGATCAAGGGTGGCGTCTTGGTCAACGGCGCCAACTCGCTGCTGGCCGGGCTCTTCAACACCTTTCCCAGTTCGGTGTTCGCCCAGAACAACGGAGTGATCCAGTTGACCGGCATCGCCAGTCGCCATGTCGGCCTCTGGATCGCCGCCATCCTGGTCCTGCTGGGGCTGTTCCCAGCGGTGGCCGGGGTGATCCAGGCGGTGCCCGAGCCGGTGCTCGGGGGCGCGGCCATGGTGATGTTCGGCGCGGTCGCCGCCTCGGGGATCAACATCCTCGCCAGTGTCGAACTGGACAGACGCGCGCTGCTGATCATCGCCGTGTCCCTGGCCCTGGGCCTGGGCATTTCCCAGGTGCCGGAATTTCTCGCCCATATGCCTGCGGGCCTGAGAGCGGTGCTGGAATCCGGCGTCACCACCGGCGGCCTGTGCGCCCTGCTGATGAACTGGTTCCTGCCGGAGACGCCCAAAGCCGCTGGCTAGACCGATTTTTCATCCGCGGGCTGAAGTTCCACGCGGGGGTGCCGATAGCCTGGGCAAGTCACCTGTGGACTCGCCACGATCGTCGTTTCGATCGTGAGCGACCCACCCAGCAGAGCGCCCATGATCAGCCCGGATGTTCCTGTCGTTAAGGTCCCGCTGCGCGAATATGCCGCCTTGGCGCGCGCCATGGGCGCCACCGTCTTTGCCCAGAACCTCGAGAAGCAGCCGGGCGAACTGGTCGGCTGGCGCTTTCCCAAGGGCTGCTTCGTGCAGAAGGCGTACTTCCAGATGCTGCTGGGCCGCCAGCCGGAAACGCTCTAGGGGTTACCGTCCAGCGCCGCGAGAAAGCGCTGCGCCTCGGCCAGTTCGGTCTCGTTGAAGACGGCGACCCCGGCGCGCTTCAGCGCCGCCGCAGTGACGCCCTCACCGGCTACCCGGGTGCCGCTGAAGCGGCCATCGTAGTTTTCCACATTGCCGCACGAGGGACTGCGGGCCTTGAGCACCGCCACGCGGATGCCATGGCGCGCGATCAGTTCGAGGGCGACCATGGCACCGGCGACAAAGGCGGCGCTGACGTCCTCTCCTGTCTCGGTCATGACCGGTAGCCGACCGTCCAGCACCGCCCCGCCCTGGCCGCCGGGGATCTCCGCGGGCGGACGCGGCGTGGGCAGGCCACCGGCCACCTCCGGACAGAGGGGCACGATGCGCCCTTCCGCCTGCCAGGCGCCCAGCAGATCGAAGGGGCCATGGGCACCGCCGTCATAGCGCACCCGATGCCCCAGCAGGCAGCGACTCACCAGTATCTTTTCCATGCACCCTCCCGGTCCGCCGCCAGTCTACGCCCTGGGCTTTGTCTGAAAAGTGCCTGCGCTCGGCCATGCTGCGTTAAAAATCCGCTGGGTCGCCAGCCCGGCCTAGGCGGCCCCGTCGCAATGCTCATTTACCACTCGTAAACTCGAGCGCGAGTCCGATCCGCTTCCTCACGGATTTTTGCCTTGCCTAGCCTTCGCTCAGCGACTTTTCAGACAAGCCCTAAGCCTGCAGCGGATTCTCGCCACGGCGGCGGAACCAGCCGGTCAGCGACAGCCGCTCGCGGGTGGCCGGCAGCACCTCGTGGGGCAACTGCCCGGAGAGAAAGCACACCAGGCTGCCCCCCAGGGGCAGGACATCCTGCTGGCGCTGCTCATCCAGATAAAGGCGCAGCTCGCCGCCCTGCTCCGGCAACCAGGCGTCGTTGAGATAGAGCACCAGGGAGACCATGCGCCGGTCGTCGTCGCGGAAGCGATCCAGATGGCGGGCATAGAAGGCGCCGGGCGGATAGAGGGCGAAGTGGCTCTCGTAGTCTTCCAGGCCCAGGAACAGGGTGCGGTTGAAGGCCTCGCGCAGGGTATCCATCAGGTGCAGGTAGCGCTGCACGCCCGGATGGGCATCGTCCGGTTCCAGCCAGGCGATGTGATCGCCACGCACGCCCTCACGGATCAGCGGGCTGTCGCCACGGCCGATGCCGGCGCGCTCCAGTTCGCCGCGGGCATGGCGCAGCCGGCATTCGGCGGCCAGCTCGGCGGTGAGGTCCGGCGGCAGGAAGATGCTCTGCCGCGACCAGCCATGGCTGGCGAGATCGTCGACGATACGTTGCAGCAGGGGATGCTCGGGGTGCAGAGCCATCGCGGGAACCGTAGGAACCGGACCAGGCCGGCGGGATGCCGAGTGTAAGAGAAGTCGGCCACGGCTGCGCGCCTGCCTTGACCAGGCGACGAATGCCCGGGATGAGCGCCTCGACAGCCAGCCTGGGGTTGCCGACAATGGCGGACTTTCCGGCTCCGTGCCGCTGCCCGAGGTGTCCATGCGCGTTCTGTTCGCTTCCCTGCTTTTCGCCATCAGCCTGCCCGCCCTGGCCGACGATACGGTCAGCCTCTATCAGGCCGCAGGTTGGCCCGAGCAGCGCGGCCACTTCCGCGACGCCCTGCAGGCCGCCCAGCAGCGCTATCAGAACAGCCTGCCGCCGGCGCTCTACCAGAGCCTGGTGGACAACAGCAACAAGCGTTATACCGCCGCGGCCATCGACCAGCGGGCCCTGGCCGCGCTGCGCCAGAGTCTGCCCGCCGAAGGCCCCGCACTGCAGTTCTTCCAGTCGCCCGTCGGGCGCAAGGTGGTCGCCGCGGAAATCGCCGCCACCCGCAGCGATCAGCTGGCCAAGCATGCCAACGGCGTCCCCCAGGTGCAGGCCAGCCCGGCCCGGCGCGCCCAGGCCAAGCGCCTGGCCACTGCCCTGCCCGTGCGTGAAGCCGGCGCCGAGGTCAGCGTGGCCCTGGCGGGCCTCGCCGCCGACAGCCTGAGCTCGATGCTGCCGGGCCTGATGGGGCAGCAGCAGTCCGGCGGCATGATCGAGCAGCAGCGCCAGCGTTTCATCCAGCAGATGAATGCCGGTGACCTGGAGAACACCCTGCTCTATGTCTACCGCACCCTGAACGACAACGAACTCGGTCAGTTCGCCGACTTCGCCAGTTCGCCCAACGGCAGTGCCTACTACCGGGCCGCCGTGGCCGCGCTGCGCGCCGGTCTGGGCAGCGGCGGGCAGTAAGACGGCTCAGGCGAGACGCTCGTCCAGCCAGCGAAAGTAGCGCTGGCGCAGGGCCTCGGTCTCGTTGACCAGATGGTGCCGCGCCTCCGGCAGGCGCAAGACCTCGGGCCGGGTGAACTTGGCCTCCAGCACCCCCAGGTTGTGCCGCCAGTCGACGGTGAAATCCTGCTCGCCCTGGATCACCAGCGGGCTACGGGTACTGGCCGGCGCCCCTTCCAGTTGCGGAATCCAACGCGCCAGGGCGCCGACCCATAGGGCCGGCAGTTCCCTGGGCTGCAGGCTGTCCTGCTGCAGAAAATCGAGAAAGGCCGGATCGCCGGAATTCACCGAAAAGCGCCGCGGCAGGGCCCGCACGAAGGGCTTCACCAGCCGATAGGTCCACAGGCTCTGGCGCCAGGCGTGGGGCCTGACCAGAGGCGCCAGCAAGATCGTCTCGCCCAGCTCGGGGGCAGGCTCGCCGCGCAGCAGATAGTCCAGCAGGATGGCGCCGCCGGTGCTCTGGCCCAGCAGGTGCCAGGGCCGGGGCAGGTCCAGGCGCCGGGCCTCGGCGATCAGCGCCGTCAGGGCGGTCTGGTATTCGGCGAAGTCGTTGATGCTGGCGCGGGCGCCACTGGACAACCCATGCCCAGGCAGGTCGCAGGCCAGCACTGCCAGCTGCCGCGACAGGGCCCAGTCCACCACATGGCCATAGAGGCCCATGTGATCGTAGTAGCCGTGCAGCATCAGCAGGCTGCCCCGCGGCTCGCGCGGCCACCAGCCCTGGATGGCGAGCTGATAGCCACCGGCCGCGAGCGCGCCCAAGGCCACCGTCACCTCGGGTCGCGTCCGGCTGTCCGCCAGGCGGTAATGGGCGCGATAACCCAGGTGGTCGTCAGCCGCGGGCAGGTCGCGGTGCAGGGGCACCAGGGTCCCGCGCAGTCGGTCTAGATCGAAGGAAGAGATCATGGGTCGGTTCAAGGTGAAGTTGCCACCATGATCAGCGTCCAGACCGCCACGGGACAAGGGGCCGCCAACAGACTTTTCCAATTGTTTCAGAATGCGCAACTCTCCCCTGCGCAAAGGTGTCTGAATATTTCACTGCCTAGGCAGTATTCTGGATGCGCTTGATTGCCTGGGCAGATACTGCAATGTCACATTTCGACCGTAGCAACTTTCCATTGCGCAACTCCGTAGGTCATCTGATCCACCTGGCGAACCAATACAAGGATCGCGTGCTGGACAGCCACCTGGCGCCTTACGACATCACCGCTGCCCAGTTCAAGGTGCTGCTGCTGCTTGCTCGCGACCAGACCGACACCCCGGCCGAACTCAGCCGCTGCCTGTCCCTCGACAGCGGCGCCATGACCCGCATGCTCGATCGCCTGGAAGCCAAGGGCCTGCTGCGCCGGGTGCGCAGCCTGAGCGATCGCCGCCAGGTGCGGCTGGAGTTGACCGCCCAGGGTCAGGCCCTGAGCAGTGAACTCATGCAGATCGGCGTGGATGCCCTCAATGACCTCACCCACTGCCTGGATCGCCAGGAGCTGGATGACCTCGAACGCCTGCTGCGCCGCCTGCTCAGCCCCTCCGGCCTGCTGCCGGAGACCTCTGGAGACCTCTGACCCATGACCTTTCGCCTGCCGTTGACCGCCCTCTGCGCCGCCCTGCTGCTGGCCGGCTGCGTGTCGTCCGAGGGGTTGCACACCCAGGGACGCGCCGTGGATCCGGCGACGCTCAAGGGCGACGCCACCTTTGCCAGCGATCGCCTCTCTCCCGCCCAGTGGCCGAGCGCCGACTGGTGGACCCGGCTGGGCGATCCGCAGCTCGACAACCTGATCCGCGAGGCCCTGCGCGACAGCCCCTCGCTGCAGGAAGCCGATGCGCGCAGCCGCCAGGCCGATGCCGCCGTGCTCGCCGCCGATGCCGATCGCTATCCACAGATCAACGCCAACGGCGGCGTGACCCGCTCGCGCCTGGCACGGCCGGATGACCCCGTCGGCCAGGGCGAGCGCTACAGCACCCTGCGCCAGTTCGATGTGAGCGGCAGCTACAGCTTCGATCTCTGGGGTGGCCAGCGCGCCGCCTGGGAAGCTGCGCTCGGTCGCGCCCGCGCCGGCGAGGTGGATCGCCAGGCCGCCCGCCTGACGCTGGCCGCCGACGTCAGCCGCGCCTACAACCAGCTCGGCCTGGCCTATGCCAATATGGACGTGGCCCAGCAGGACCTGGAGCGTACCCGCGGCATGCTCGACCTGGCCCAGCGCCGGGTGGACGCCGGCCTCGACAGCGACTACCAGTTGCAGCAGACCCAGAGCCTGGAGGCCAGCTCCGCCGCGGCCCACACCGCCGCCGAACAGCAGGTGCGTACGGCGCAGATCCGCCTCGCCGTACTGCTGGGCAAGGGGCCCGACCGCGGCGCCGAGATTCCCCGACCCAAGCTGATCGCCCCTGCCGCGGTGAATCTGCCCGGCCAGCTGCCCGCCGAACTGGCCGGTCGCCGCCCGGACCTGATCGCCGCCCGCTGGCGGGTGGAGGCCGCGAGCAAGGACATCGCCGCCAGCAAGACCAACTTCTATCCCAACCTCAACCTGACCGTGGCCGCCGGCAGCAAGGCCATCCTCGGCGATGCCCTGTTCGGCGGGCCGGCGCGCTTCTTCAACGTGGGTCCGGCGCTGTCCCTGCCGATCTTCGATGGCGGTCGCCGTCGCTCCGATCTCGCCAGCCGCGATGCCGACTATGACCTCGCGGTGGCCCAGTACAACCAGACCCTGGTGCAGGCGCTGGGCGACATCGCCGACGCCATCACCCGCCAGCGCTCGCTGGACCAGCAGATCGTCGAACAGCAACGGGCCCGCGACATCGCCAAGAGCTCCTTCGACATCGCCATGCAGCGCTATGGCGCCGGCATCGGCAACTACCTCGACGCCCTGACCGTCGAGCAGCAGTTGCTGCAGGCCGAGCGCCAGCTGGCCAGCCTCCAGGCCGATCGCATCGACAGCGGCGTGCTGCTGATGCAGGCCCTGGGTGGCGGCTTCCAACCGTCCACACTGCCGCCGGCGCCCGCCGCCGCGGCCACACACTGATACCGAGAGCCCGACCATGGCCGATTCCGCCGCAACCCCCAACGACAATGCCCAGGAGCAGAAGCCGCAGCGCTCCGGCAAACGCAAACTCTTCCTGCTGCTCCTGCTGCTGGTGGTGATCCTGGCCGGCGTGGGCGTCTACTGCTACCACCTGTTCTATGGCCGCTTCCATGCCAGCACCGACGACGCCTACGTCAACGGCAACCTGGTGCAGATCACGCCCCAGGTCGTCGGCACCGTGACCCGCATCGCCGTGGACGATGGCGACTACGTTCGCCAGGGCCAGCCGCTGGTGGAATTCGATCCCAGCGACACCGCCGTGTCCCAGCAGAGCGCCGAGGCCAATCTGGCCAAGACCGTGCGCCAGGTGCGCGGCCTGTACAGCAACGTCGACAGCTACAAGGCCCAGGTGGCCGCCCGGCGTGTCGAGGTCGAACGGGCCCGCGCCGACTACGCCCGCCGCCAGCAGCTGGCCAAGGGCGGCGCCATCTCCAAGGAAGAACTGGCCCACGCCCGTGACACCCTGGTGTCGGCGCAGAGCTCCCTGACTTCCGCGCAGCAGCAACTGGACACCAACCAGGCGCTGGTGGACGACACCGAGATCGCCTCGCACCCGGACGTCAAGGCCGCCGCCGCCCAGCTGCGCCAGGCCTATCTGAACCATGCCCGCAGCACCCTGGTGGCACCGGTCAGCGGCTATATCGCCAAGCGCTCGGTGCAGGTCGGCAGTCGTGTGCAGCCCGGCGCGGCGCTGATGGCCGTGGTGCCCCTGGACCAGATCTGGATCGACGCCAACTTCAAGGAAACCCAGCTCGCCGAGATGCGTATTGGCCAGCCGGTGGAAATCCATTCCGATCTCTATGGCGACGACGTGCGCTATCGCGGCGTGGTGGAAAGCCTGGGCGTGGGTACCGGCAGCGCCTTCTCGCTCCTGCCGGCGCAGAACGCCACCGGCAACTGGATCAAGATCGTCCAGCGCCTGCCGGTGCGGATCCGCCTGGAAGGCGACAACCTGGACAAGCACCCGCTGCGCATCGGCCTGTCGACCGTGGTCGATGTCGACCTGCACGACCAGGACGGCGCCCGCCTGCCCACCACCACGCCGCAGCAGCCGCGCTACAGCACCGATGTCTACGATCACCAGCTGGCCGAGGCCGATCAGCTGATCCAGCAGATCGTCCACAACAACGGTCCGGCCGCCCGCACCGCCGGTGTCGCCAAGCGCTGACAGCCAAGGAGGCTCCCTGCGAGCCTCCCCGCCCACCCCTTCTGGTAATCCGTCATGAGCGATAACGCCTTTCGCCCGGCGAGCCTGCTGCTCGCCACGGTGGGCCTGTCCCTGGCCACCTTCATGCAGGTGCTCGACACCACCATCGCCAACGTCGCCCTGACCACCATTTCCGGCAACCTCGGGGTGAGTTCGGAACAGGGCACCTGGGTCATCACCGCCTTTGCCGTGAGCAACGCCATCGCCCTGCCGCTGACCGGCTGGATGGCGCGCCGCTTCGGCGAGGTCAAGCTGTTCATGGCCGCCGTGGTGCTCTTCGTCATCACCTCGTTCCTGTGCGGCATCGCCACCTCCATGCCGGAGCTGGTGATCTTCCGCGCCATGCAGGGTTTCGTCGCCGGCCCGCTCTACCCCATGGCCCAGACCCTGCTGCTGGCGATCTTTCCGGCGGCCAAGCGCGGCATGGCCCTGGCGCTGCTGGCCATGGTGACGGTGGTGGCGCCCATCATCGGACCCATCGCCGGCGGCTGGATCACCGACAACTACAGTTGGCCATGGATCTTCTTCATCAACATCCCCATCGGCATCTTCGCCACCCTGGTGGTCTGGAGCCAACTGGGCAAGAAGCCGGAAAAGCTGGTGCACCAGCCCATCGACTATGTCGGGCTGATCCTCCTGGTGCTGGGTGTGGGCGTATTGCAGGTGGTGCTGGACAAGGGCAACGACCTGGACTGGTTCGAATCCAACCTGATCTGCCTGGGCGCGGCCTTTTCCGCCGTGGCCCTCACCGCCCTGGTGATCTGGGAGCTGACCGACAAGCATCCCATCGTCAACCTGCGGCTGTTCCGCTATCGCAACTTCAGCTTCGGCACCCTGGCGCTGGTGCTGGGCTATTCGGGCTTCTTCGGCATCAACCTGCTGCTGCCCCAGTGGCTGCAGACCCAGCTCGGCTACACCCCGGTGTGGGCGGGCCTGGCCGCGGCGCCCATCGGCATCCTGCCGGTCATCCTCTCGCCGCTGGTAGGGAAGTTCGCGCACAAGACCGACCTGCGCCTGCTGGCCGGGGGCTCCTTCCTGGTGATCGGGGCCTCGTGCTTCATGCGCGCCACCTTCAACAACGAGGTGGACTATCGCCACATCGCCGAGGTACAGACCTTCATGGGCCTGGGCGTGGCGCTGTTCTTCATGCCCACTACCAGCATCCTGCTGTCCAGCCTCAAGTCGTCGGAGCTGGCGGACGGCGGCGGTCTGGCGACCTTCCTGCGGGTGTTGGGTGGCAGCTTCGCCTCCTCCCTGACCACCTGGTTGTGGCAGCGTCGCGCCATCCATCACCATGCCCAGCTGACCGAGGACGTCACCGTCTACAGCCCGGCCACACAGCATTACCTGGACGCCCTCGGCGGGCCGTCGCAGCAGGCCTATGCCCAGCTGGACAAGGTGGTGGAAGGCCAGGCCTATATGCTCTCCACGGTGGACTACTTCACCCTGCTCGGCTGGATCTTCATGGGGCTGTTCCTGATCATCTGGCTGGCCAAGCCGCCCTTTGCGGCCAAGCCGGGGGCCGGCGGTGGCGACCACTAGGACAGGGTCTAGGGCGCGTGATGCTGGGTCTGCAGGTAGTCGGCGATGTCGCCTAGATCCTCGGCGTCACCGATGCCCCAGAATCTCATCTTGGTGCCTGGCACCTTCTGCTCGGGATCACGCAGAAAGGCCGCCAGGGCCTCGCGATCCCAGGCGAAACCGGCCTGGCGCATGGCTTCGGAGTAGTTGTAGCCGGCCAGACTGCCGGCCTGGCGGCCGAAGAGGTCGTTGAGCTGGGGGCCGAAGCCGGACTGGGCGCCGGGCCCCACCGAATGGCAGTTGTGGCAGCGCCGCAGGAAGAGATTGCGGCCGTTGTCGGCATCGGCCCAGGCCAATTCACCACTGAGCAATGCCAGCACGGCCAGCCCAGCCAGGCCCTTCATCGCTGGCACTTCCGGCAATAGACGCTGGCGCGCTGGCCCAGGCGGATCTCTTGCAGGCCCGTCCCGCAGACCTTGCAGAATTCGCCCTTGCGGCCGTAAACGAACAGCTCCTGCTTGAAATAGCCCGGCGCGCCGTCGCCGCCGATGAAGTCGCGCAGGGTGGTGCCGCCACTCTCGATGGAGCGCGCCAACACCTTCTTGATCTCGACGGCCAGGCGCTCGTAGCGCGCCCGGGAAACGCTGCCAGCGGCCCGGCGGGGATCGATGCCGGCAGCGAACAGTGCCTCGGCGGCGTAGATGTTGCCCACCCCCACCACCACGGCGTTGTCCATGATGAAGGGCTTGACCGCCATGCTGCGTCCACGCGACAGCTCGAACAGCCGACCGCCGTCGAAGGCCTCGGTCAGGGGCTCAGGGCCCAGCTTGCTGAGCAGCACATGGGCGTGGGGATCCTGGGTCCAGAGCAACGCACCGAAGCGCCGGGGATCGGTGTAGCGCAGCGACAGCCCGGATTCCAGCTCGATGTCGACGTGCTCGTGCTTGGCCGGCGGCTGGTCGGCCGGCACCAGGCGCAGGCTGCCGGACATGCCCAGGTGACCGATCAGGGTGCCGCTCTCGGCGCGGATCAGCAGGTACTTGGCCCGTCGCTCCACGGCCTCGATGCGCTGACCGGAGAGGCGCACGTCCAGGTCTTCGGGGACGGGCCAGCGTAGCCGACCATCGCGGACGATGACCCGGCGTACGCGCTGACCGACGACATGGGGCTCGATGCCCCGGCGAGTGGTTTCGACTTCAGGTAATTCGGGCATGAGGATCCAGGAGGATTGCGGACGCCTTAGTAATTGATCCGACCACTGCCCATTTCAAGGATTGTCTCCTTGAGCGACTCGAAGTCGTACTCGGACAGGCCGACGTGATCCAGCACCCGCGGGGCGATGGCCTGCCACTCGTGATCCTCGTCCTGGCTGCCCAGGGCGCGATAGCAGCCACAGATGTGCTCGGCCATCTTCAGCAGGGCCAGCAGATTCTTGATCTGGATATCGGTGGTCGAATCCTCGTCGAAGACCGACTGGGCGTTGTGGTGATTGGCGATGGCCTGGCCGACGTGCTCCGGCAAGCGCCAGGAGCGGGAGATGAAATAGCCCACCACGGCGTGGTTGGTGTTGAATATCCGGTTCTCCACGTCCACCACCCGCACCTGCTCGTTGACGCTGGCATAGGCCTCTTCCAGCACCGCCATGTAGTTGGGGAAGCGCTTGAGCATCAGCGGGATGCCACAGTTGTGGAACAGGCCCAGGGCATAGGCCTCGTCCGGGGTCGGGTAGCCGGTCTTCTTGGCCAGGCTCAGGCAGGTCTCGGCCACGTCTTGGGCGGTGTCCCAGAAGCGGTTGAGGATGACGATGGTCTCGTCGGTGAGCTCGCCCTTGATCGACTGGGCGTTGATCAGGTTGATGACCGACTGGCTGCCCAGCAGATTGACCGCGCGCTGGATCGAGGTGATGCGATTGCTGAGGCCGAAATACGGCGAGTTCACCAGCTTGAGCAGGGCGCCCGACAGCCCCGGGTCCTGACCGATCAAGCGGGAGATGACCTTGAGATCGGGGCTGGGCATGAGTTGTTCGAGCTGCAGATCCACCATGATCTGCGGCTGCGGAGGAATGCTGATGCCTTGCAGAGCCTGACGGATCTGCTCCTCGGTCAGCTGAGGGGACGCTTGGGACATGGGGACTACTCTGCGATGGATGTCGCAAATTTACTCCGCGCCGTGCGCCGATGCCATCGTGCGCGACGAAGGAACTTCAGAGGGGTAAAGCGAGACGGATTTAGGAGCGCTGGCAAAAGGCTAGCCCGACCGAATTCCAATCGAGGTATCCGCAACCATGGCTACATCCCTGAACGGCAAGAAAATCGCCATCCTGGTCACCGACGGCTTCGAACAGGCCGAGCTCACCGGCCCCAAGCAGGCCCTGGAACAGGCCGGCGCCCAGACCCACATCATCTCCGCCGAGAGCGGTGAGGTGCGCGGCTGGGACGGCACCGAGCCGGCCGACAGCTTTCCGGTTGACCTCACCTTCGCCGCAGCCAATGCCGGTGACTACGACGCCGTGCTGCTGCCCGGTGGTGTGGTCAATGCCGACACCATCCGCATCGACGCGCAGGCCCAGCAGCTGACCAAACAGATCGCCGATGCCGGCAAGCCGGTGGCCGTCATCTGCCATGGCGCCTGGCTGCTGATCTCCGCGGGCCTGGTGCAGGGCAAGACCCTGACCAGTTGGCCCTCGCTGACCGACGACCTCAAGAACGCTGGCGCCACCTGGCAGGACCAGGAGGTCATCGTCGACGGTCAACTGGTGAGCAGCCGCAAGCCGGACGACATTCCGGCCTTCAATCGCGAGTTCATCAAGCTGCTGGCAGGCTAACCACTGCCCTGCAACCCCAGAAACCACTGGTAATGCGGCCTCCAGAGAGGCAGAGTAGTAAAACCAGTGGTAAAAACGAGTAGTAAAAATGGGGTTGCCAAGGAGTTGTATCCGCAAGGCGGGCGAGTCTACGATTTACGTTCGAATCGTGATTCCGAAGGACGTCCGCCATGCCTTCGATGGTCGAACAACGATCACCAAAACCACCGGCACCAGTGACGTCCGTCTTGCCGAGAAACGTAGTCACGCCATCCTTGCTGAGTGGCACCAGCAGATAGCCCAGGCCCGTCAGGCTGCGGCAGATAAGCGAGCAAACCTTCCAGGCGTTGCTGCTGAGATTGGTACTCTCGCCCACCAGATGGCAGAGCGCCAACTCCAGACGGCCATGGGTATGCGTGCTGGGAGCGGTAGGACGCTGGAGGCATCTCTGGCCCTTTTGCGTGAGCGGATCATGAAGGCGCCACCCATTGAGGCGCTGACCCTCCTCGGCATCCTTGAAAACCGTTTAGAAGATGCCAAAGCCCATCCTGGCGCCCTTCCCCTTGAGGTGAAGGTGAAACACGTCCAAGAGAACAAGGACTACGTCCAGCAGATGGCAATGGACACTCTGCAACGTGGTGCCGCATTGACGCCAGAGGAGGCCCAGGAGGCCCGTACTTACGTTCTCAACCCAAGGCAGTATGTCGCCCCTCACCCGATCACAAAGCAGCGTATAGCGGACTACAGGGCCTTCCGTGAGAGCCGTGGACTACCACCCAAGACCGTAGCCCTTGAGGTCCAGCAACTCGAAGGCATCGCCGCCTTCCTCAAGCAATCCGCTCTCCCCCTGACATGGAAGACCATGGCCCAATGGATAGAGGGCAGTACGCTCGCACCAAAGACAGTTGCCGGGTATCTCAAAGTCGGCTCCGCATGGTGGCGGTGGATGATTCGGTACAACGATCAGTTTGCCCAGGATCACGGTACAACGCCGAACCCATTCGAGAAGCACGACCTCCCCCGTCTCTCCGTAGCAGCTTCATCAGCCATCGAGCGCCAAGCATTCGCCCCTTCGGATGTCCTCCGCTTGATAGAAGTGGCCAAACCTAAGCCAAGTCTGCAAGCACTGGTGAGGATGGGCGCCTATACCGGTATGCGTATCGAGGAGCTGTGCGCTCTTACTGTGGATTCCGTCGTCACTGAAGATGGCGTTAGGGCGTTCCGCATCGCAGACGCCAAGACAAGGGCCGGGGTTCGTACCGTGCCCATCCATAGCGAACTGGAAGCGTTAGTCGATGAGTTGATCCGAACCACCACAGACGGCCATCTGCTCCAGTCGGCCAGAAAGAAAACGGGTGACAAGTACGGCAAGCGTTCACCTACGTTCTCAAAGGCATTCTCATTGCTCAAGCAGGAGCTGGGGTATGACGAACGCTTTGTGTTCCACAGCCTGCGAAAGACCTTCATCACCCAACTACAGCGGGCCGATACGTCCGGCGTCATCATCGCTGAGCTGGCAGGCCACTCCACCGGAACGATCACGTATGACGTCTACGCCAAAGGCCACAGCATGGACCAACTACAACGGGCGGTTGAGAGTGTGCGGTATTAGTTCCTAAAAGCCCCTACAAGCGCCTCAGAGGGCGTTAAAAGTGGCAAGTGACCCTACCCTACAGCCCGCCATTTTTGCCCCTCTGTAAGCCCCGTAAACACTGAGGTTGAAACACGGAATCCGGGGTTTTCCAGCCTCCATTCGGAAGGGTTTCTGCGGTCAATCTACAGCATGAAAAAAGATGATGAAAAGATGAAAATAACACAAGCAGGGTATTGACAAAATCGGATTCATCATGTAGAATGGTCAAGGAAAGGTTGGAAAAGCGTTGCTCATTCGCTGGACCCTTTTCTACAGGTCTCGTAGCCCTGTTGCCCCGATGAAGACTGTGTCCTTTCCTTCACAGTCTTTGTCAGTCAACACACTGCCCTCCTCAGTGGTGTTGACACCTCTTTAGAATTCAATCGATGCCTATTAGCTTCGTCGATTGTTTGCGGATGTGCTTCCACAAGCGAAGCGCTGGCCTTCCGCGTCAGAGATGTCCTAACAGACATAGACAGAACAGGCCCTCATTCAGACTCAGTGAAATGTGCCTTGTTCGGTCTTTGTCCACTGAGCTGCATCTGGTTAGGTTCACCAGCATGATGTCCCTGGAAGCCGCATTATGGAACGAACCCCTAATTATCTCGTGCAGGGCGCCACCCTGTTAGACAAAGGTCAAGTCTTAAAAGCTCTCCTACTACTCGCAACGAGTGGTATGTATGCCGGGCCAACTCCACCCGACTGACCACCCCCATTCTTGAACAGCGGATTGATCCCCGGTGTTCGGATGCAATGTCTACTTCCTCAGACAATAGATGACCTCATCTTCGGATGGGGTTTTTCTATGTCTTGAGGAAAGATTCATGCTCATTCTGAGCATACAGACATTGTGCTACACAAACCACATTAACGTATCTGAGGAAAAGATAATGCACCAAACAACACATTACTACCACACCGTAATCAGCATCGGCCCTGATAGCTATTTCGTTTCTGGTGGTGGGATTGAACATCCCAAGCTTCTATCGACAAATGAAGCCCAACAACTCCGAGCTGACGCAGACGGCCTCACTATTCGGGTAATTCTGGTCACTGAGCAAGAATACCGAAAGATTGAAACGCTAACCAATGCCGGGCTGCCGTTCCTACCTTACGGAGCAGTAAGACAAACAGACATTGAGCCTAAGATCATTCGTGAGGAGGACCTGCAATGGTAACTGCAATTTGTGTCTTCTATGCAATCGGCATGTTGAAGGAATTGAAATGCTTTTAAAAGCCAAAGCAGACAACAGAAATCGCGAAGACGCTGAGTTCGAACGTGAGCAGCGTCAATACCGGAAACAGACAAAGCAATTCAGACAGCAACGTCGGGACAGAGAATGGAAGCGGGGTGACTGATGTATGTCGCCCTCCTCTCAAGCTTAGACCTTTACGACGAAGACGCTGACCAACACTTCGAATCTCGATTGGTGATGCACTGTGAGCCCTCTGACGACATCCAGCAAGAGCGAATCAAGCTCCAGAGATGTCTTGAGACGGTTGATGAGGAAGTTAGAGAGATTTCCAACATGGCAATCATCGAAGTGAACCAAGCGTTCTACGAAGCTTATCACCGAATTACAAACACTATGGGCATCGAAGCCCACATCACTCTAGACCACGTAAGAATGATGGTCGCGATGTACAAACAACCAATTACCGCATAAGGAACCAAATCATGACAATCACCAAAGATCAACTCACCTTCAATCAGCAATCTGTTGATGCAGCTGTTGAGACCTATACAGCCTATTCCGTCCCAAAGACAGAGGATGTTCAATACACATCCTCAACTGAGGCGCTAATAAAGCTTCAGCAAATGGTCAAAGATGGCCGAGAGCTTTATACCGATGAAGTAGGCAACATCCCTATGCACCTTGTGCCCACCTTCAGCGTAATTGGAAGTGGTCGATTCGTTATGAAACGCCTGCAATCAGAGATTGACGCTCAAGTTGATGCTTACCGGAAAACCCTGATCGCAGCTGAGGAACAACGTGTGACTGCTGCTAAAGCTGCATACATAGAGCAAGAGACTCAAGCGCTGGTAGCTGCACAGCTGAAAGCAGAACAGGAAGTTCGCGAAGCTGAGGAGGCTCGCCGTTACGCTGAAGCCTTGGCAATTGTAATGGAACAGTTCGATGAGCCCGCTCCAGCTGCCAAGAAAACCACCAAATCCAAAACTGTTTGAGGACAAAGACAATGACTAACCAAGAAGCCTACACCGCTAAAGCCCAATCCATGATCTACGAAGGCAACATCAAACTCAGCGCTCAAGACCTACTATGGATTGACGGCGCTATCCGTGAAGCCCGCCGCTCACGGCCTGACATGTTCGATTACTACCGCGAAGTCTTCCTCAAGATTCATGCCATGAATGCAGAAATAGAAGAAGAACTGTGGTGCTGGCAAGTTAAGCAAGAATTGGAAGAACAGCGACATCAAGAAAGAGAAAAGCATCAAGCAGTAGAATTGCTACTTGCTCAAGCCCGCCTTGAGTATGCACAGAAACGTCTAGCCGAAGCACAGGAGAACGCAGCATGACAAATCCAAGCACAGGCGGCGTCACAACTGTAGTGCTGAAGCTGACAGCCCCTGAACTGCGTGCCCTGCAAGATTCTATTGGGTATGGCGTGCAATACAGCCCCGGCATTGCCGGGGAGCTGGAAACTTTCATTCAGCTTGAAGCAAAGATCGTTGATGCAATTGATTTTCCAGACGGAAGAGACGAATGAGTAACGCAACTAAAGTTCAAGACCAGACGCTCCACCTACTGAAGATGAAGCATGACCCAGCCTATGCGAAAGCCAACGCAGACAATGCCTGTTTGCAAAACATTGACATGACTACTCACCTTCTACGGATGGAGTTTGATAAGTCCTATCGTGAAGCAAACTCGGGTGCTACTACAACACAATCCCTTGCAGCCGATAACGCTAAAGCCAAACAGCAACTGTTTAACGAAATGATGTTCGCCGCACCTACTGACGAGGCGACAAGCTTGGAAGATGACATCGCCCAAGCCCAGGCCGTAGTCGCTCGCAGAGAGGCCGAGAAAGCCAAAGCAACAGGCATCAAGAAAGCCTTCCACAGCACAGACGGCGTCACTCACGAAGACAGTGCAGAGCTACAGAAAATGGCGGCTGTATTGGCGACTATGGAGATTGCCGGTAGCCCAGAGGAAAAGATTCGTCTGATGCGGGGTTATCTGGATGGTACGTTGTAAATGGCACTTTCTAACCAGACAAGGGAGGCGATCATTCCGCCTCCTTCCCCTCCGAGCATCAATGAGAAAGAAGAATTACGGCAAGTAGGGTTCTTGCTACGCACAAAAGGGCATTACCTAATCTTCCGTGCCTCTCGATCCTTGATGGTTAATGGTTGGTCACAGAATCAAGGCTCAGCAGAGTATGCGGAAGCCTTTAGCCACATGGTCCGAGCTACACATTTCAAGTTTCACAAGATTGCCTTTAACAGGATGAAGCCAGCCAGAACAGACATCTATGTGATGCACGTAGGCCACGTGGTCAGTCCTGTTCTTGAAAAGTGGTTCGAGCAACGCTCACAAGAATTCCTGTACAACGGCAATTGCCCAACAGAGGCTATGAACGTAGCCAAACAACTAATCAAAGAGATAGCAGAGAGCGTCAAATGAAACTATCTGAGCAACAAATTGTTGTTGTGTGCCGTACCCAAGACGAACCAATCGACGTCATCGAAGCTTGTAACGTGATGGGCATCGGATGGACAGACGGAGAGCCAGCACGTTACTTCGCCCCAATCCACACTAGCGAGCCTTACAGCGTCGTCCTGAGTCAAGGCAGCATCGGGTATTGCCGATTCAAGGATGTTCCGTCGCTGGTAGCTCAAGGCTACACACAGACAACGCCAGACAAATTTATAACAGCTTGCAATGAGTTGATTGGTCGAGGCTACACAGCCCCAGAACCCACTACAGCATGGCACGCTTACGACGTTCGAAGAGATCGGGACGGAATCTATGACGATTGACGCCAAGGGATACCACACAGAATTCAGCGACATTCTGTACGCCATCCGAGATTGGCAATTCGATTGGCTCCCTAACCTGCCATCCCAGCTGAAACGCCAGACAGTAGCCCTCCTCAAGCAACATCCCTTCCGCACTGAAATCTCCAAGTCAATCGTCTTCCTTGCTGGAGCATTGGAAGGCACCTTCCCCTCTCCCGCCTTTTACATCTGCCGCGACAACCAAGACATCCTGATTGAGAACGTCCTGTTTTCGGCTGACCGTTACAGAGGCACGAACTACGTTGTTCGCCGTCGTGATGGTTTTGTGGTGGTAGCAATCGCACACGGGGCTATCCCTGACGATGTAAACCAAGTGCCCCGCCTACCACATACGTTCCTAGCGGAAGCTGTGGAGAACAGCGGACTGACGATCCTGAGTAAACACACAGACATCATTGATGCCTTCAAAGCAATCATTTCCCTATTCGCTCCAGAGGAGACGACGCAATGACATTCGCTGAAAAGCTACGTGAACTAATCAAACAGCCACAAGGAGACGAGAAGGTACAGCAGTACATCCGCCACCTAATGGCCGATCCCGATACAAAGGAAGTGAGCGCTAATGTTCACAACGAACACCAGAGCGACACTATCCCTACCAAACAATCTTCTGAGACGCTTTGATTTAGCGTCTCTTGCATCAACGGAGACCCCAAATGAAAACCTCTCAGACTCGTAACTTCAACGGTCGAATTATCCCGTACGACACCTACGCCACAGAGATTCTACAGCGCCTTGAGAAGGTAGTGACCACCCCTGACGTAGGTTACGGCTACATCATCCAAGCAGAGAATGATGAAGCTACGGTAGCCAAGCTACTACGAAACTTCGAGCGTACAGGTTGTGAGGTTCACGCCCTGAAGGTCTCTGTACAGGCTGGCACTGTGTTCGTTGTAACCATTCCAGAAAGTCACCGCCGTCACCTTACATACCGCCTACATGAGTCTCTTGACGAATCCCTCATCACAGAATTCAGCGACCTTGACATGTTGTTCAAGCTCGCAGCCCCGTTGACGTCAGTCCGTCGTCTCACAAAAGACTCCCGCACCAAGAGCCGTCTCATTTTGTCGGCTGCAAAGAATAAGGATTAACACAGATGAGTGATAAACAAGTAGCCAACTTGATTGGTGGTGTAGAGTTTAAGGTAGACCTGACACAGCTTGAACGGCTGTTCGCTGAGCTTCAGAAAACAGAACGAAAACTGAGAGCGTTTGGTAAGTTCGCTGAGAAGCCTCTCAAGATTGCTGTACAGCTCGACACCAAAGCATTTGACAAACAAATGCGTGAGCTTGAGGCCAAGGTTCGTAAGCAGATGGGTATTGTCGCCCCCGAAGTCAGAGCGAAGACATCCCATCGACATGACATGCAGACCCAGCGTCTGGAGCGTGCAAGTCAGCAGGCTCGCCAAGCAACCTTCGCGGCTGAGCTACAGCAGCAGAAGCTGGCATTCGCCGGTAGACGCGATGAGGTGATGCTCACCACAGCTGGCCTCAAGGCTCAACAGGAGTCGGCTGTTCTGGCAGCTAAGCAGGCAGCAGCTCAGGCAGCAGCCAACAAGGAGCGTATTACCGCTGTCGCCCTGGAAGAGCGTATTGCTCAGGCTAAGGCCAAACAGCTTCGAGCTGACGCGCTGTTGGCAGCGGCACGTGATCGAGCAGCAGTATCACAGCAGCGCTATCTCCAATCGCTCACACAGACACAGCGTCAACAGCTCGCCCTGGATCAAACGCGGGAACGTGGTGATCGCCAACGTCAACAAGCCATGGAGCGCCGTCAACTTCAGCTTAGCCGGGAGTCTCGCGCTCAGGATGGAGCAGAGCAGCGCCGTGGCCGCTATCGGATGGCAGAGGAAAAGCACGCTGTCTGGAAGCAACGCCAACAGGAGCGGGATGCTCGCAAGGCGAGAGGATCGTATGAGCCTGACGTATTCGACCTAACAGCCGGGGGCTTTGGTGCTCGTGCTGGAGCTGCTGGATTGGCTGTGTACGGTATTGCCAGTGCCCTAACCGGCATCAACGACAAGCTTAACCAGACAGTCGCCAACATCGCCGCATTTGACCGTACCAAGATCGTCGCCGGGAACGCGGTAGAAGGTAGCGAAACCCGCCAAGAGAACTACAGAAAGTGGCTGGCAGACACAGCGAATGAGCTGGGAGCCAATCTCGAATCGACGATTGAACCGGCCTCCTCTCTGGTACGTGTCCAACGTGAAAACGGGATGGGTACACGCCAGGCCCTGGACAACACTCGTAGCATCATGGAAGTGCAGTCGATCTTCCACAGCACCACTGAGCAGGCCCGGAACATCTCCACGCAGTTGAGTCAGGTGTGGGGTAAAGGACGCCTCCAGGGCGACGACCTTGATGCCTTGGTCGAAGGTGGTGGTATCAGCTCCCTCCGTGCCTACCTGCAAAAGGCTTGGGCTGCGTCCACGAACTACAAGGGTGACAACGTCGGGGAAGCCTACGCAGCCGCACAGAAGGCAGGCCAAATCAAACCAGAAATGGTTATGAGTGCCTTCCGCCTGATTGTCGCCCAGAACCAACAGGCGCTTAAAGCGTATCAAGATAGTCCGATGGCTGCTGATAATCGCTATCAGAACGCCAAGTATGTTCAGCAGATGGAAGTTAACACCGATCCTGAGTTGCTGAAGGCTACTAAAGACCTTCGAGATGCACAGACAGAGCTGTATCGCTCAATGCTACCAGTACAAAGAGCATTCGCTTCGTTCAATGCTGGAGCAATCTCTGGGCTCGCTCACTGGATCAACGCTCTAACAGGTAATGGAAAACCTGAAGACGCAGGCAAAACCTCTGTCACCGGGTCTGGTGCAATTGGATCAGGTACGGCTCCTACAGCGGATGATTACGTCAAGCTTGTTAGTGGTGATCCTGAGAAGTTCAAGCAGCCTGGACAAGGTGTAGGACTGCTCACCAAGTTCAAAGATTGGATGTCATCCCTAAACAGCGGCACCATGCTGGACGACAATACAGCTGTCAAACAGACAGACAGCAGCCTTGTAAACACCACTCTGATGCCAAGTCTTCAGATTGATCGTGCTCAGCTGATGAAGTTTAAAGAGGGTGTTCTACGGAACAACCAAGTGAACCAGCAAGCGGGCCAGCAAGTGCAGAACGTTGTGACGAACAACACCAACACCGGCAATACTACTAACGTCGCCAACACTTCCAACAATACCTTCAACATCACCTCAAATGACACTGAAGGTGTTCGCAGAGAAATCACTCAAGCTCTCGACCAGCGAGACCGAGACATGATGACCCGTGCAACCTCAGGCGATGTTCCTAAGTAATCTACTCACAGTAGTTCATGCCAAGTAACCCCTAATCTACCCCCTGCCACTACTGGGCTGTAGAGGCCCATTTATGTACTGGTAAGGGGGTAGTACGGGGTATACAAAGAACACCTCTTACAGGGCCTCCTAAGGGCCTTACAGAACGAATTAATAGCAGAGGGAGGGTTTAATAGCCTGCCCCAGCAAAATACAAGGACACCACATGTCTATCGCTATCCTGTCTGGGACAACAGACCTAATCTTCCTTGATGCTACGATCCAGTGGGATCAGACCTATCAAGCCAACGTAACGTCACATGCTGTAGAAACTGGCGTCAACATCAGTGACCACGTAATCGAACAGAACGATAAATTCCGTGTTCGCGGTGTACTGACTGACGCAGATTTCAACCATGATCGCCCTCCTATTCGCACCGGCCTCACTGGCACGGAGTTGGATGATGAAATTCGCTACAAGCAATTCATCAACTACGACCCAGTACAGAAGTCGCCATTAATCAGCTTTGGGCCAACCCAACTTGCTAATCTTCTTCCGGCAAGTGCCACTCAGTTTCTTGGCAACAACACACCCACAGTTACCATGGAAGCGCAGCCCAAGACATTCCCCGCTGCAACAGCCATGCAAGCACTAAAGCGAATGCATAAGCAACGAGAGACGGTAAAGGTCATCGAGTATCGCGAGGACGGGTCTGGATCGTACAAAGTTTATGATGATCTGATTATCACATCCATCACAGACAACATTGATCCAGATAGCGGCGATGCTTTTTATCCTGACATGACCTTCGAGCGTGTTCGTTATGCAAACTCCAAGAAGGTTGTTATTCCTCACGAGCTGATGAAGGTGCCAACGAGTCAGAAAAAAGCCAAGGGCCACGTCAGCACGAAAGACAAGAAAGTTGATCGAGCAACAGATGAGAAAGACGATTTGAGTAATCTGAGCCCGAAAGACAAACAACTTCAGAAAGCAGCTGACACCACTGGCAGAGGTAAAAAAGAGCAATGAGGAATCATAAATGAGTATCGTATTTCAAGAAATCCCTCTCAAGACAGACGCCTACTATGAGCAGTTGGTTACTCTTCAGGGAACGCTGTATGTCCTGACATTTATCTATTCAAGCTATTATGGCAAGTGGCACATGAATCTCAAGACCAGCACAGGAACAGAGATTGCAATGGGCATCGGCCTTGTCCCATCCTATCCAATGCTTCTTGACTACGCCTTGGAACATCATGGAATCACAGGAGCTTTTTGGTTGTTGCCAATCACCCCAGAGTCTAACAGTGCAGATAATCGTCCAGGCTCATTGCAATACGCTCTGCCAGATACGACACAAGATGTAAGAGCGCTTGCCACGTATTACCAGCTGTTCTATGCCTACGACGATGAGGAGGATGGTTGATGGCTACAAGTGATCAAGACAATCTTCCCATCAAAGGCCGCATTTATAAACTGACTGTAGGCGACGTCAACACAGGGGAAGGTTTTGAAGTAGACGGGCTCAACATGAGCTTTGATGTTAGCCGCTCAGCAGACAACAAGCGTGGGGGTAACTCTGCCGCTATCGAAGTCTGGAATTTGAGTGCAGAGCATCGCAACCGCCTGAATGGCAGCTTCCTCACTGTGAAGCTTGAGGTGGGCTATGAGACCACTGGACTCAAGGTCCTCGTACAAGGGGAAGTCACCGAGAGCGGTACTCGTGACCAAGGGCCAGACAAGGTGACTCAGCTGGTGCTGGGAGAAGGCTACGTTGCCGTGAACCATGGCCGTATCAAAGCTACCACTGTAGGTCCAGGCCGGACTGTTGCTGACGCCTTCAGCGAGATTCTGAAGCAGATGCCAGGGATCGCCAGAGGGCCATGGATTGGAACCAACCTGAACAATCCATTGGTTCGCGGCCACACGCTACGTCCTGGCCCTGTACGGGATCAACTTAACGCGCTGGCCCAGACCTACGGGATCGAATACAGCATCGCCAATAACGTGCTTACCCTCACTGACAGAGGCAAGGCTACCAACAGCCAAGCAGAGGCCCCGCTGCTGACCCCAGATACGGGGTTGGTTGGAAGCCCCTTCCGGGTAGCTCTGGATTCTTCGAAATCCACGAAGGACAAGACACGCAAGTTTGGCATCCAAGCTCGGATTCTGTGTGATGCCTCCATCTACCCTGGACAGCTGGTGAAACTCGAAAGCGAGCAGTTCAACGGATTCTTCCGAGTGTACACAGCTCGATACTTTGGAGAGATGGACAGCAACAACTGGTATTGCGACTTGCTACTACGCGATCCACTGTCTGTAGACAACATCACCCCCAACAAGAAAACGGGGAGCTAACCCTCCCCCACATCACAAGGATCAGACCACCAATGGCCCTGACAGCATCTAAGTTGGGCCGATGGCTCAGCAACATCCTAATTCCATTCATTGCAATTCTGAGCCTCGTGTTCAGTTTGTACACCTGCTACACCGCCTCATCTGCGTTCGAACAGATTGACCGCAAAATCGACACGATGCAGAGCGAGCTTCAATCCCTCCGCAATAGCCCATCAAGTAGTCCCAGCAGCGTCACTGCTCGCCTTGTTCGGGTAGAAGGCGCTGTGGAAATGCTCACTTCTGACACCTACCAGAAGAATCAGTTTGAACGCCAGATAGTTCTATTCGAACAAGCCATCAAAGATCGCCAACGTATCCAACTCGCCCAAATGCACGGAGGGGAATAATGTTTGAAGCAACACAACTTATTGCACAACAAGCAATCGACCGATTCCAAAGTAATCTTTCCACATCCATGCCGGGCGTGGTTGTACGAATGGATTACGAGCGAATGAGAGCAGACGTTCAACCTGCCATCCCTCGCAAATTCGAGGATGGGTCAACAGAAGAATACTCTGTGATCTTGGATGTTCCTGTCGTAATGCCAGGAAGCCAAAACAGCCTAATCAGTATCCCGGTGCAAGTTGGCGACAACGTAACTCTGATGTTCTGTCAGAGCGACATTGATAGCTGGAGCATTTCAGCAACAGGGCAGTCCACTCCCGCCGAGACACTTCGAACATTCGACATGCAGGATGCTATTGCTATCCCCGGACTCTATACCTCTCCACGCAGCCTGAATAATCCAGCTGCTCGTAAGTGGCCACATGATCCCAAAGACCTTGTAGTCAGTATGAATACCGGCTCAGGCAGTGAGTGTGAGATTCGGATGACTCCAGGCGGCACTATCACGGTAAACACAGATTACACCGTGAACGTTAACGCTCAAGATGTGAACGTCACAGCGAAAGGAAATGCCAACGTCACAGCCCAAGCTGTCAATGTCAAAGCGGCCAACACTGTCATCACAGGTAATGTAAGCATCTCAGGCATCCTTACCCTTGCTGGAATCAACATGAACACCCACAAACACATTGGTGTTCAGCCTGGAAGCGGCACAACTGGAACCCCCGTATGAAGTTCACCGCCGACTATCGAGAACTTAAATCTTTGATCAAGCGTATGGAAGCGCTGGACGGTACAAGAGTGGAAGCGGGATTCTTCGCTGAGGATCGGTATGGAGCAGAGAACGATTTCCTACAGGTTGCTCAGGTGGCCTATTGGAATGACCGGGGAATCGGAGTACCCCGCCGTGAATTCATGGCCCCATCCTTCCTGAATGCGGAGAACTACAACTGGTACGCGAACTTCATCACTCAAGCTGTGCAAGCTGCTATCCATGGCAAGCCTGTACAACCCATCCTCAAACGCCTAGGTGAAGAGATGAAGGGTGTGATTCAGGTGAACATTGAAGACTATCCAGGCAGCAACAGCAGAGCTTGGGTTGCCATCAAGGGATTCGATGATCCGCTGCTCTATACAGGCAAGATGCTCAGCAGCGTGAAATACAAGATACGGAAATGACAAAGCCCCGCTTATGCGGGGCTTCTCTATGCCTGCAACATCTCCGATTTTCAATGTCTGTGTGAGTTAATCGTTATGTATTATAACAATAGGCTTTACAATGTAACATAGGCATTCCTCAGGATTGTTCGTGGGCATTCAACCCTGTGCCAGATGGTGAAGAAATGAAGCTGCTGACATGGCTGGAAGCCAGATGTAGCACGTCAGTGGCCCACTTATCCACAGGCTGGCCTGTGAGGGGGAATTCCTACCAGAAACACCGCTACCCCCGGAGAGAGCACTGTTCTACGCGATTCTGCTCGACTGACGCTATGCAGGTGGTGTTTTGTTAAGCTTGCTCACTCTGCGATCATTTTTTGCAAATGCAATCCAGATACACCAGCTCGAATGTATGTGAGCATGTGATTTCTGTTCTCAAATCGTCAGATGGCCCCTTGTAGCACGTCTGTAGCCTTCTCTGCTGTCGCAGGGAACAGGATTATGACAATGGGGGATGAGAGTGCCTGAGGCGATGCCTCAAGAGGGATTGTCTTAGGTTGCCCAGGGCCAACCACCAATAAGGTGGCCCAACACAAGAGCTTCGCTCTGAGGGAGAGCATTACCCTTCACAGGCATCGCCTGTAGATAGGACGTAGAGCATTCTCTTTAGCGACCAAGTGATTGTTGGTGGTCGCTGTATCCCTTAGATGGTATGTCTCAGAGGCATTGCCTCTGGCTATCACAGACGAGTCGTAGACGACTCCTTCAGCCTACTCAGAAGTATCAGCTTCCCTACCTCGCTTCGCTCGGTGGCTTTCAGCTCCAAGAGTAGCACATTCTATGCCATTTGTCTACCCCTCCAAGTGTAAAGATTGTGTAAAGCCTGCTTTAGCGTCTGTGTTCCTATTGACTCTGCGTAGCTGATGTGCATCCCGTCCATCCTATACCTGCTTAACATTTCGTAGACGAACGTCAGCAATGTGTTAAGATGGCTCATCAGTCACCAAGGGTCAGTCAGATGAAGCAAGTAGTCGCATACGCACGGATGTCTACCGATGAGCAGAGTCTTTCTGTAGGTGGTCAATTCGCTGCTATCGAAGCTGCCGCTTTGGCTCATGGCTGGGAGATTGTTGCTCGCTTCGTGGATGAGGGTGTCAGTGGGAGTATTGATCCCCTTGAGCGTCCTCAGTGCCGTTTGGCCCTGGCTATGGCTAAAGGGCTGGCCTGCCCTCTCGTGGTACATCACATTGACCGATTGGGCCGTGACCACGCTCACTTCGTCACGGTCCAGAAGCGATACCAAATCATCGAAGCGAGTGATGCCCATGGTAACAAGTTGATCCGTAGCATCAAATCTCTGTTGGCTGAAGAGGAGCTATCCAAGATTCGTCAGCGTACTCGTGATGGCCTAAAGGAACTCAAGGCCAAGGCGGAAGCCGGTGATGCTGAAGCCCTCGCTAAAGTCGCTGCAAGGGACGCTGGAAGGGCGAAGGCTTGGACTTTGGGTAATGGTGCTGCTGTAGCTGCAAAGCGCGTTAACGCCTCGCTACGGGCCGATAAGATGGCTCATCACATCAAGGCATGCCTCTATGATGGCTGCAAGAGCTATTCTGCAATCGCGACATGCTTGAATGCGAAGGGTGTCACCACAGAGCGCGGCTCTGCATTCAAGCCTATGACTGTATCAAGGATGATGGAGAAGCTATCTTTAACCTTCGAATCACGTTGACAGATAGAGATGTTTACAGTATCGTCCATCCCTTCTACGCGGTTTGGTAGGGTGCGTCAGGGTAGGGTTTGGCGTGGTTTGGTACGGGCTTAAGCTGAGATAGCATCCAGCATGAATACTGATGATTGAGGGGAGAGCAACGAGAGTTGCCCTCCCCTTTTTCATGCCTGTGAGAAAGTGTCTCACTGCGTTCGGAGTATCTGTTGCCCCTCGTGTGTGTGTCCACATGCGAGCGAAGCGAGGAACGTGAAGCATTGCTTCAGCTTCTGAGTAATTCGAGAGGGGTGAAGGTGTTACTAGAATTCCTACGACTTTCGCTTGCCTATGTTGGGGCTTGCTTGATACCTCGGATAGATGGCGGATTTGAAATTTAAGGCGCCTACAAGCTCGCCAGAGAGGCGCTTGCTAAACGCTGTAGGTAGATACGGGTTTCCAGATTACACAGCATCTGAGTGCCCTACAGGGGCGTTTGCTTGATGCTTCTGGACAGGCGACGGATACTAAAATCATACACACTGTCGGGTTCTAATAATCCTGACTGTTGAGCAGCCTGTATAGAGGGCTTGCTTGATAGCTCGCCAATGTCTACGGGTCCTGAAATCATACAGCGTCAGAGGTTTTAAATTCATACGCTGCTTGATGATGCAGATAGGTCGTCTGTTAAGAACCTCAGGACAGGCGAGGTTATTCTAAATTCATACAGACTCAGGGATTCTAATAATTGTCCCTTGTCAAGTGATGCAGATAGCACGCTGTTGAGTAGTATTGACAGAGGTTATTCTAAAAAGAGTCAGCGTCAGATACTTGGGAATTGATGGCTGCTTGATGATGCAGGTAAGTCGCTTGCTTAGCAGCTGGAGTATCGAAGTGTTTTCCAGAATCCTACAGCTCAGGTTATCGCTGGAATGCTGGTGCTAAGTGTTCTGGATAAAGCTCGGTGCTTGACAGTCAAGACAGAGCACTTGCTGAGTAGCACGGAAAACTGTCAGCTATTCGAGAAATCCTACAGCTCCAGACGAATCAGACGGGGCAGTGTTAAACAGCCTGTGTAGAAGTCCTGCGAACGCAGTGAGTGCCCGAATTTTGGCGGGGGCATTTGTTTGTCTTTGAAAAAGTGCTTCCCAAAATTTGGGGCGGGGCTGATAAAAAGTTGAAAACGTCTTCCATAGATCGAGTAGGAGGCGGGTTCACACCCGCCGTCCTCTCACACCACCGTGCGTACGGTTCCGTACACGGCGGTTCAGGTCATGCGGCTAAGCCGGTTGATCGTATCCAGTATCGAGACAAGCCCGAGTCGATCCCAGAGCTTCTTCGGCAGCGCCTGATTCATATGTGGCGCTCCAGAGTTCCACCATGGGCCGCGACCGTTGAAGGCCGATTTGCAGGCACGCTCTTCGCCCAGCCCCAAGCGCATCAGGTTGCGGGCCCTCGTAGAGGGCCGCTTCCATTGGCGCCAGATGACGCAGCGAAGTTTGTGTCTGACCCAGCCGTCCAGCTCCACAACAGGC
>NZ_FOED01000031.1:0-11341 GCF_900110545.1 Pseudomonas sp. Snoq117.2 | reverse complement strand
TCCCAGCCAGGGAAGAGATCACCAGACCAGCGAACAGTCCGACACCGGTCAGGTTGCCCCCCTGCAGACGCCAATGCGGCTGCTGATAGGCCATAGGGCCGTCCGGCATCTGGATCGTCAGTGGCGGCTCGGGCAGCGTGATGGTCCAGGTACCGTCGAGGTTGCCCTCGGCTCTGCCTCTGACCTTGCAGCTCGACGCACCGTACGACTTCACGACCGCGCAGCGATCCTTGTCCAGAAACACATCCACCGGATCCATGATCTGCAGGGCGAAGCCGAGCCTCATGAAGAAGGCGAGGCACATGGCCGTCCAGACAATGCTCAGGAGAAAACGCATATCAGGTCCTCGGTCGTGGCAGCAACGCGAGCTGCGAGAGCTGGTCGGTCGGTATCGAACGAGCGAGGTTCCAGAGCAGTGCAATGCGCTCGGCGACCAGGTGGCGCGTCTCGTCGTCCTGGCTGTAATTGTACGTTGATGTGCAGAGTGCGACGTGCCCATTGTCCAGTCGTACGGTCCGGCCCTGGAATCCTGTCGTGCCCGCTGATAGGCGGATCAGATGCTCGATTTTCTGGCGGGGATCGATGGACATGACAGTTCCTACGTTCGATTGGCTGAGCTTGTCTTTCGCCGGCTGATAACGACCCTGGAGGGCTGTGTCGGTACGGCTAAAGCATGGCACGTGCGCCCAGAATGCAAGGGGTGAATCCGCACCCCCAGACGGACTAGACTCCCGGATAACTCGACCGGTCAAGGTCACGCGCCAGAGCCCTTCGGATCGGTGAGTCGCGATCCTGCGGCCGGCTTTCTTCTACAAGAGAATCAACGAGATGGCGGAAACCATAGGCTTTTTTCACGAGGTCGAAATCTGCAACGCTGATCACGAACACTATGGGAAAAGGGGCGTGATCTTGGGTATCAGCGAAGAAGGCGACAGGCTGTTCGGCTACGTTGTTTTGATACACGACATGAACACGACGACCTACTTCGAGCCCGCCGATTTGGTGGTCACAGGAAGAGAGTTCCCCCGAGAGCAATTCTATTGACGGGCCTTTCTGTCCTGCCGCAGCACTTCGGGCACCAGTCCCATTCGCCGCTGAATCCGACCCTTTGTTCACCCTGAGCGCCTCCCGAGCTGCCTTTTGGCGCTCGTAGGAGAAGCGCCGAGCCTAGAAAGCCATCAGGTACTGGCCAGAGTCTGTCACCGCGGGCGCCGGCCGTTCGGCCGCCTGCGGCCGGGGAGCTGCAGCAGGCCGTTCGGCGGACGCCGCATACGCACGCAGCCGCGCCGCCAGCGCCTCAGGATCGTTAAGCACGTCGCGCACGCCGGCGCGATGCAGCTGGTTGCCAATCCGCAACATGCGATCCCAGGAAGAGTGGCCACCCTTTTTGAAAGAGACCACACCGAAGCGCGCCAGGTAGTGCACGACTTCGGAGGGATAGACGTCCGTGTGCGGACCGTAATACTCGAGCGCGCGGTCGAGCTCGAATTCGTAGAACAGCTCTACCCCCTCGTCGTCGATATCGAATTCCTGCGTCTCGTTGACGTGGGTGTAGTAGACCCCGCCCTTGTTGATCACATGCTCGGCGCCGGCGGCTGCAGCGCTTACCGAACGCAGGCCCTCATGGAAGCCGTTGAAGTGGCGATCCGCGAAAGGAACCTGGATCGACTGGCCGACCTTCAGCGCAGACCGTGGGTGCTCCTCGTAGGCCTCAGGAATCGGGTAACGGCGGCCGCGCTCACAGATCTCGCGGTATTCGTTGAGCGCGGTGAACGGGCGCTGGTAGGCGTAGCGCCCCCAGTACAGGTCGATCGTCAGGATCTCCTTCATGCCCAGCAGCGTGAAGCGCCGCGGCTTGCGGTTGGCCATGGCCCAGTCGGCCTCTTCGGCATCGATCGTCAGGGCATAGCGCAAGAGCTCCAGGCAGAAGTCCGGCGAATAGGCGTTGGCGGCAATCGTCAGGTAGCCGGTGTCCGGGTCGACAGTGCGCGACGCCGAGTTGCGGGCGGCCGGATCGTAGTGCCGGGCCTTGAGGTAGTTGCGGAAGTCGTTCAGGGGCTTCATCCAGCGATGCTTGCCCGACTCCTCGGCCAGCATGTTTTCCATGCTGCGATCGGTGCTCACGCGCAGGCAGCCCCAGCACCCATGACGGCTTCCGCATGAAGTCTTGCGCTCGGCGCCGCCGTCACGGATGAACACGTTGATCATGCATTCGCCGGCCGCGTCCCGGTAAACATCAGTGAGGCGCTTGAAGTCGGAGTAGGTCTGAAAGCGCTCGTTGGTGACTTCAGCCAGAAAGCAGAAGATGTCCTCGGTGGTGAAGTCGGCGATCGGACTCAGCACCCAGGTCGGGGTCTCGCCAGGCTTGGCCGTGTTGACAGGGACATCGGCGCGCTCGCCGCGGGCTTCCATGTTCCGCTCGCGGGCCGCCGATTCGTCCCGGCGGGTGCCGATCAGTAGGAGAAGATCCTCGTCCCGGAAAGCTTTGCCCAGCTCGGCCTTGATCTTGGCGCGGATCTGGCGCTTGGTGCGCTCCAGCGGCGCCTTCTTCAACTGCTGCTGGCATTTGGCGCTGTTGCCCGGGAGGCTGGCCACCGTACGGCCGCCGATCATCGACACCAGCCAGTTTTCGGTGAGGTTCGGCCGGCAGATCCACACCCGTACCGGAAGCGCTTTGGCCTTGGCATAGGCGCGAAGTGCTTTGATCTCGCCCTGGGCATAGGCGTGCACCACCGGGTTTTCCATCAGCGTATCGCTGTTCATGACGTGGAGCTCAGGGACGGTGAACCCCTCGGCCTGCAGCTCTTCCATCGCTCGCAGGGCTAGCGCGACCATGACGCTGCTGTCCTTGCCGAAGGACGATGCGGCCACCAGGTGCTTGCCTGCCTGCAGCAGACCTTTCACCACCGCGACCGCGGCGCGCACCTTCTCTGCCAGGGAGGGCTCAACCAGCCGCGCCGGCGCCGTGATGTCCAGGAGGCTGATGGCCTGGTTGTCAGCGGGGTGGAAGAGGGTAGGGGCGACGTGCTGCATGGCGGTAGCTCGAAAGTCTTGAGGTACCTTCAAGCTACCGGCGATTTCCAGAATGCAAGTTCCTAGTGCACGGGTGTAACCACCGAGGTTAGTCTTCGATTTACGGGTCTCTCAGTGAGAAACCGTGAGGTCCGGTTTTGGGCCGCATAATTCGCCTCCGCTCCTAGGGCGGGGATGCAGCCTCAGGTTTAGATAGCTCGTCGCCGCACAACCTAGTAGGTCGTGGGCAAAACAGCCCCATCGCAACAATCGCAAATGGTTGTTTTTATTATTTAGGAGAGCGCTTTATGCTTTATCAGGGATGTGAAATGGAATGGTATGCAGATAGAGCTGAGTCCAGGCGAGTAATTAACTGCGATGTCCGCATAGATAACGATTTTATAAAAGTTGAGTATGTTTTCGACGGGCTGCTGACGACCTATTCTGGTCATTCTATAGGTCAAGGCCACTACTCATTAAAATGTGTAGGTCATCCTGACTGTACCGCCACTCTTCATTGTTTTGAAAATTCAAACCGGCTTGAAGGGTCTTGGCAAGAGTCATCCACTGGCATGTGGCTAATCAAACTGAAAAAGTGAGATGCTACATGCCTCGAATCGTCCGATATATCGACGAGATTTGCCGGCAGAAAAAGCGACCGGTGCTGTTTTTGACCTTCAACGGCGATCTGCTTTCAGAGGTTCTTTATGAAGACCACGCTGGCAGAAAAGCGATAATAAAGTGGCTTGATAGCAATGGTATAGGCTGGGAGGCCTGTGGCAGTCTTTCCAATTCTTGGTCGAGAGGGTCCTATAATGGTGAGATATACATAGACATTGAGTATGACAGGGATGATGAAAGATACAATCGCTTGGAGAGATTTCTAGAGCGCCCAGATGGGACGATCGCATTCCAAGATGTTCAGTTTTACTTACTTCTTCTAGAGCAGGCGGTCGAAATAGGAGCGCAGGTTTTAGCTGACGCGGATCCTGGCGAGTAAGGATTAGATGATCAGAATCGGAAGGTTTTATACTTACAGAATAGAACATTGTAAGGATTAGCTCCGTTACCCTATAGCGCTCTATTATCACTTAAAATCGCGTCTAGGCCATGATTGTGAGCGCACTTTGCACCTAGCACGAAACCTGCTTTTGAGGGGCTTTTTGATGTCCGAGACGCAACAGAGAACACAGCAGGTGCCTGATGATAAGAGTCAGGAGTTCCACTTATTCTGCGAGTTCCTAAGAAAGTCAGATTGCGTTCCCCCACGCGGCGCAGAAAGAAAGCCCTACACAGATGATCTTAAAATTATCAATGTTCCTGTTGATATAACGGCTAGTTACTCTCTCGGAAAGTGCTGGTTTAACTGTCTTGAACAAGTAATAAAACACGGCGGGGAGGTAATCTACGGATGGGCGCTGTGGAGTATCGAAGGCGAAGGAAGTTGCTATGTGGCTCAGCATCACGCTGTGTGGCGGAATGAAGATAACGAATTGATCGATGTCACCCCGAATAAGATACGCGTAGACTCGATTCTATTTATGCCAGACGGTCGTGCGCTTTTTGATATTTGTCGCTTGTTTGCGCCAAAGAATTTGGAATGGGAAGATAGTAAATCCTATAGGTGGGTTGGGAATAGCTTTAGGCCGAAACAGTTTGGTTATCGTTGGTTAACCCCTTCCCCCGGTGAAGCGGTAGACATTGCTAGGATACAGCAAGAGGCACTGGAACTTAAGGATAACGGCGGAAAAGTCGTCACGCATCATTCTAAAGTGATATCTGATCTTCAAGAGCGGATGTTCCTTCCGATTGAAATCACGATCAAAAATTCCAGTGAAGAAGATAATCTTTACAGTTTTACTATAGTAGAGGATGAGCGCTGGCAGGATTTAGAACGCCTTAAAATAACACTTGACGACTATTTGAATAACGTTAAGCGAAGCGAAAGTAAAATCGAAGTGTATATTATTACAGTATACCAATGCCTGACTCTAGTTCTGCATACCACTGACGGGGAAAAGAGATTAAATTTCACAATACAATGATGCCGATGCGGTCCTCAGGTTCTATCGATGGTTTCGTGAAGATACTTGCCTAAAATGGCATAGGGCTACATTGTTACTGCATATATTCTTCTGTATGAGCCATAACCATGACAACTTTCACTGATCAGGTCATTTCTCCAGCGGCGTCCCTGGTCCAACCATTCGGCTGGGTAGCCCTGCTGGTGTGCTCGTTTACGATTCTTCGTGCGTTTGGTGCGGGTCAGATGGCCTGGTATCGGTGGCACGGCAACCGCACAGGTCATGCCGACATATCGGACCCGCTGATGCGGCAGATGCTCGAGGAGGCCCAGCTGAGCCCCTGGCCACCCTTGGCAGAGTGCGTCCTGATGACGGCCCTCTCCGGCTTTTTGCTGTGGTCAGCTTGGTCTTCGATCAACCTGTAGCGAATGCGTTAGTACCTGACCTGCTCTCGGTGCGGTAGCAGCTCTCTAGATCAACGCTGGCCTTGCATTCTCGGCGACTGGTGCGACCTTGATCCAACATCGTATCAAGAGGACCTACACCATGCGCCCTGCAGCTTTGGCTTCACTCGGAATGAAGAGCAGTCCCTGTCCAGTTACCGGGACGCGATCCCCGAACGTCACTCGTAGCTTCGTTGCTGCCGTGCACATCAGTTACAACCCCAGCAGCGCTGGTTACGGCTGCGATACGACCGCCATCGTCCTCCATGAGCGCGTGTTCTTCGTACTCAACGGCGACCATGCTGAAGCCTTATGCGGCGCGGTAGCGCAGCACGGTGTCAGCGGCTGCGTGGAGTACTTCGTGCAGAACATCAGTCAGGCAAATGGGCGAAGCGAGCACCTGATGGCAACTGGGCTGTCCCAAGATCTATTTGGTTTGATGCCGACGACGATAGAAGTGCTTGGACAGGATGCCATTGCTCGTATTGCTAGCGCTTCTTCCGCTACGCCGCCTATTCAATAGCGGCACTAGGAGCCGGTCATGAGCACTATCGAGACACATCGCGATTTCCCGCCACTTGAATGTCCAATATGCGATCGTCTGGCTCAGCCAAGGCGTCTCAATCGGGATGGTAGCGTTACATATAGCTGCCCTCCCGATCACGTGAAGCATGGCGATCGCTATACTTGGCGGATTGCCGTAGACGGCACGCTCATTGACTAAAAATGGTGGGCATCAATGAAAGCATGGGTCATGCCCCTATTCAAAAATGGGAAACCGATTGCTAAGGGACGCGAGCCAGGATTCTCCGTCGGAGACTTGAACATGGCCGAAGGGCGCAATCCTGTGCTTGCACGGCTAGTATCCGAGGCTGCTCTACTCAACGAGAGCGGTACCAACGTACTCGACCCCATCGTCGACGTTCGTCTACTGTCCATCTCCGCGCACGGCTTGCAGCTACGCGGGTTCGAGTATGGAGGGAACGGCGCACAGCTGGCCCAGGAATGGTGGGTGCGTTTTAGCCCACCTACTGACGCAGCGTAGCTCGGACCGGAAGAGCGATATGGCTATCTACGAAGAGATGCAAAGCCTGTTGCAGGAGCTGGTGGATCTGGTCAAGCAGGACGAACGGTACATGGCAGCTGTTGCATATGGTGCAGTCCAGCCTGATGCAGATACTGCCGACACACATCGTCACCGCGCCATTCGTATCCACGAGCTGAAGCGGCATTTCGGATTGAAGTGACCTGGCAAACTACGACCTGATAGGGAAAAAACCGTGTCGTCCATGCAATTTTTTCTTCGCACCGAAGATCCGGCGTCGCTGAAGGCCTATCTCGATGAAGCCCTAGCTTTCAGTGTTTCGCTTGAGCGAATGGGCCAGGAGTCGTCGGCTGTACTATCTGGCATCGCTACGGGTGGACCCGGGGAATGGTTCGAGTGGTACACGTATGCCGACCGGGCCAGCTTCGATCACTGTCTCTACACTGCCGTAATCGAAGACAGCCGCGGACTGCACAATGGCTTCCTCGAGCTGCATAGCGCATGCATCGACCTTGAGCTCGCGGGACAACCTGGGCGGGGCCTGCGCTTCGATCGCGGAGCGTTTCTTGAGCATCTTCGCCGGTACCACGCTGCTCCCGGCTGGTTTGGCGAGGAGGGGCAGCCTCGCCTTCCTTACCCACATGAGGTTGTGACCACAGGCGACGAGCCTTCGGATTATCTGGCGCGCTTCAACATCGAGCATTTATAGGAGAAAGCGCTATGCCAACTCCACGCGGTTCGACAAGAAGCGCTATCGCTTTGATAGCGCTACAGGGTCTGCAGGTGGCCGTCACCGGCCTCTGCCCGCGTCTCCCACGATAAATACCTGAACAATTGCAGTCGGGGGCGTGACGCTGGGCCCTGGTGCTGGGGCCTTTACCGGGGCGAGGTAGGCCAACGCTGCGAAGAGGGTCGCGGTTGCGCTCAGTGCGAGTGTGGCAACTTCGTAGATTGTCATGAGGTGTTCCTTTGCTTTAGGGAACACCTATTTCAATGTCACGACCTGACCCTGGATTGCCGGACTTTCCGAAAAGAACACGGCCACGCGCCGACCCCTGTTCCGCGGGTATCACGACCGTCATCGGCGCAAGCGCTGATTGTCAGGTTTCCTCGCCTGCGGACGACGTATTACCGCCGGCTTCCGGTCTTCCCGCGAGGAACGGCACCAGCGCGGCGAGCACCTCGGCCGCGCAATCCTCCGGTTGCAGATGACCACCTGGTAAGGCTTTGCCGCGAACGTCGCGGGCCCACCGGCGCCAGATAGCCGTAGGCGGCTCACCGGTGACCTGGGCCGCCGACCAAAGTACCAGCAGCGGGCAGTCCAAGTGCCGGCCCCGGGCCTGGTCCGCAAGATCGTCCCCCAGGTCCTCGTCAGCGCCGGCGCGGTAGTCCTCGCAGATAGCGCGGCGCACTGCAGGATCGCGAAAGGCCTCTCGATAGGCTGCCAGCGCATGGGGCTCAACGCGGTTGAGTCCACCCGCCATGCGCGCAAGCGCCTGTTCGAGAAAGGCATCGGGATCCGCCGCCAGCAGGCGCTCGGGTAGGTCGCTTGGTTGAGCAAGAAAGGTCCAGTGAAAATTCGCAAGTCCGCGTGCTCGGTCGAGGGACGCCCAGGCCTCGGGTGTGGGCACCACAGTGAGCGACGCGTAGCGCTCGACGCGAGCCGGATGGTCTAGCGCCAGTCGGTAGCCGACGCGAGCGCCGCGGTCATGGCCAACTACGGCGAAGGTCTCAAGCCCAAGCGCGTCCATCAGCTCCAGTAAGGCCGCCGCTACGCGCCGCTTAGTCCAGCGAGATCCCTGGTCCAGCTGACGGCTGGCGCCGTAGCCTGGCAGATCAGGTATCACCACCCGATACGTCCGGGCGAGCTCCGGGGCGATACGGCGCCAGGTGAGGTGAGTCTGCGGATAGCCGTGCAGCAGCAGCACGGCCGGTCCCTGGCCGCCGATCACACCGCGGAAGACGGCAGACGGGGTGTCCTGGCAGAGCCGCTCGAAACCGGGGAAATTGGAAACAGTCATGGCTGGCGTCTCTCTACGCGGTCGACGAAGGTTGCCAGGTCGCGGTTGAAGCGTGGCGCCTCTTCCAGGAACGGCGCATGCCCAGACTCAGCGTAGCGCGTGACAATGACGCGCGGATTCAGCGCCTGGGCCCGAGCGATAGATGCCTCCGGCCGTACCAAGGCGTCCTTCTCGCCGTAGAGCAGCCACACCGGCACCTGCGCGCGGCCAAGCCCGGTGGCGGCCGCCACATCCTGACCCTGCACGGCGCTCTGCATGTTCCAAGATGCCATAGCAGCGTTGGCGTACAGGCGCTGGAACAACGCCGGCGCCGGCGGCGTGGCGAAGCACAGGGCGAGGAAATCTCGGATGGCATCCAGATGCGTGCGCAGATCAGATGAGACCAGGTCCCTGTAGATCTCCGGGTGCGGCACGATCTGCGCTGACGCGAGCTCGATGACACCGTCAACGTAGACCGCACCGGAAATGGCGCTGTCCCCATAGGCGGCCAAGTAGTTGGATATGACCGTAGCGCCCAGAGACCACCCTACGAGCACAGGTTGGCGGGCACCGGTGGCAGCGATGTCGGCGGCCAAATCGTCGGCCCAGCGCCGACCCTCACGATAAGCCGCGGCATCGGACGGCTTGCCTGAAAGGCCATGGCCGCGAAGGTCGTAGGTGATCAGGCGAAAGCGACTCAGATCAGCGCTCGTAAGCTGGGCGTCCCAATTCAACCGGCTGCCCAGCAAACCGTGGATGAAGACGATCGGCATACCGCGGGGATTGCCCTGTTCCTGGACAGCGAGCACCACACCGTCGGGGGCCGTCACTCGCCATTCCCGCGCCTGGGCGGCCAGACTGGTCAGACTCAACAATAGGATCAGCGATAGCAGTCGCACACGACTCATGGTGGCTCTCCGGAATAAGGGAGTCTCGATTCTCGGGGATGACACCAGTGTCAGGGTCAAGCGCCGCGTGTCATGCGATAGTGGATCTTTCCTGCCACCAACGCTTCGGACCGTCGCCATGCCTGCACCCGCGCCTTCCCTCAGCATTGGCCAGCTGGCTACCGCCACCGGCGTCAGCGTGCGCTCACTACGTCACTACGAGGCCCAGGGCCTGCTGGCGGCTGGCCGCGGTACCAATGGCTACCGGCACTTCTCGGCCAGCGCGGTGGCGCAGGTTCGGCAGCTGCAGCGCCTGCTTGGCGCCGGCTTCAGCTTGGCGGAGATCCGCGGCTTCCCGGACTGCATGCGACTGATCGAGGGCGCCCAGGCCTGCCCGGAGACCTCGGCTGCCCAGCGCGAGCGCCTGGAGAACTTGGAGCGTCAGATCGGTGAACTGGAGAGCCGGCGCGCTCGCCTGCTGCAGATGCTTCGAGAGAGCGAAGGGCCAGGAGCTTAGCTCGCGCAAGCTGAAACCGGCAGCTTCGTGTCGATTGCGTGCTAGGTGCTTGAGCTGGCCTTGAGAGCAGCCATACGCGGAAGGAAAGGCAGTTCGCCCCCTTTCAGGGAGCAAATCGGCGATCGGCGCTGGATCTGTACCGGCACCATAGCGCAACAGCGCAGGCGCCACATGCTGCACCAATCCGATGTCCATCAAAGCGATCGAGTGCGAGGTGGCATCGCTGACGTATTACTAAACCTAGCGACGCTAGCTGCACCCATGAAGCGCGCGCTTATTCTAAAATCGGTCTTTACCTTCAAGATGGCGTCTTGCAAAGGAAGGGTGATCGACCTGCCAAGGAAATCAACTTGAATATTCGCCGTCTAGCCAATGATGTGATGAAGCTGAGTTACCGCGTCGAACGCACCAGCAAGCTCTTGCATTGGATCCTGTATTGGATTGCAAGGGGAATGCATTCAATAAACGCTCATATCAATAGTAGAAGAGCCAAGCGGCGAGACCTTGACCGGTGAAGTGGATAGCGAAGTGGGTACAATCAGTTACCAGCCCCTAGAGGACGGTCATTATGGATCGAGCAAAATGCGGCCTCGCAGCCCTAGCGACTGCGGTTTTAATGGCCGGTTACGCACTCGCCGGCCTCTACTGGTACGGCAAGATCAGCTGGTCTCCCTCCCACCTGTTTTACGAGGCGCCTGTGCCTGGCTGGAACGATTTTTTCGGATGGATGCTGGCCGGCATCGCCTGGATCTCCCCCGCCGTTATAATCGCTCTTGCGCTGCTCCACCTTTCTGGCAAGGCATCCAGCGCTCAGCACTGCTCCCTTCCCCGAGCCTAACCGTCTGAAGCCCTGCCGCGCTGAATCCGCCGTGCACGGCGCCTGCAGGTGTCGAGCATTGATATACGCCACCTCGTGCCGGCGGCCCTACCCAGATCGGGCAACTGGTCCGGGAGCGCGCCGGCGAAGCGGCTGCCATACCAGGTCGAAGCAGCAAGCTTCTCGCCATCTCGATCAGCAGCTGCAGTGAGCGCCTAAACGGTAAGCGGGGGGGTTACCTGTGCGTGAGGGTTTAGGGCGAGAATGCTCGCCATAGAGAGGTGTCTGATGACCAAGCAACGTCGTTCCTTTACGCCCGAGTTCAAACGAGAGGCCGCCTGCCTGGTGCTCGATCAGGGCTACAGCCATATCGAAGCAGCTCGTTCACTGGGAGTGGTTGAGTCGGCCCTGCGCCGTTGGGTAAAACAGCTTCAAGAGGAGCGCGTGGGCGTTACCCCGAAGAGCAAAGCACTGACGCCCGAACAGCAGAAAATCCAGGAGCTGGAAGCCAGGATCGACCGACTGGAACGGGAGAAAGCGATCCTAAAAAAGGCTACCGCTCTCTTGATGTCGGACGAGTTCAATCGTACGCGCTG
>NZ_FOED01000006.1:0-308756 GCF_900110545.1 Pseudomonas sp. Snoq117.2 | reverse complement strand
GTACTTCAGTTGCACTCCTTGGCAAAGTACGCGGCGGCCTTTTTTAAGATGTCTCGCTCTTCAGTCACGCGCTTGAGTTCTGCGCGAAGCTTGCGCAGTTCGGCTTGCTGCTCATCGTCTTGCTGACGCTGCTCTTGGGGTTTGCTGTAGAGCTTGATCCAGGCGTAGAGGCTGTGAACAGACATGCCCAGGCGCTGGGCAACATCGGCGACAGGATTGCCTTTCTCGGTCACTTGCTTGACCGCTTCGATCTTGAATTCTTCGGGGTAACGCTGACGACTCATGGCACCTCCTATTTGGGCCTCATTATGAGGCTTGGAGGTGTCTACGAAACCAGGGGCGATTCAGAGTGACAGGCGTAAAGCTGGTCAAATATGAGCTCGTCGATATCGAGCCTGGCGACTACATCGAAAGTGACAAAAAACGTTGGGCTAATCCTGACGTTCTGGACGCTTCGCTGAAGATGAGAGATGCCTTCAACGAGCGGGACAAAAATATCAAAGCTGATAGAAAGCGGCTGGAAGGATTATTTTCAGCGCATGCTGTTGGTAAACGGTACAAGAATAGACTTAGATTAATAATTCCATTTTAGTTTTAATCAGGGGCAGGCTTTTATGCAAAACGGTTTGGTTAATTTTCAAAATGATTTTAGTTTTGTCATCGATAATTTATCTGCAGAAAGTTGCTCGGGGTGGTATGCGCGAAAAGACGAGAAAGATAACTCCCTAGTATTTTTACTCAATGATAGAGAGGTTGCAAGAGTCAGTCCAGATATTGCAAGGCCAGATGTAGTAGCTGCTAAAGCTGGACCGTTAATCTCAGGTTACAAGGCTGGTTTTCATATTCAACTCAGATCTGGCGACAAGCTGGAAGTCAGAGCAAGCGATGAAGAGTTGCTGGCTAGTTTTGCCGTGCCAACAGTGAAGGGTAGGGAGCCGAGAACTGACAAAACGCTATTAGCCGAGATAGACAGCTTCGTGGAGTTAGATATTAACTCGCCAAAGCTTGAGCTTTTTGATAAAAATATTTTAGATCAGTATGAGCGGCTGACCAAAGAAACTCTTGCAGCAGATGGTTTTCAGTACGGTGCTGAGCTCATAAGGCTAATTTCTGAAATACGTGCAGACCTACATTACGTGAAAACTGCTTACATAGAGTCTGTCCGCTATAAAGAGCCAAAGTTTGACGATTCAATTCCAAAACAAGAAAAGAAGCTTAAACCGAGCGATGTGGTGATAGATATGCGTTCCAATGTCACCGGAGGCAATTGGTATCATGCAGAGCCACTAGGCAGATGGGCAGGGCCTGAAAACCAGAGTTCGATAATCATACCTGCAATGGAGCAAGGCCAGTATCGTATTGAGATAGATATCTCAGGTGAAATTAAATCTGGGATTCTTGACGAAATGGAGCTAAGTGTAAATGGCTCGGCTATTGCCTTTGAGCGGGCCTCTTCGGACGTGCCAACATTTATTTCGGGACTGTTTTCGGTTGGAGATGATTACCTTTTCCCTTTTTGGGTTGTAAATTTAGAGTTTAGAAAGCTTTACGCCCCTTCGGAGCTTGGTGGTACGGACAAACGCAAACTAGCGATATGTGTTCAGGCCGTTCGTTTGGTGAAGGTGCCGTGATGAAAATTTTATGGGTGACATCGATAGATGTTCCTGATGAAGTCTCTTCTGCAGAGATAGGCTTGGCTCGAAGCCTGAAGGAGAGAGGCTACTATATAAATGCGCTTATTATTGGTTGCAAGGAAGCGAATAATGCTTACTTTGCCGATAAGCCATGGGATAAGTTTTTAAGCTACGAAGCCTACGTCAGCGCGGAATACGATAATGAAAAGGTTATTCCGGAAATGGCGGGCTATATCAAAGCATTGCTGTCTCTTGAAAGACATGACGCGCTTTTTTGTAGTTCAGAATTTGCTGGCTATTTTATAGGGTTAGATTCATTTGCACATAAAGTGGTTATGCTCCGCCATAACTCAAATGAGCTTTTTTTCAAAAGTAATATTTGCTCAGCTTTTGAGCCAGCTTTCAGCATAAGTTTTGTGGAACCGAAAATCCAGAGCGAGTTAAGTTTCCCAGTCATTACGGTCGTGGACGAGGAAACTCGCTTGGCTGCTCTTGAATATCTCGAGTTCAAGAATTACAGCCGTCGCAAGAAAAGAGTTCTTATTGTTACTGATGTACGGTTTTGGCAACCAGGTCTCGGCAGTCACAGTCGAATTTTTTCACTTTGCCAATCGTTACAAGACCGCTTCCATGTGACTGTCTTTTTTTATGGCACCGTGACCAGTGCGGATTTAACTAACCTAAAATCATGGAACGTTAAGGCCGAGGTAGTGAGTTACAAAGAATATGAAAAAGAAGGAAAGGCTGTATCCGATAATAGTACAACTCCAGATGTAATAGGGCTGCGTAAAAAAAGATTTCCTATCTTCTATCAAACGCTATCAGTCTTTCTGAAAAAAAGCAGTCAATTTGATGTGGTGATCTGGGAGTATTTATGGCTTGCCTATACTGCCGATGCTTTAACCTATAGGGCGTTAAGAATACTAGACACCCATGATCTCATGTCCTATAGGAACTTCCGATTTAGCTCGAGGGCAGTGCCCGTTAATATATCTATTACTTTTGCCGAAGAGCTGGATATTCTGAATAGGTTTGATGTAGCGATAGCTATTCAGAACGAGGAGGCTAAAATTCTTTCTGCAAATCTTGATAAGGCAATCTCAATTTGTTGTCCACATGGGACACCTAAATTTAAGATCGGCGATATAAAGTTAGATAAATCTAATGATAGAGTCTTTGAAATAGGCTTCGTTGGCGGGAACAGTGAAGCCAATTATGCAGCAATAAATTGGTTTATTTATAACGTTTGGAGCTCCTTAAAATACCTGCCTATAAGGTTGAATGTCTACGGCAGCGTATGCGAAAGATTGCAACCTTCTGTCAAAGGTTTGATATTGCATGGCTTGGTACCAGATCTTGAGGTCGCTTATCGACAGTGCGACATAATGATAAATCCAATGATCCATGGCGGGGGCATCAAGATTAAGTCAGTAGAAGCATTGGCTTACGGAAAACCCCTCGTATCCTCGCCCGAAGGCGCGGTTGGCATTCAAGATCCAGAAAAATCAGGGATAATAGTCGTCAAAAATCGCAGTGAATATATCAGCGCAATACAGCGGTTAGCGGTAAGTCCGAACGAGATTGAGCTTATGAGTCAGGACGCACATCGGGCAGCTCTGGAGCAGTTCTCCGAATGTAAGGCGTTCGACCCTCTCATTAAACTCATTGAGCTCTATTAATGGATAGCATCAATAGAATTATCGTTACAGGCGACTTCCTTCGGCAGAGAAAAACCCAGGCGGGTGTGTCCTCTCAAGACGGTAATATAAACTGGCTTTATCATATGATAAGACCTAGCATCAGGTTACTGTGCGACTTACCTATAGTTTCCTTAACCTATGAAGGCGGAAGTGACGGATTGGCTGGCGATATTTATGCCGCCAACGGCAAAAAACCTTGCTTTGAGTCTTGGGTGGAGCTTTACGGTAAAAAACCCTCCCGCAAGGAGATGGGATTGATATATGGCAGGTTTGCTGGCTCGCTAGTAATCGCTTTTGAATTGCCAGAAATAATAAGAACAGCCTTTGATATATTGGAAATCCCTTATGTCGACATCACTATCCATCCCGTCAGATTCATGGATGACTTGCTATTCGGAGTTAGAAGCAATATTGCAGCGGCGATAGAGGTCATGTCGGAATTTATTGTATTCGACGATGAGATAAGGGTATACGGCGGCCTGGCGATGGCCACTCTCGTAAGACTCCCACGACTCGAAGTATGCGTAGGAGAGAATGTCGCTGTGTTTGCTGGTCAAACTACAGACGACAAGGTTTTAATAAAAAACGGAAAGCTGTTAGATGTGGATGAGTTTATTCCGCGTCTTCAGGAGCTTTGTGGCAACCATGAAAAGGTCCTGGTAAAGCCCCATCCGATGGCCGCTAACAACGACTTCATCTTGGCTTTAACCCGGCTCTTCAAAAACACCGTCCTTGTCAAAGACAATTTCTATCATCTTCTTTCACACGAACAGATAAGTACCGTTTATAGTTTGACGTCCAGCACCTCGATCGAGGCTGCACATCTATATAAAAGAGGTGTGCATCTTTCGGATTATCCTTATTTTTTCTGCGAGCATTCATGTTCTGGCGGTGCGTTTTTGAGTGTTAGGCCGCAAATATATTTACCAAAATTCTGGTCTGGAATATTAAATTTACTTGGTGTTGAAACTAAAAGATTTAACAGTTTCTGTGTTGAAGCTGTACCTAATCGAATGCGCATGAGTTTGCGTAGTTATTGGGGAGCTGATATTTTCAATAAGATATGAGTGCTAAAATGTACACTTCTATATCGGAGCTAGATGCAGTTGGAAAATATGGAAATTATCTTCCACTAACTAACTATCCTCGGGTTGACTACAGATCATTGTTGTCGTCAACAACGATATTTGACCCTCCGTTCTATACATTGAAATTCGAAAATGTTTATGTCCGAGGAGGGGACTTTTTAATATTTTGCCCTGAGAAGAGGGAGGTGTTTTACAAGGGGATTGTATTTAACGATATCGAAGCGCGATTGGATAGTAGTGGTTTTAGTTTGGAAGATGCAGAGTTGCACGGTGTGTATAAGCACGGCTCCGCATTTCTGTTAGGTGATAACTCAAACTATTATCACTGGCTCATCAATTATGCCGCAAGGCTAATGATTTATAGCGCAGATTTCAATGATAAGCCTCTTGTCATGTCGCCCATTAGGCCTAGGTTCATTGATGAGTTTTTGGGTAGAGCTCTTGGGCGAGAGCCGTCTATTCTTGGAGTTAAAAATGGCGAATTTGCTTTTTTCGAAGAGCTAATAGTTCCAAATTTTTTTCAGAATCCTATTCATAGCCCAACCGCTGTTTCATATATAAGGAAAGTTTTTGAAAGCATGCCTACACGCCTAGATAGGCGGAGTGGGAGATGTTATGTGACTAGGAATGAGCCGGGTAATAGCCGTCGTAGAGTAGTCAATGAGACGAATTTGATAGAGATGTTGCGATCAAAGGGGTTTGATATTATTTCATTGGCAGGAAAAAGTCTCGATTTGCAAAGTAAGCTTTTTGCTGAGTTAGGAGTTTTAGTCTCACCTCATGGCGCAGCCCTAGCCAATTTGGCGTTCGCTTCTCCGGGCTTGGAAGTTATCGAGCTTCAGAGCAAAGACTGTTTTACACGGGTTTACTGGGAACTCGGAAAACTGGTTCAGACTAAGCGTTACGATGTGCTTCCATGTGATCCGTTAGAGCAGGTGGAAAGGCATAAGAATCATCGTGATTTGATTGTTGATATAGATCTTTTAGAATCTAAAATTGACGCGCTGTCCTAATTGTTCTGGGTCGTTTTGGTATTGATATAAACGAGGATCTGGCGTTGTGGCTATTTTTCAAAAGCACGGAATCGTTTTATATGAGTATGTTAAGTTTACTGCAAAGGCTCGGCTTATCTGTGAATCGCCTGTTACCGCTAGGGCTATCACCTTAGGTATTCCTACTAGGATTGGAGCGTTCACCTACATCTCTGGACCGGCTACTCTTCGGGGGCTTGCTTCAATTGGGAGGTTTTGCAGTTTAGGGTCTAATATAAATATCGGCCCGGGTAACCATCCTGTTGATTGGCTCTCTAGTAGTCCTTTCCAATATAATGCCGCTTATTTTGATTCTCCAGAACTTAGGGGGCTTGGATCTACAGGATTAAGCTTCCAAGGTCCGCCTCCGGTACAGATTGGGAATGATGTTTGGATTGGTTCAAATGTTACCATATTATCTGGTATTAAAGTTGGCGACGGTGCGGTCATAGCGGCGGGATCTGTGGTAACTAAAGATGTGCCTGCCTATGCTATAGTAGGTGGCGTGCCCGCAAAAGTTATTAAGTTCCGATTTGAAAGCGAACTAGTTGAGAAAATTCTCGCTCTTTCTTGGTGGGATTACGATTTAAGAACTATCAAAGGAGTTTCTTTCAATAACGTATCGTCTGCCGTTAGCGAAATCCAAGACCTTATAGCACAAGGCATAGCTAGAAAAAGACTTGTTAAATCTGTAGAAATCGATCAGTCAATGATATGCTATAGTTCGGTTTGACATTGTACGATGCTAGGTTTCGTATGTACGGCTAAAAATGGCAGTTCCACGTCTACACTTATTATAGGTTTGATTTTATTTATAGCTAGCGCTGTTGGAAGTTCTGTGCGGGTTAATTTTGGTCCAAAGACTACAAAGTTAGTCTGAAATTTTAGTTTCTAGCTGGGGCAACGTGGGTTCAGATAATGATAAAGTTAGCGAATAAAGGCGGTGAAATACAAGAGGTCATCGGTCGCTGCAAAGCTAGCTTCTTTGCAATAGGCTTTTTTAGCATGTTTATTAATTTGCTAATGCTTGCTCCGCCTTTTTATATGCTCGAAGTTTATGATAGGGTTCTTACTAGCAGAAGCTCTATCACACTACTTATGCTTACTCTGATCTTGGCTCTGCTGATTTTAACGATGGGTGCGATTGAGTGGGTCAGATCTAGAGTGATGGTTAGGATATCCACAAAACTGGATTTAATGCTCAGTGAAAGAGTTTATTCTGCAAGTTTCAAGCAGGCGCTATATACAAATGGTATGGGCGCCTCCAGTCAACCTATGTCAGATTTGTCAGGTCTGAGACAGTTTTTGACAGGAAGCGGGGTTTTTGCTTTTTTTGATGCACCTTGGATACCTATTTATATCGCGGTGATGTTTTACTTTCATCCGTGGTTCGGGATGTTCACCATTGTCGGGGCAGCAATAGCTATTCTCCTAGCTGTTTTTAACGAACGTGCAACCAAAGCAAAGTTGTTAAGTGCTAATAAGGAAAACATAGGCGCTTTAAATTTGTTAATTTCCAGTCAGAGGAATGCTGAAGTTGTTTCTTCTATGGGTATGCTGGAAAATATAATGGCCCTATGGAAGCGCAAAAGCCATAAGGTTTTAAGCCTTCAAGGTAGCGCCAGCGATTTAGGCGGTATCATTTCTACTATTTCTCGTTCGTGGCGAATGCTTATTCAATCTCTGATACTGGGGTTGGGAGCTTATTTAGTTATAAATAATGAGATAACACCAGGTCTCATGACGGCGGCGTCGCTGCTAATCGGTCGAGCTTTGGCGCCTATTGACCAAATGATTGGTAACTGGAAGGGCTTTGTCTCAGCGCGAGGTCAATACGCACGTTTAAATGAAGTTCTTCAGACTATTCCCGCGGATCCCCAACGTATGTCACTTCCCGTACCGAAGGGAGATCTTTCGGTTGAACAGATTATTGTTACCCCTCCAGGAGGGTTTTCTCCTGTTATTAAAGGAATTACGTTTCGCGCTCCCGCTGGCGCATCGGTAGGGATTCTAGGCGCAAGTGCTGCTGGCAAGTCGACATTAGCTAGAGCCCTACTAGGCATTTGGCCAGCACAGAGCGGCAAGGTCCGTTTGGATGGTGCAGATATGTTCCAATTGGATCGAGCAGAGGTAGGCCCGTATCTCGGATATCTACCCCAAGACATCGAACTTTTCGAAGGTTCCATTGCAGACAACATCGCGCGCTTCGGCGAGTTGGATGCTGAGAAGGTCGTAGATGCGGCCAAGCTAGCAGGCGTACATGATATGATTCTGCGTCTACCCCAGGGCTATGACACCGTCATTGGGGCCCATGGAGGTGTCTTGTCAGGTGGCCAGCGCCAACGGATAGGGCTGGCTAGGGCGCTCTATGGCGATCCCAAACTAGTTATTCTCGATGAACCTAATTCGAACCTGGATGACGTAGGCGAGCGAGCCTTGGGCGAGGCGCTGATCAAGCTCAAGCAAAAAGGCACGACGCTGTTCATCATTACCCACAGGGTCAGTGCCCTGGCGTTTGTGGATAACCTCCTGGTGTTGAGCGAGGGGCAGATCGTCATGTCTGGCGCCCGCGATCAGGTCTTGGCTCAGCTCAAGGCTCAGCAGAGCGGCGGCTCTCAGCAGGTTGCCAATCCCGCGTCCGTCACGCCGTTGCCGCCCAAGCCCAGTAGTGCGGGCCAGCCGGGAGGTACGCCGGCATGAGGGATGTGTATGCAGAAGCCGCGGCGGCGGGTCTCAAGGTCGACGACGCACCCGTGCGGCGCCTGGGGTTCATGATTCTTTTCGTGGTATTTGGTATCGGTGGGGGCTGGGCGGCGCTGGCCCCCTTGGACAGTGCCGTCTATGCCTCGGGCCAGGTGGCGGTTGAAAGCTACCGCAAGACGATACAGCACCTGGAAGGCGGCATCGTCCGCGAGGTTCGTGTGCACGATGGCCAGGATGTAAGGGCCGGCGACGTACTCCTCGTCTTGGATCCCACCCAGACTTCCTCCGAACTCGAGGCAGTGCGTAGCCAACTGGTGGCCGCTCAAGCTCAGGAGGCTCGTCTATTAGCCGAGCGTGACGACGCTGATGAGGTCGTGTTCAAAGACAGCGATCTGTCCACGGCCGACAAGCGAGTTCAGGAAGCCCGCGCCAGCGAGCGGCAGATCTTCATTGCCAGCCGCGATGCACGTCGCGGGGAAGTAAATGTCTTGAAGAATCGTGCCGCTGAGTTGGAACAGCAGATCCGGGGCTATACCGAGATCATCGCTAGCAAAGAAAGCCTCTCCAAGTCCTATGCAAGCGAGATCAAGGATCTGAATTCTTTGCTCAAGGAAGGCTTCGTCAGCAACGAGAGACTGCGCGATCAGGAACGTAACCTCTCTCGCCTACAGGCGGAGATCGCCGATCAGCGTTCGTCCATCGCCCGTGCCAAAGTGCAGATAGGCGAGACGCGCTTGCAGATCCTTCAGACCACCCAGAAATTCAAGTCGGACGTTGCGAACAAGTTAGCTGATGCTCAGTCCCGTGTATACGAGGCACGTGAGCGTCTGGCCGCTCTGCAAGATAAATTCAATCGGACAGAGGTAAAGGCGCCGGTGGACGGTATGGTCATGGGCCTCGCGGTACACACCATCGGCGGTGTGGTACAACCGGGTACCAACTTGTTGGACATTGTGCCTCACGCTGCCAAGCTTATCGTCGAGACGCACATTGACCCCAAGGACATTGACCGGGTGGAGTTGGGCCGCAAGGCCGAGGTACGTTTCAGTGCCTTCAGCCATGCCAACACACCCATCATCGAGGGTGAACTGATCTATGTGTCCGCCGACCGGCTGACCAACGAACGAGACGGTACGCCCTACTACCTGGGGCGGGTTAAGTTGACCGACCAGGGCGTCAAGGATCTGGGCCATCGCGAACTCGTACCGGGCATGCCCGCTGATGTGCTGATCAACACCGGCTCGCGAACCATGCTTCAGTACTTGCTCAAGCCCGCGCGCAATGCCATGGCTCGCTCCATGATCGAGGAATGATGCCGGTGACATTTAAGCCCCTATCTCTAGCCATGCTGCTGGCTTGCGGCGGCGTAGCCTTAGCCCAAGCGAATGCCGCACCCGAGCCCCAGGCCTATATCGATCTTTGGAAGCTCTACCAAGACAGCACGGTATCCGATCCGCGTATCGGTGGCGCCGAGGCGCAGATACGTAATTTTGAGGGTCAGGAGCGTAGTGCCTATGGCCAACTGCTACCTCAGTTAAGCGGTGGCGTATCCAAGAGCTGGGTGCGACGCGAGGAGGCTACCCAGGATCTGCGTTACGATGGCGAAAACTACAATCTAACCCTGAGCCAGGCTCTCTATAACGCCGCCGCGTGGCGGGGGTTCAAACGCTACGAGCAGCTCACAGCGCAGTATCGTGCTCAGTTTGAAGACGCCAAGGTCGAGTCGGCAGCTGATTTGGTGCAACGTTACTTTGCGGCGCTGGCAGCCGAGGATAGCCTCGAGTTGATCACCGCCGAACGCAAGGCGACTCAGCGTAACCTAGATCGCGCCCAGGCGCTGTATGAGCGGCAGATGGGCACCGTGACCGATACGCTGCAGATATCAGCCAAAGTGGACAGTCTCAAGACTCAGGAGATCGAAGCGCGCAACCAGATCCAGGTGACGCGTGAGGCTTTAGCCGAGCTGATTGGACGACCGGTGTACCAGCCGCTCAAGCGCCTGAACGAAAATGCCGAGTTGACCCTGCCGCAGGGCGACGAAGAACAATGGGTTCAGTCGGCGGTGGCCAACAATCCTGCACTGCAGGCCAAGCAACGTGCGGTGGATGCGGCTAACTATGGCATCGCAGAGGCCAAGGCGGGTCACCTGCCCACGGTTAGCTTTAACCTGGGCGCGCAGCGCAGTGACTTCGCTTACGACAATGTGATTGCCGCTTCGGCCATCAATACCTATTCGGCTACGATCAGCGTGCAGATTCCCTTTTATAGCGGCGGCTCTACCCGTGCCCGGGTAGAGAGCACCTATGGCTCGCGCGATGCTGCCGAGCAGGACTACGAGATGATCCGTCGTCAGGTGGTCAAGGAAACCCGCACCGCTTATATGAAGAGCGCCGCCGATCTGGCCAAGATTGCCTCGTCGCGCAATGCACTGGATTCAGCTATCAAGTCACGGGCAGCCAACGAACGTTCGCTTGGCCTTGGAGTGGCGACAGCAGTAGACGTACTGAACGCGGTGCAGCAGGAATACAGCGCTCGGCGTGATTATCTGCAAGCGCAATACGACTTTGTTACCAACCAGCTGGTATTGCTGCGCTGGAGCGGTGGTTTCCGCGCTGCCGACATCCAGAAGATCAACGCCTGGCTAGCGGTGCCTACGCCGGGTGAGGAGCGCAAGAGCGGGGTGAAGGAGGGCGAGGTGACCAAGGGATGACCGGCGGGCAATAGGGTTTGCATCTGTGCTACCCGCACCTATATCGTCTGCCTCCTTAATCGGGGGCAGACGTTTTTCTGCCTGGGTACAGATCACTTGGAATGCCGGTGGCCGATCCTGTGTAGGGATTGGTGGGCCACTAAGTTCGCTTGAAAGGAGTTGAGTTGGATAGCTATGACCTCGGACCGCGCGTAGCGGCCACGGACGCTCCGGTTCTGCTTACCTTGGTGATACCGGTCTTCAACGAAACAGAGGCGATTCCCTTCTTCTTGGAACGGGTGAGCGCCGTCTTTGCCTCGCAGGTCGGAATCAACCTCGAATTCCTGTTCATCAACGATGGCAGCACCGACGCGACCTTGCACACTTTATTGGAGTGCCAACTGCGTGAACCACGCATCCGTGTTTTAGACCTGAGCCGTAACTTCGGCAAGGAGGCGGCCATGACCGCAGGCCTGCAAGAGGCTCGCGGTCAGTTAGTGGTGCCGATCGACGTCGATCTGCAGGATCCGCCCGAGGTGATCTTGCAGATGATCGCCAAGTGGCATGAGGGCTACGAGGTGGTCCTGGGCCGGCGGTTGAATCGGGACTCTGATTCCTGGGCCAAGCGCGCCTCGGCTAACTGGTTCTACCGTCTGCACAACAAGATCGCTGATCCCCAACTGCCGGAGAACGTCGGAGATTTCCGCCTTATGGATCGCTGCGTGGTGGAGGCGCTCAAGGAGCTGCCGGAGTCGCGCCGCTTCATGAAGGGGCTGTTCGCCTGGGTGGGTTTCCGCACGGCCTATGTGGACTATGCGCGCCCGGAGCGGGTCGCGGGATCGACCAAATTCAACGGCTGGCGGCTGTGGAATTTCGCTCTGGAGGGGGTCACCAGTTTCAGTACTGATCCCTTAAAAGTCTGGACCTATCTGGGCTCGGCGGTTTCTCTGGTGTCCTTTCTGTTAGCCATATCCATCGCCTTGAAGGTCTTGATCAAGGGCGTGGATGTGCCCGGTTATGCATCCATCATCGTCTCGGTCACGTTTCTGGGTGGACTACAGCTGATGGGCATTGGCATCCTTGGCGAGTATCTCGGGCGCACCTACATCGAGGCCAAGCGCCGTCCGGTCTACGTAGTACGCAAGACCTACGCCGTGGCCGATCGGTCCGAGTCATGATTGCCAGGCTCAAGGCGCTGCGCGAGCGGCGCGCCTTCGGCGAGCTGCTTTTGGCCAGCCGTTTCGGTCTAGTGGGACTGGCCGCCACCGCGATCCATCTTGCGATCGTCACCCTGCTGATCCGCCTCGCGCTCACGCCGCTGCTGGCAAACCTGGTGGCTTTTCTGTGCGCCTTTGGGGTGTCCTTCTGTGGTCACTACTTCTGGACTTTCCGAAGCGCGGCTGGAATCACTCGCGCTGTGCTGCGCTTCTTTCTCATCGCTGTGGGCGGCTTCCTAATCAACAGCGCATTACTGGCGCTGCTGTTGCACTGGACCACGCTGAACAGCACGACCTGTGCCTTCATCGCCGTTCTCGTCGTACCCGTGCTGTCGTTTCTGGCCAGTAAGTTCTGGGGCTTCGCCGCATAATCCGTTATGGTAGGGATTTGAATTTGAATACTCTCACTCATAAGCCGCAGCCGCCGCTGCGTCGTGATTTCCTTTGGGCCTTGACCCTGGGAACCTTGGCTTTCTTCTGGATACTCGGGCCTAGCGTGCTCAATCCGCTAAATGTCAGCTGGTTGAATGGCGGTGATCCTTTACAGAATTATCTCGGTTGGGCGTTTTACAAGAATTCTGCTTGGACAGTGCCGCTGGGGCTCAATCCGAGCTATGGCCTCGAGCTCAGTAACTCAATCGTCTATACCGATTCCAATCCGCTGTTCGCCATGGTGTTCAAGGCACTGTCACCGCTCTTGCCAAGTACTTTCCAGTACGTAGGGATATGGCTGCTCTGCTGTTTCATTCTTCAGGCCTTCTTTTCGCTAAAGCTGTTGGGCCTGGTCTCCAACGATCAACGCGTACTGATTTTGGGCAGCCTGTTCTTTTTGTTTGCTCCGCCTTTCATGTGGCGTGCCCAAGCTCACTTCAATCTGGTAGGGCACTTCATCGTCCTAGCGGGGTTATACCTGGTATTACGACCCGTGCCGCGCCGGCAGTCTATTGCTTGGGTTGCCCTATTCGCCATCGCAACCCTAACCCATGCGTACTTCCTGCCCATGCTCGCCGCCTTGTGGCTCGGCGATCTGACGTGGAAGTTTTACAAAAAAGACCTCCCGGCCTTCGCCTCAGCTATCGAGCTGGTCGCCGTGGCGGCGACCGTCATCTTCTGCGCCTGGCAGGCGGGCTACTTTGCCGTGAGCAATGGCGGCGCCTCTGCCACCGGCTATGGCGTGTACCGGTTCAATCTGCTAAGTCTCATTGATCCGGTGAACTCTTGGGATCCAGGGCCCATGGCTCGCTGGTCCTATGTATTGCGAGATATTCCGGAGGGCAGCGGCGATTACGAAGGGTTCAACTACCTGGGGCTCGGCACGCTGTTGCTCCTGCTTTTTGCTCTTCCCGGCTATTGCAATTCCGATGTCAAACTTACGTCCCCGATCAAGCGATATCCCTTCTTTTTCGTGATGCTTCTGGCCTTAGCGTTGTTCGCCATTACCCCTCGCATAGGGTTCGGCGCCTTCGAGTGGACGCTGCCTTTGAATGACAAGCTCGAGCGCCTTGCCAATATCTTTCGCGCCTCGGGTCGGCTGTTCTGGCCTGTTTACTATGTGGTAGTTCTGGCCATCCTCTACCTACTGTTGAAGACAACCAGAACTCGCGTTGCCGTGGGCTTCTTGGCGCTGGCTGCCTTCATTCAAATCGTCGATACCGGCAATTTCCGTGAGGGCTTCCAAGCCCGGGTACGCTCGGATGCTGCCTTAACCGTCACCACGCCGTTGAAAGCGCCCTTCTGGGAAATGGCAGCGCACCGCTATAAGAAAGTCAGAGCCACCCTTCCTACCAATCAGGGACGGGACTGGTCGACATTCTCGAAATACGCGGCGTCCTATGGCCTGGCAACCGATATGGTGTATCTGGCCCGCATGGACCAGAAGGCCCTGGCCGAAGCCGGTCAGGAGGCTAACGAACGCATTGCGAAGGGGGACTATGCCGCCGATACGCTCTACGTTGTCGATAGCTCTCAACTCGAGACGGTCAAGCAACATCTGAAACCACAGGATCTGCTCACGGCTGTGGATGGCTTCAACGTATTGGCGCCGGGATGGAATGCCTGTCAGGAGTGTCTGGCCGTCCAGGGCTTTGAGATTCCGGTAACCGGTGCCCGCCGATTCAGTGAGGAAGCTGGCACTACCTTGAGTTTCGTCAAGGGGCAAGTCACCGGCTCATATTTAGAGCATGGCTGGTCCTCGTTGGAGGATTGGGGCGTTTGGTCTAATGGTCAAGCAGCAACGCTGACCTTTCCAGCGACCAATCAGCTGCGAGGTGTCGCCTTCACGATGAATGCGTTCTTGACCTCGGTAACACCTGTGCAACGCATTGGGGTTTCTTTCAACGGCATCCCGGTGGGGGTCTTTCAGCTGAGTAAGGCCTCTGACAATCTTTTAGAGATCGAGCTACCTGCTGCGGTTAGGGACAGCATCGCCGAGCAGGGTTCGCTTACTGTCCAGTTTGATCTGAAGAGCGCAATCGTGCCGCGTGACCTAGGGCTTGGTAGCGATGATCGAATGCTGGCAATAGGCTTGAAAACCATTGCTCTATACTGAGATATCCTGAGCGCGGCTTTGCCAGCCGTGCTCAGCATTCAGTAAAAGTAGATGTTCAATGATTCTGAGGCTTAGCGGCCTCAGCTATTCATTTGAGGCCTATACCCAATCCGTTTTACCCACCAGCTGGATGAAGCCGGTAGCGCCCTCTGTGAGTTGCTGATTTTCCGGCGACTCGGTGAAGTGCAACATCACGTCAGCCCGGCTCATGCCCTGTGCGAGCTGCGTGGCCCAGTAACTCAGGCCACTGGCTTCACCTTCGCGATCAAGAACGGTCTGATAAAGAGTATTAGTGAAACCGAGATTGTCCTGGACGCCATACCAGGTCGCGAACTCGGGCGAAGCCGTGAAGTTGTGGGCGATATCGGTAAAGCTACGACCCAGGGCGTGCTGATGCATCCAGTACTCGATGCCCAGATATTCCGGCATCCGATCGAAAGCAGTGTAGAGGCGCGCGATCTGCGCCTCTTGCTGATCCAAGACAAATACATCCCGGTCCTGGAAGCGAAGTACGTTCACATCGTGTACTTCCAGCGCTACGCTGCCATTGTTAGCCGTGAGCACCATGGTGCTAGGCGCGGTGGCGGTACGCCCGAAGTCCGCTACAGTGCCCTGTAACGAAAGGACATCGTTTCCTTGGCCACCAAAGACCCGCATGGTGTGGCCAGAGTCGGCAACCATCTCGCTTTGTAGGAGGCTGTCTCCGTAGCTGCTGCCGAAAGCGACGCCACTCTGGATAACCACATCAGCGTTCGTCCAAGCGACGTGGTCAACGATCTTGAGATAGCCCCCAGAGCCTTCTGTAAGGCGCTGACTTTCCGGTGAATTGGTGAAGTGAGTCATGACGTCCAGGCGATTCATGCCCTGGTCCATCAGTGTCGTCCAGTAACTCAGTCCGTCGCCATCACCCATGCGATCAAGCACGCGCTCGTATAGCAAGGAGGCAAATTGGCTATTGGTGCTGGTGCCATAGTGAGCGATGAATTCAGCAGAGTTGGCAAAGCTCCGACTGATATCGGTAAAACTCATACCGTGGGCCTGCAGGTCTGTCCAATAGGCTAGCCCGGCAAGATCAGGCACCCGATCGAATACCGTATAGAGCCTTGCCAGCTGAGCTTGGTTTTCCGTCATGACAAAAACAGTCTTGTCAGAAAAGTCGAGCGCGTTGACGTCGTGTAGGTTCAGCGTCTGTCCACTAACGTTGTCCTTTACCTGCAATAGGCTCGGATCATTGGTAGCCGTCGTTAGCTGATAAGACCAGGAAGAGCCGCGCATAATGAGCGCGTCCGCTCCTCGATAGCCGTAGACCTGGGCGGTGCCTGTTGTGTCGTACGATAGCCGGGCCTGGATAAGAATATCGTCGGCATCACTGCCACTGGCGACGCCAAGACCGCTTGGTCGATAGGCGCTACTGGCATCCAGTAGGCCATCGTTGGCAGTGCTCGTTTTGGCTACCCAGGCTGCGTTAGCGCCGGTCAGGGCGGCATAGAGAGAGAAGGTATTGGCGTTGTCCCCGGCGGACAGTACGCCACGGACGCTTGCAGTGGCACCAGAGCCATCCAGCAGTGGTCCCCCCGAGGCGCCTGAGCCCAGGCCAGTACCTACGAAGTAAAGCGGATAGTCAGCTACATAGGATGCCGCAGCGGAGTCTTGCATCAATCCGGTACCGCGCACGGGATACCCTAGTACTGTGCCAATCAGATCCGAGCCGGTGGTGGAAATGCCCAGGATGCCGGTAGTCGCCCCGATGTTCGTGTCGAGACTGATCAGCGCCAGGTCATGCCCAACCTCTTCATAACTCGGGACATGGTCGCCATTTTTGTCCCAATTACCGGAATAGCCGGACCAGCTATGGGCCGCGTAGGTACCTAGAGGCGCGGAAAAAGAGATGGAATTGATGTAGGCGCCCGGTGTGACTGTGACACTGACCGCCTGTCCGCCGTATCGATCGTCGTAGATCACATGGAGCGCTGTGAGGACGTCGTTATTGCCGACGACCGTTCCTGAGCCCCTGGTTACAGTACCATCGGGAAAAATACTTTGGATGAACGCAATTTCACGGTAGGGGGACGTGGAGCGATCATTGACAAGGAACATGGCGGGCCGCGGCGGTAGGTGACTTCCAGGGCATCATACAGACCCGAGTCTTGCCACTGCATGTTGCAGGCGTGCGTTCCATCTGCTGGACAAAACCGTCCAGCAGACAGGCGTACAAAAGGGACGGTACCAGCACCAGGAGTCGACTCCGGGACCTAACTGATTACAAGGAAGCTAAGCTTTAAATAGCTTAGCCTTTCTCTTGTTACGCATGGGCGAGTCTTTACCCCCGACACTAGGCCGGCGTGAGAAGGCTTGTTACGTAGGTTTCCGTGTGCCGAAGAGAGGCTGTAGCTCAGATGGCGGGAGAGCTGTCACCCGAGTCGGCCTGGCCTCAACATCAGCGGCTGGTCTTTGCATTCGCCATGCCCATCTGGAGCAAACAGGCCCATCAGACTGAATCGATGAGTATCGACCGAACGCTGGTGCGTAGACCAAAACGATATCGTTCTGAGGATCATGACGCCGGCATTTTCGATACGCCTGCGGGCGTCTTGGATCGAAAGTGTCGAGGGAATGCATAGATGGATGTGCTGAAGGCAACCAGCAATCTCTGCTGGCCTGCGTGGGCGCTCTTTCATGCCCTACACAGCGAGCCGCTGGAAGGGTAGGCCACCCGCAATACTGGCGTCACGGAGATTTACTGATGACTAATTCCACCAGCCTGGCCGTTTAGGCCGCCGCGGCGCCTGGCCCGGTCGAGGGCTTCACCTTCGGCGACCCGTCGCCGGTGCTCGAGGCCGTATGCTCTTCGACTACCTGGAGTGTTGGTTCAACAATCACTACTACAACTCGCCGCTATCGCTCGATGGCCTGGCTATTGCAGCGCGGACCGCCGTCTATCTGGACTCAGGGCTCAAATTCAAGCGCAACCTCCTTGTCCGCACCTTCACTCCGCACAAGCTGCTGAGCCGTGGGGCCTTCGAGCAGTTCGCCCTGGACTGGCTCTGGTCCGGCAATGCGTACCGGAAGCGCCGGCATTCGCGCCTAGGCACGCCGATCAGCCTGCAGCCGCCGTTGGCCAAGTACATGAGGCGAGAGGAGGAGGGCCGCTTCTTCCACATAAGGGGTGGCGGGACGAACAGGAATTCGCCCCGGGTACTATCTGCCGCCTGCGCGAGGCCGACATCAACCGAGAGATCGATGGCATGCTGGAGTGGCTCGCGGCCATGCAGTCGGCGCTCCTCAACGAGTCGACCACCCTGTTCAGGCGCAAGTACTGCAGCAATGGCAGTCACGCCGGCTTCATCTTCTACATGATCGACGCTGCATAGAAGGAGGAGAACATCGACTCCCTGCGCACCGCGCTGCGCTCTGCCAAGGGGCCGGGCAACTTCCGAGAACTTTTTGTCTACGTGCCCAACGGCAAGAAGGACGGCATCTAGTTGATCCTGGTCAGCGAGATAGCCGCCTAGAACGAATTCAACTCGATCGTGAGCATCACTTGCGACGACATGTTTACCGGCCTGCGATCTCACCGCAGCTGATGGGCATCTTGTCGCAGAATGCGGGAGGGTTCGGCTCGATCAAGGAGGCCGCGGAGGTGTATGCCGCCAACGAACTGAAGCCGCTGCGGGCGCGGCTTGCTCAGGTCAATGACTGGCTGGGCGAGGAGGTGATCTGCTTCCGGCAGTATGCGTTGGTCACCGCTAAAAATTTAAGCTCTGTGCGAAGATCCAGCTCGTCTATTAACGATTCTACCCACTCGGATTTATCGTTCAGAACCAAGCGTCTAACCAGGCTTGCGGTGCCCTGACAGCAATCGCATCTGCGTCGCGTCGCGCCGCTCCAGCAGCTGCTTGCGGTTGCGCAGCTGCAGACTCAGGACGTTATCACGCCCGGTTGCTTCTACTGCCTGCGCCTGGCGCTCAAAATCTTGAAGAATGAGATCCCACCGCTCGCAGATTGCCCGTTCGGCACCCATGTCCTGCCGCTTGCGGTAGATCAGTGCGGCTCGCGCGAAGACGAATGGGTCAGGGCAGCGACGGTGTCCTTCAGGCTGGCTGAAATAGTCACGCTCGCGTTGCAGACAATTGTCCAGCAGTACCTGCAAGTTGCCGATACCGCTTAAGAAGAAGGACATATTTTATCCTCGGATGCCCCGTTGGGGGCCAGATGACTGCCGCTCTTGGCATCGCACTACCACCCAGGAGGCATAGAGTATCTTCGCGGCATTGGATAAGCTTCCTTGCTAGCCAAGAGCGGAGCGGCAAAGACCTGCGTTAAAAGGTCCCTAGTGCGTGCGTATCAACGGTTCAGGGGGTCGCCTGCACCGGCCTGGTCATCGACTTCACCCGGATCGACTTCTTCATGGGCATCCGTCGTTCCTGGAACACCGAGCGTGTCGGGATTTGGCGGTTCGATAGGGTCGGGCTCGACGGCCTGTACCGATAACTGCTGGAGTTGTTCCTTCCGCGACTGGTTGGCCAAGTGAAGGCTGTTGATGGAGCTTTGCAGTACTGACACTGGGGCGATTGTGCGAGGGCTTGCGCCTGACGAGCTTGTTCGGGCCCAGGTACGCATTTCGATGATCATCCGGCTACCTCTCAAGGAGACCAGAATGGTCTCAGGCATGGGAGGTCGGCCCTAACCTTACGTTCAGTGGCCACTATCACCATCAGTCCGATAAATAGCCATCGATCGGTCTAGGGGATGAGTGCAAGCGCGGGCCAAAGGCCAAAAGATCAGATCGGTCCGCACTGGACTGGGGCCGCAAAGGGGCCGCTTGTGACGTCGCCGCTGGGATGACGTCGCACGAAGGCGCTGTAACACTTGGTGTAGATGGTGCCGGCACCAGGAGTCGAACCCGGGACCTACTGATTACAAGTCAGTTGCTCTACCAGCTGAGCTATACCGGCAAGGGGAGGCCATTATAGCCATGGAAAAGCCCTTGTAAACCAAGGATGTGCAGCGCTTTAAGGCTAGCGTAAGGCAGCTGAGGCTAAAATAGGGCAAAGAGCTTGCAAGGAGCCGCTGATGAGAACGAAGACCCTGGCCGTGCTGGCCGCTGCACTGGCTGGCTGCACCAGTCAGGCAAACCTTGAGCGCAATCCCCCGATGGAGCTGCGTACCGGTAAGAGCGCGGATGACTATCGCGCCTGCCTGGTCGCGAAATTGGAAAGGGGCGGTCGCCATGTGGAGGTGCAATCCCAAGGCAGTGGGCAGCGCGTGTTGGTAGACAGCAAGGTCCCGCCGGCCACGGCAGCCGTCATTGATATAAGCTCCGCGTCGCGTGGGACGCGCATCGCACTGCGTGAGCAGATGGCCAATAACCCGTTGCGACCGCAGGACGTGCTCCTAGCCGTTAAAGACTGCCTCTGATACCAGATCAACTAGAAAGGGCGCCTATGCGCCCTTTCTAGTGACCGGCTGCGGACTAGGCAGCCGGCTGGTTGCGACGCTCCGGTACCGGTTCGGCGGCACGCTGGCCGTTGACGTCGCGCAGCGGGGTGCCCCGTACCGGGGCGCCGTTGGCGACGTAGTAGGCGGCATTGCTGCGCGGCAGCGGGGCGCGGCCACGGATTTTGTCGGCGATTTTCTCGGCGAGCATGATGGTCGGGGCGTTGAGGTTGCCCGTCGCGATGATCGGCATGATGGAGGCGTCCACCACGCGTAGGCCTTCCAGCCCGTGCACGCGACCGGCGCCGTCGACGACCGCCATGTCGTCGGTGCCCATCTTGTTGGAGCAGGACGGATGGTAGGCGGTCTCGGCATGGGAACGTACGAAGGCGTCCAGCTGGGCATCGGTTACGCAATCACGGCCCGGGTTGATCTCTTCGCCGCGGTAGGGGTCCAGCGCCGGCTGCTGCATGATCTCGCGGGTCAGGCGGATGCCGTCGCGGAATTCCCGCCAGTCCTGCTCGGTGCTCATGTAGTTGAACAGGATGCTCGGATGCTGGCGCGGATCGCGCGAGGTCAGTTCGATGCGACCACGGCTGGGCGAACGCATGGAGCCGACGTGGGCCTGGAAGCCATGGGCTTCGATGGCGTTGGTGCCGTTGTAATTGATGGCGATCGGCAGGAAGTGGTACTGGATGTTGGGCCAGTCGAATTCCTCGCTGGAGCGGATGAAGCCGCCCGCCTCGAAGTGGTTGCTGGCGCCCAGGCCAGTGCCCTTGAGCATCCATTCCAGGCCGATCTGCGGCTGGTTGTACCACTTCAGCGCCGGGTACAGTGAGACCGGCTGCTTGCACTCGTACTGCAGGTACATCTCCAGGTGGTCCTGCAGATTCTGACCGACACCGGGCAGGTCGTGGACCAGCGGAATGTCGAAGCGACGCAGCAGCGGCGCAGGGCCGACACCGGAGCGCTGCAGGATCTGCGGCGAGGCGATGGCGCCAGCGCAGAGCAGGACTTCACGGCGGGCGCGCACGGTGATGGCTTCCAGGGAATCGCCCTTCATGTAGGCCACGCCATTGGCACGCTTACCCTCGAAGAGGATGCGATCGGTGGTGGCGTGGGTGACGATGGTCAGGTTCGGGCGGCCCTTGGCCTGGTCTAGATAGCCACGGGCCGTGCTGGAGCGACGGCCGTCCGGCGTGACGAAGCGGTCCATCGGGCCGAAGCCTTCCTGCTGATAGCCGTTAAGATCTTCCGTGCGCGGGTAACCCGCCTGGACGCCGGCTTCGACCATGGCTTCGAACAGCGGATTGGTGTCTGGCTTGGCGGTGGTCACCGAGACCGGGCCGTCGCCGCCGTGCCAGTCGTTAGCCCCGGCGTCGCGCTTCTCGGCCTTGCGGAAGTAGGGCAGGCAGTCGAGGTAGGTCCAGTCGTCCAGGCCATCGAGTTGCGCCCAGTTGTCATAGTCCAGGGCGTTGCCGCGGATGTAGCACATGCCGTTGATCAGCGAGGAGCCGCCCAGGCCCTTGCCGCGGCCGCATTCCATCCGGCGGTTGTCCATGTGCGGCTCGGGCTCGGTCTGGTAGGCCCAGTTGTACTGCTTGCCTTGCAGCGGATAGGCGAGAGCGGCCGGCATCTGGGTGCGGAAGTCCAGGCGGTAGTCAGGACCGCCGGCTTCCAGCAGCAGGACGGTGACGTCCTTGTCTTCGGTCAGCCGGGTGGCCAGGACGTTGCCAGCCGAGCCGGCGCCTATGACGATGTAGTCAAATTCGTGTGCCATGAAGATTCTCCTCCTAACGGCGGGTGGGGTGGTCACCCCATCCCCGGGCCCTCTCCAGCGGAGAGGGGAGAAAAGCGCTGCCTGTGCGGCTTAGAAGATCGAGGCGTAGTCGCCCAGCTCGACCTGCACCGACTTGATACGGGTGTAGTGGCCGAGGGTGGTGAGGCCGTTTTCACGACCAACGCCGGAGTGTTTGTAGCCACCCACCGGCATCTCGGCGGGGGATTCGCCCCAGGTGTTGATCCAGCAGATGCCGGCTTCCAGGCGATGGATCATGCGGTGGGCACGGGCCAGGTCACGGGTGACCACGCCGGCGGCCAGGCCGTACTCGGTGTCGTTGGCGCGGCGCACCACCTCGTCCTCATCGGCATAGGCCAGGATGCTCATGACCGGGCCAAAGATCTCTTCGCGGGCGATGGCCATGTCGTCACGGCAATCGGTGAAGACGGTGGGGACGACGAAGTTGCCCTTGGCCAGTTCGCCCTGGGTGACGCGCTCGCCACCGGTGAGCAGGCGGGCGCCTTCGGCCTGGCCCTGGGCGATGTAGCCCAGCACCTTTTCCATGTGCGGGGTGCTGACCAGCGGACCGAAGTTGGTTTCGGCGGACAGGGGATCGCCCAGCTTGATGCGCTGGACCCGCTCCACCACCTTGGCCTCGAAGTCAGCCTTGAGCGCCTGGGGCACGAAAACGCGGGTGCCGTTGGTGCAGACCTGGCCGGAGCTGAAGAAGTTAGCCATGACGGCGATGTCGGCGGCGCGATCCAGGTCGGCGTCATCGCAGACGATCAGCGGCGACTTGCCGCCCAGCTCCATGGTGACTTCCTTGAGCGTCGAGCCGGCGGCGCTGGCCATGACCTTCTTGCCGGTGGCAACGCCGCCGGTAAAGGAGATCTTCTCGATACCAGGATGCTCGGTCAGGGCGACGCCGACTTCCGGGCCGACACCATTGACTACATTGAACACGCCATCGGGCAGACCGGCTTCGGTGTAGATCTCGGCCAGCTTCAGCGCGGTCAGCGGGGTGACTTCGCTGGGCTTGAAGATCATGGCGTTGCCAGCGGCCAGGGCCGGCGCGGACTTCCACAGTGCGATCTGGATCGGGTAGTTCCAGGCGCCGATGCCGGCAACCACGCCCAGCGGTTCGCGGCGGGTATAAACGAAGGAGGTCTCGCGCAGCGGGATCTGTTCGCCTTCCAGCGCCGGAACGAGGCCGGCGTAGTACTCGAGCACGTCGGCGCCGGTGACGATGTCCACGGCCTGGGTCTCGGACAGAGCCTTGCCGGTGTCGAGGGTTTCCAGCAGCGCCAGCTCATCGTTGCGCTCGCGGAGGATGTCCACGGCCTTGCGCAGGATGCGCGAGCGCTGCATGGCGGTCATCGCGGCCCAGACCTTCTGGCCTTCGGCGGCAGCGGCCACCGCCTTGTCCACGTCGGCGCGGCTGGCGCTCTGTACCACGGCAAGCACCTCGCCGGTGGCGGGATTCAGGGTTTCGAAGGTGGCGCCACCGGTGGCGGCGACATAACGGCCACCAATGTAGAGCTGCTGTTCGGCGAAACGGGCCATGGACGTTCTCCCAGGCTGGGCGGGCGTCGTGGCACCCGCAAGGAACACAGGGGGCGCGAAAGAAAGGTCTCTCTGCGCCAGCGATGAAGCCAGTCTACTTAATTTTTATTGAACGTTCAATCAATGAAAAATTCGCAGGCGTGCCGAGACGGGCTGATGGGCGGCCCAGAGCGGTTCGATCAGAGAGAGATGGATAAGGAAAAGCGGGAGGGGAGCCCCGGCCGGAGCGGACCGGCCGGGGTTGCAGCGGTCAGGGAGCGGTCAGGCCTTGGCCAGTTGCAGGTCCAGGTAGTCGTAGGCGATCTGCAGGGCCTGCTGGGTGTTGAAGGCGTCGCCGGAGAGGGCGCCGCGCAGCCAGAGACCATCGATGATGGCGGCCAGGCCGCGGGCCGAGGCGCGCGCTTGCTCATGGGGCAGGAGGCGCCGGAATTGCCAGCAGAGGTTGGAATAGAGGCGCAGGTCGTTGATGCGTTGCAGGCGGCGCAGGTTGGGCTGGTGCATGCTGGTGGCCCAGAAGGCCAGCCAGGTCTTCATGGCCGGGCCGCTGACCTGGGTATCGTCGAAGTTGCCCTGGATGATGGCGCGCAAGTTGGCGGCCGGGTCGTCACCGGGCAGGGCGGCGCGGCGTTCGCGCACGGCCTGGCGCAGGGCATTCATCAGATGCCGCATGGTGGCTTCGAGCAGGCCGTTCTTGTCTTGGAAGTAGTGGCTGATGATGCCGTTGGAGACGCCGGCCTTGCGGGCGATGAAGGCGATACTGGCGTCGCCCATGCCGACTTCGTCGACGGCTTCGAGGGTCGCGGCAATGAGCTGCGAACGGCGGATGGGTTGCATCCCGACCTTGGGCACGAGGCATCTCCTGAACAGAGCGGAAGGAACCTCGGAGGGTAACTATTTTTTATTGAACGTTCAATCAATAAAAACGGTCACGACCTTCTGGATTGTGCCCTGGCCAAGGCGGCAATACTAGTCCTGACAGGTGGTTACTTTTAATAACCGCCCGAAAGGCGTAGGCTGGGAACCAGTTCTGCTTCGAGGATCGCCATGGACGCCGTGGTCAGTCGTATCACCAGCCGTCGCCGCCTGCATGCCCACGCCTGTCCCATTCGGGATGTGCTGGACCGGATCGGCGATGCCTGGTCCTTGCTCACGCTCTTCACCCTGGAACCCGGTCCGCTGCGCTTCAACGAATTGCGCCGGCGGGTCGACGGCATATCTCAGCGCATGCTCAGCGTGACCCTGCGTCAGCTGGAGCGCGATGGCCTGGTGTCCCGCACGGTCACACCGACCAAGCCGCCCCAGGTGGAATACGCCCTCACCGAGCTGGGCCAGAGCCTGATGGTGCCGGTAGGCGCCCTGGCCGCCTGGGCCTCCGCGAAGCAGCCTTTCATTCAGCGCCACAGGGCGGCCTACGATCAGGTCGCCGAGGAGAATCCTGATGACCCGTCTCTCTAAGACCGCCCTGTCGGTCCTCGACCTCGTCCCCATCCGCGATGACGGTGATGCGACCCAGGCGCTGCACAACGCCCTGACCCTCGCCCGCCATGTCGAGCAGCTCGACTTTTCCCGCTACTGGGTTGCGGAGCACCACAACATGGACGGTATTGCCAGTTCCGCGACCAGCGTGCTGCTGGGTTATCTGGCCGCCGGCACCAGCACCCTGCGCCTGGGTTCGGGCGGCATCATGCTGCCCAACCATGCGCCCCTGGTGGTGGCCGAGCAGTTCGGCACCCTGGCTTCGCTGTATCCGGGCCGCATCGAACTTGGCCTGGGTCGCGCGCCGGGGTCCGATCAGCGCACCGCCTATGCCCTGCGGCGCGACCGCCTGGGCAGTTCCGACGACTTTCCACGGGATGTGGAAGAGCTGCAGCATTATTTCGGACCCCAGCAGCCGGGGCAGGGCGTGATCGCCATGCCGGGCGTGGGCACCGAGGTGCCGATCTGGCTGCTGGGTTCGAGCCTGTTCAGTGCCCAGCTGGCGGCGGCCAAGGGCCTGCCCTATGCCTTCGCCTCGCACTTCGCGCCGCGTTATGTGCACGAGGCGATCCGCCTCTATCGCGAGAACTTCAAGCCGTCCGCGGTGCTCGATCGTCCCTATGTGATGCTCGGGGTGCCCCTGGTGGCGGCCGACAGCGATGACGAAGCCAATTACCTGGCCACCACCGTCTACCAGCGCATCCTGGCCCTGTTCCGCGGCGACAGCCTGCGCCTGCAGCCGCCGGTGCGCAGCATGGAAGGCGTCTGGTTGCCCCACGAGAAGGAGTCGGTGTCGAGTTTCCTCGGCATGGCGGTGATCGGTGGCCCGGACAAGGTCCGCGAGCGCCTGGAACTGCTGCTGGAAAAGACCGACGCTGACGAGCTGATCTTTACCTGCGACGTCTACGAGCAGGCGGATCGCTTGCGCGCCTTCTCGATCCTGGCGGATCTGAAGGGCAGTTGATGGGCCATAGTGCGGGTTGAGACGGCTCGTTCGCCTACGCCTACTAGGTCCTAACGAAAAAAGCCGACCGTTTGTAGCGGTCGGCTTTTTCACGTCCATAAGAAAGCTGCGCTGCTGCCCATGTTGGACTTCGCGGTGCTCAGCTCCACCTACGGCATGTGTAGCGTGGAAAACTGCGGAGCGTTTTCCACTGGCGGCTACCGGCGCGCACTGTGGATAAGGCTGCGCCGTTATCCACGATACGGAGGTCTGCGTTACAGGAAGGTGAAGACCTGCTCACGGGTCAGGCGAGACTTGGGTAGGCCGGCGTTAAAGTCGCTCTCGCCACGATAGCCCAGACCGACCACCACCAGGGCCGTGTAGCCCTGTTCGCGCAAACCCAGTTCTTGGTCCAGGCTGTTGGCGTCGAAGCCCTCCATAGGGGTGGCATCGATGCCTAGGGCGGCGGCGCCCAGCAGCAAGGTGCCCAGGGCCAGGTAAGTCTGCTTTTCCATCCAGTGCTGCACATCCTTGCGCTCATAACGATGCAGGTCGACGAAATGACGACGGGTACCGTCCTGGGTGGCGCGCGCCTCGGGCTTGGCGAAGCGGCCATCCTGAGCTTCCTGCTCCAGCACCTGGGCCAGATGACCTTCGGTCATTTCCAGGCGGTTGCACAGCACGATGACGTGGGAAGCCGGCAGCACCTTGGGTTCGTTGTAGGGGCTCTGCATGCCACGGGCGACGCGCGCCTTGGCCTCGGCGCTGGCGGCGACCACGAAGTGCCACGGCTGGGAGTTGACCGAGGAGGGCGCCTGGCGCAGCAGCTCCAGCAGTTCCTCGACCTGCTCGGCCGGGATGGTGCGGGAGCCGTCGAAGGCCTTGGTGGTGTAGCGGGTACGGGCGATCTGGGACAGCTGCATGGATAACTCCTGATCGGATCAGTGGGTAGGGGCCGGCTGGGCGTCGATCTTGACGCGGAACAGGCTGTAGGGCTTCTCGCGCAGGTCCTGGCCGCTGTGGAACTGGGCCTGGCGATGGAGCTGGTTGGCGGTGAAGTAGAGGTAGTCGTCCGGACCGATGCTGAAGGTGTCGGGCCAGAGCACGCGTGGATCGTGGACCAGGGGCTTCCAGCTGCCGTCGGCCTGGCGCTGGCGCACGGCGTTGTGCTCGTAGTCGCCGGCATAGACGCGGCCCTGGGCATCGGCTTCGAGGCCGTCGGAGGCGCCCTTTTCGCCGAGATCCTGTACCCCGGCGCGCACCTGGGCCTCGCTCGCCGTGGGATCACGCAACAGGGCGGTGGGCACGGCATAGAGATGGCGGCTGGACAGCGGGCTGAAGTAGAGGGTGCCGCCGTCCGGCGACAAGGCGATGCCATCGCTGGCGATGGCCGGGCGCACGGTGCTGCCATCGGGACGCCGCATCAGCAGCGGCTCGCCTTCCACCACCGGTACGAAGCTGGGATCGACGTTGGCCTGGGGCGCGCCGGTCAGGCGCCGCTGGGCCTGGCCGGTGGCGAGGTCGAGGATGATCAGGCCGCCCGGCGGCGCCGAGTCGGTGACATAGGCCACCCCGGCCCGACCGACGCGAAAGTCGAAGCGCACGTCATTGACGTAGCTCTTGGGCTGGAGCACCGAGGCGGGGAAGACCAGGGTCCTGGCGACCTTGTTGGTCTTGAGGTCGATGGCCACCAGCTTGACGCCACCGGCCTTGGGCGCGGCGAAGCCGGGGGCGGCGGTGTCCAGCACCCACAGGTGCCCGCGACCATCGGCCACCACGCTCTGCACGCTGATGAAGCCCCTGCTCGGCTGGCCCGGGGTCTCGACGTTCAACGCGGCGTCCGGGTAGGGCACGGCCTTGCCGTCCTTGAGTTCGGCCACGGTGAAGGGCACCTCGTCGCCCCAGCGGGGATAGTTGACGAAGATCCGACCGGTCTCGCTGACGGTGACCCCGGTGGGCATGGCGTCGTGGAAGGCGAAGACCTGCTCCAGCTGGCCAAGGGTGCGCTCCTGGGGCAGCGGCGCGGCCTGGCCCGTCAGGCTACCCACGGCCAGGGCGACGGCGAGGGTCAGGGTGCTGAAGCGAGGCATCAGAAACCCTCCAGCACGAGCTTGCCGCGGGCCTGGTGGCTTTCCAGCTGGGCATGGGCGCGGCGCAGGTTGGCGGCATCGATACGGCCCAGGTGCTCGCCCAGGGTGGTTTTGAGGGTGCCCTGGTCGATCAGTCCGGCCACGCGTTCGAGGATCTCGTGCTGGCGCACCAAGTCCGGGGTCTGGAACAGCGAGCGGGTGAACATCAGTTCCCAGTGCAGCGACAGCGACTTGGCCTTCATCGGCACCACGTCGAGTTGCGCCGGATCGTCGATCACGCCGAGACGACCCTGGGGCCGCAGAACATCCACCAGCTGGGTGAAATGCTCATCGGTGTGAGTAAGGCTGGCCACCAGGGTCACGCCGTCTAGACCGAGGGCTTCTAGCTGGGGCCGTAGCGGCTGGTGGTGGTCGATGACGTGGTGGGCGCCGAGGGTGCGCACCCAGTCCTGGGTTTCCTGACGCGAGGCGGTACCGATTACGGTCAGCTCGGTAAGTTGGCGGGCCAGTTGCACCAGCACGGAGCCGACGCCGCCCGCCGCGCCCATCACCAGCAGCTGTTGGCCAGCGCCGCCGCCTTCGGTCGCGCCGAGACGGTCGAACAGCAGTTCCCAGGCGGTGATGGCAGTCAGCGGCAGCGCCGCGGCCTGGGCGTGATCCAGGCTTTTGGGCTTGTGGCCGGCCAAGTGTTCGTCCACCAGGTGCAGTTCGCTGTTGCAGCCGGGGCGGAACAGCTCGCCGGCATAGTAGACCTCGTCACCCACGGCGAAGCGGCTGACGGCGCTGCCTACTGCTCGCACCACGCCGGAGACGTCCCAGCCCAGCACCTTGGACTCGCGCTGCACCAGGCCCTGGCGCACCTTGGTGTCGACCGGATTGACCGACACGGCACGGACTTCCACCAGGAGGTCGTGGGCCTCGGGCGTGGGATCGGTCAGCACGGCGTCCTGCAGGGCACGGGGATCGCTGGCGGGGAGGGTGGTGTCACCGTGGATGATGGCTTTCATGAGCAGGTTCCTTTGTACGATAAGAAGATATGGAGCCATGGTCGTCTTCATTCTCGACCGGAAAAAGCGGCAGAATCAGATAGCACCTTCACTGTGGGAGTGAAAATGATCCGCTTCGATGACCTTGGCCTCTTCGTGCGCTCCGGCGCCCTGGGCAGCTTTTCTCGTGCCGCCCGCGAAGCAGACCTGTTGCCAGGTCAGGTAAGCGCCGCCATCGGCCGACTGGAGCGCGAACTGGGCATCCGCCTGTTCGCTCGCTCGACCCGCAGCCTGCGCCTGACCGCCGAGGGTGAGGCCTATCTGCCCTATGCCCGGGAAGTGCTGGAGACCTTGCGCGAGGGGCGCGAGCGGTTGCAGGGGGAGAGCCCGGAATTGCGCGGGGTGCTGCAGGTGGCGGCGCCTTCGGATCTGGGGCGCAATCTCTTGCTGCCCTGGCTGGCAGAATTTCGCCGGCGCCATCCCGGCCTGACCCTCAGGCTGTACGTCTCGGACCAGCAGGCCGACGTCTATCGCGATCCGGTGGACATCGCCATCCGCTACGGCCGCAGCCAGGACGACAGCCTGGTGGCCCTGCCGCTCGCCCCTGCCAACCGCCGGCTGCTGGCGGCGGCGCCGACCTATCTGGCCCGCCAGGGTGCGCCGCGCAGCCTGGACGACCTGTCCAGGCACGCCTGCCTGCTCTACCAGCTGCATGGTCGCACCTATGACAAGTGGAGCTTTCCACAGGCTGATGGTGGCCTGCGCCAGGTGGCCGTCAGCGGCCCCTTGCAGAGCGACGATGCCGAGGTGGTGCGGCGCTGGGCGGTGGCCGGAGAGGGCATCGTCTACAAGTCCTGGCTGGACATGCGCGACGATCTGCAGAGCGGCCGGCTGGTACGGCTGCTGCCCGATCAGCCCGGCGAGCCGTTGCCGCTGCAGCTGTTCTGCCCACATCGGCGGCAGTTCTCGCCGGCGGTGCGGCAGCTGCATGGCTGGCTAGCGGAACGCTTCGCGGCCCTGGGCGAGCAGCCCTGAAACGCAAAGGGGGTGGCTCCGCGAACGGAGCCACCCCCTCGGGTACCACGCCCAGTCCTACTGCAGGTGTAGCTTGAGCAGTTGGCCGGCCTGGGTCAGCGAAGCTTGGACCTCGGGTACCTTGGCCAGGACGTTGAGTAGGCCATAGTCATGGATCATGCCGTTGTAGCGCACCTGCACCACATCGACGCCGGCCGCGTTGAGTTTGCGTGCATAGGCCTCGCCTTCGTCCCGCAGCACGTCGTTCTCGGCAGTCTGCACCAACGCCGGCGGCAGGCCCTTGAGCTGGGCCTCGCTGGCCCGCAACGGCGAGGCATAGACGTTGGCGCGCTCGGTCTCGCTGGTGGTGTAGTTGTCCCAGAACCACTTCATCATGTTGCGGGTAAGGAAGCGGCCCTCGGCGTAGGTCTGGTAGGAGCCATTGTCGAAGCTCGCATCGGTCACCGGCCAGAACAGCACCTGGTAACGCAGCTTGGGCGTGCCCTTGTCCTTGGCCATCAGACTGACCACCGCGGCCATGTTGCCGCCGACGCTGTTGCCGGCCACCGCCAGGCGACTGCCGTCGACATTGATGTCCTTGCCGTGCTCGGCGACCCATTTCGTCGCGGCATAGGCCTGGTTGATGGCCACCGGGAAGTGGGCTTCCGGGCTCGGGGTGTAATTGACGAATACCGCCGTGGCACCGGAGGCCACCACCAGGTCACGCACCAGGCGCTGGTGGGTGGGGAAGTCACCCAGTACCCAGCCGCCACCGTGGAAGAACATGAAGGCTGGCGTCTGCCCCTTGGCGTTAGCCGGGCGGACGATGGTCAGCTGCAGCGGCTTGCCGTCGACCTGGATGGTCTTTTCGTTGGTCTTGACTCCTGAGAGATCGACCTTGACGCCGGACTGGGCGCCGGACAGCACCGCACGGGCGTCCTTAGGGCTCAAGGTTTCCAGGGGTTTGCCACCGCTGCCGTTCAGGGCGTCGATGAAGCCCTGGGTGGTGCGTTCGAAGGCGGGATCGGGCTGGGGCGCGGCAAAGGCGCTGCCCAGGGCCAGGGTGAGTGCGGAAAGGCCAAGCAGGCGAGAGACGGTACGCATGACGGATGACTCCTCGAACAGGAAGGACCGGGCGCCTCGGCTGAAGCGCCTAGGTAATACCGCGACCCTTAGGCCAGGGTCAGGCGCACGTCCACGTTGCCGCGGGTGGCGTTGGAGTAGGGGCAGACCTGGTGGGCTTTCTCGACCAGGTCTTCGGCTACAGCGCGCTCCAGGCCCGGCAGGCTGATGACGAGTTCGACGTCCAAGGCGAAGCCGGTGGGGATCGGGCCGATGCCGACCTGAGCGGTCACGCTGACGTCCGCCGGCACGGCGATCTTTTCCTTGGCACCGACGAACTTGAGCGCGCCGATGAAGCAGGCGGAGTAGCCGGCGGCGAAGAGTTGCTCGGGGTTGGTACCGGCACCCCCGGCACCGCCCAGTTCCTTGGGCGTGGACAGCTGCACGTCCAGGGCCTTATCGCTGCTGATGGAACGGCCGTCGCGGCCACCGGTGCTGGTTGCGGAAGCGGTATAGAGGATGTTCATGGCGTGCTCCTATTTACGTATCGCGATAACTGTTTGCTTGGGCTGTTACCGAGAGGGCTGGCCCGGGTACGGACTTAAGTTATCGCGATATTAGTTATCGCGCAAATATATTTTCGGAGGCAACCGACCAATGGCTGCGGTCGGCGAGGATCAACGTTCCAGCTTGGCGCGCAGGGTCATCAGATTTTCGCGCAGCCGGGTCATCTCCGCGTCACCCAGCGCGCAGTAGCCGCTGATGGTGCTGTTGATCTTCCGCGCCCGCTCGCGCAGGGTTCGGCCAGACTCGGTCAGCTCGATGGACAGGTTACGCTCGTCCTCGGCATTGCGTTGCCGGGTCACATAACCCTCGGCTTCCAGGCGCTTGAGCACCGGGGTGAGGGCGCCGGAATCCTGGTGCAGCCGACGCGCCAGCTCCTTAAGCGGCAGACGGTCGTTTTCCCAGAGCACCAGCATCATCAGGTACTGCGGGTAGGTCAGGCCCACCTCCTCGAGCAGCGGCTTGTACACCTTGGTCATGGCCAGCGAGGTGGAGTACAGCGCGAAGCACAGCTGCTGATCGAGCAGAAGAGGGTCTTTGTTGGTCATGGCGGTCCCGCCTGGGTAAATGAGAAGTGATTCTAACCCGAGCATTTGGGTAGCATTAGCCCTTTCGCTTTCAGACCCCAGGGTTTCCATGCGTATCCATGTGTCGTTCATCGATCGTGTCGGCATCACCCAGGAAGTCCTGGCGTTGCTCGGTGCCCGCAATCTCAACCTGGACGCCGTGGAGATGGTGCCGCCCAACGTCTACATCGATGCGCCGACCCTAAGCGCGGCGGTGCTGGAGGAATTGCGCGCCGCCCTGCTCACCGTGGTCGGGGTGGAGGCGGTACGGGTGGTGGACATCCTGCCCGGCCAGCGCCGATCTCTGCAGCTTGATGCCCTGCTCGCCGCCATGGCTGATCCGGTGCTGGCAGTAGACGGTGAGGGCCGCATCCTGCTGGCCAATCCGGCCTTTGCCGCCCTCGCGGGCGAAGACAGCGGCCATACCCTGGCCGAACTCTTCAACGACAGCGAATTGCCCAGTGAACTGCTGGACCAGGGCTTTCGCCTGCCGCTGCGCGAGGTGGTGCTGCGCGGCCAGGCGCTTCTGCTGGACGCCACGCCCATTGGCGAGCCGGTCGGCGGCCTGGCCGGCGGGCTGCTGACCCTCTATGCCCCAAGCCGGATCGGTGGCCGCCTCTCGGCGCTGCGCCATGACACCCCCGAGGGCTTCGATTCGCTGCTCGGCGACTGCGCCGCCATCCGCACCCTCAAGGCTAGGGCCCAGCGATTAGCGGCCCTAGAGGCGCCGTTGCTCATCCTCGGCGAGACCGGCACCGGCAAGGAACTGGTCGCGCGTGCTTGCCACGCCGCCAGCGCCCGCCGCGAGGCGCCCTTTCTGGCGCTGAACTGCGCGGCCCTGCCGGAGAGCCTGGCCGAGAGCGAACTGTTCGGCTATGCCCCGGGCGCCTTCACCGGCGCCCAGCGCGGCGGCAAGCCGGGCCTGCTGGAGCTGGCCGACCAGGGCACGGTGTTTCTGGACGAGGTCGGGGAGATGTCGCCCTATCTGCAGGCCAAGTTGCTGCGGTTTCTCTCGGATGGCACGTTTCGCCGCGTTGGCGGGGCCCAGGAAACCAAGGTCAATGTGCGCATTCTCGCCGCCACCCATCGCGATCTGCAGGCCATGGTCGCGGCCGGCACCTTTCGCGAAGACCTCTTCTATCGCCTCAATGTGCTCAGCCTGCAGGTGCCGGCGTTGCGCGAGCGTGGCCAGGACATCCTGCTGCTGGCGCGGCACTTCCTGCAGCAGGCCTGCGCCCAGATCGGTCGACCGCCGTGTCGCCTGGCCCCGGCCACCTACGGCGTGCTGCTGGGCAATGCCTGGCCGGGCAACGTCCGGCAATTGCAGAACATCCTCTTTCGCGCCGCCGCCATCAGCGAGAGCGGCCAGATCGACGTCGACGACCTCGACCTGGCCGGCACCGCGGTGGCCGGCCAGGTCGAGACCGAGGTCAGCACCCTGGAGGCCGCCGTCCAGGGCTACGAGGCGGCGCTGCTGGAGCGGCTCTATCCGCAGTATCCGTCCAGTCGCCAGCTGGCCGCGCGCCTGCAGACATCCCACTCGGCCATCGCCATGCGCCTGCGGCGTTACGGCATCCCACGGCGCTAGAGGCCGCGGGCGTCTGGATCAGCGCAGGACGTTGGTCTTGGCCAGATCCACTACCTCGCTGCCACGCCCGCTCATCACCGCGCGCAGCATGTAGAGGCTGAAGCCCTTGGCCTGGGCGGCCTCGATCTTCGGTGGCAGCGACAGCTCCTGCTTGGCGATGCGTACATCCACCAGCGCCGGGCCGGGGTGGGCGAAGGCCTCCTCTAGGGTGGCATCGAGCAAGCTGGCGGATTCCACCTTCCAGCCGCGCACGCCGCAGGCCTCGGCCACCTGGGCAAAGTTGACGCCACCAAGGTCCGTAGTCTCATCAATCATGCCGGCAGCCTTCATCTCCATCGCGACGAAGCCCAGGGAAGCGTTGTCGTAGACGATGACCTTGACCGGCAGCTTTTCGCTGGCCAAGGTAGCCAGCTCGCCCAGCAGCATGGACAGCCCGCCGTCGCCGGCCAGCGCCACCACCTGGCGATTGGGATAGGCCGCCTGCAGACCCATGGCTTGGGGCAGGGCATTGGCCATGGAGCCGTGGGTGAAGGAGCCGCCCAGCTTGCGCTCGAAATTCATCGCCAGGTAGCGCGCCGCCCACACTGTGGGGGTGCCGACATCGCAGGTGAAGAGGGCGTCCGCTGCGGCCAGTTCGCTGACGCGGGTGGTGACATACTGCGGATGCAGTGGCTCGCCATCGGCCGTAGCGGTAGCCAGTTCGTCCAGCTCGGCGCGGGTCTTGCGGTAGTGCTGCTGGGCCTTTTCCAGGAAGCGGCCGTGGCCGTTGGGCTTGAGCCGCGGCAAGAGGGCGTCCAAGGTGGCACGGACATCGCCCACCAACCCCTTGAGCAGCGGGGTACGCACGCCCAGGTGGGCGCCGCGCACGTCGATCTGTACCACCCGACCGTGATCCGGGAAGAAGTTGCGATAGGGGAAATTGCTGCCCAGCATTAGCAGCAGGTCGCACTCCTTGAGCGCGTGATAGCCGGAGGAAAAACCGATCAGGCCGGTCATGCCCACGCCATAGGGATTGGAGTACTCAATATGGGCCTTGCCGCGCAGCGCATGGACCACCGGCGCCTGCAGCCGCTCCGCCAGGGCCACCACCTGGGCATGGGCACCGGCGCAACCGGCGCCGCAGAGCAGGGTGATGCGCTTTTCGCCGGCCAGCAACTCGGCCAGGGCATCCAGCTCGGCTTCCGGCGGGACCACCACCGGACGCACCGGCTCGCTCCACTGGGCTTCCTTGAGCGGCGCCTCGGCCAGGGCCACGTCGCCGGGAATCACCACCACCGACACCGAGCGATTGAGAATGGCCGAGCGCATGGCGGTCTCGAGGATGCGCGGCAGCTGCTCGGGATGGGAGACCACCTCGCAGAAGTCGCTGCAGTCGCGGAACAGCCGCTCCGGGTGGGTCTCCTGGAAATAGCCCAGACCGATCTCGCTGGAGGGAATCTGGGCGGCGATGGCCAGCACCGGCGCGCCGCTGCGCTGGGCATCGAAAAGGCCATTGATCAGGTGCAGGTTACCCGGGCCACAGGAGCCGGCGCACACCGCCAGGCGCCCGCTGGTGTCGGCCGCGGCACTGGCGGCGAAGGCAGCGGCTTCCTCATGACGCACCCCGCGCCAGCGGATGCGATCGCGCTTGCGCAGGCTTTCGGTGAGGCCGTTGAGCGAATCGCCCGGCAGGCCCCAGATGGTGTCCACACCAGCAGCTTCGAGGGTGGCGACGAGCAGATCGGCAACGGTTTTCACAGCCATGACAAAGACTCCAGACAAGGATGGGAGAGGGCAAAGCCGCTTGGCAGAGGTCTTGTTGTGCCTTCTTGGTCCGATGAAGCAGGGCGGAAGTTCGCGACCATCCTGGCGTTTCGCCCGGTGAACGGTAGGCGCGCCCTCTGCAGGTGCGGCGATAATTGCGGTCGGCCTCTCTCGACAAGGAACGTCTCTGTGCTGTCCGCCTACCTCAGCGGGTTTCCCGCCTTCCTGCTCTATCTATTGCTGTCCCTGGCCCTGCTCGGGTTGTTCTGCGTGCTTTACGCCTGGCTCACGCCCCACCGCGAGTGGCAACTGATTCGCGCCGACGTGCCCGCCGTGGCCCTGGCTTTCGGTGGCAGCCTGCTCGGTTTCGTCCTGCCCCTGGCCGGTGCCATGCGGGTAGCGGTGAGCCTGACCGATTTCCTGCTCTGGGCGGTCATCGCCCTGGTCACCCAGTTGCTGGCCTTCCAGCTGCTGCGCCTGGGCCTGCCCGGGCTGCCACAGCGCCTGGCGGCCAACGAGATGGCCAGCGGCATCCTTGCGGCCTGCTTCGCCATCGCCGTGGGCGTGCTCAACGCTGCCGCCATTACCGGTTGAGGGCGGGTCATGAAACGCAGCCAAGCACTCAAACTGGTCCTCATCGGCGCCCCGGTGCTGACCCTGGCCTGGTGCACCAGTCGGCCTACCACCGGCTATACCTACGAGACAGCGGAGCAATGCACGCGCGATGGTGTCTTCAGTGGCAGCGTCTGCGCCCGCGAGTACGCCAATGCGCGTAGTGCCCACGCCCTGCAGGCACCGCGCTATGGACAGCGGGGCGATTGCGAGGCGGATTTCGGTACGGAGCGCTGCGATGGGCCGCAGCCTTATTACTCGCCGCGGATGTCGGGCTTCCTGATCAATCGCGACCCGGCTTCCGGTGGCGATCTGCCCGACGTGGACCTGGATCGCGACCGGCGTCGTGCCAGTCAGCCGCTCTACCGCTCCCTGGACGATCCCGGCACCTGGCGTACGGGCAGCAACGTCGCCGTGGCCGATCACAGTGGTCGGGTCTCGGTGGCTCGCGCGGCCCAGACGGTAGATGCTGGACGCTTCGTCAGCCGTGGTGGTTTCGGCCAGGCCGCGGCGGCACGCGCCAGCAGCGGGGGTTAGTCATGCAACGCATCGCCTTCAGCGAACGCCCCGACTGGCGCCAACAGGCCGAGGCTCTGGGCTTCGCCTTCCATACCTTCGACGGCGAACCCTACTGGGACGAGACCGCCGCCTACCGTTTTAGCCTGCGGCAGATCGAGGACGATATCGAGGCGCCCACAGCCGAGTTGCATGAGCTGTGCCTGGCCCTGGTGGATCTCATCGTCGAGCGTGAAGAGCTGCTGGAGCGGCTGCAGATCCCGCGCTTCTTCTGGGATCACCTGCGCATCAGCTGGCGGCGCCGTGAACCCTCGCTCTATGGCCGGATGGACCTCTGCTACAGCGGCCAGGGTCCGGCCAAGTTGTTCGAACTCAACTACGACACCCCCACCTCGCTCTACGAGGCAGCCTTTTTCCAGTGGCTGTGGCTGGAGCAGCAACGTGAACGCGGCGTACTGCCGTCTACTGCCGACCAGTACAATCTGATCCAGGAGCGATTGATCGAGACCCTGGCGGAGCTGGGTGTGCCGCAGCCGCTGTACCTGGCCGCGGTGCGTGATTCGCTGGAGGATCGCGGCACTGTCGACTACCTGCGCGACTGCGCGACTCAGGCCGGCCTGGATGCTCGTTTTCTGGCCATGGAGGACATCGGCCTGGAGCGTTCGGGGACCTTTGTCGATCTCCAGGGCCATTCCATCTTCAGCCTGTTCAAGCTCTATCCCTGGGAGCACCTGCTGGAAGACCCCTTCGGCGCGGCGATCCCTACCAGCGGTACCCGCTTCGTCGAGCCTCCCTGGAAGGCATTGCTCAGCAACAAGGGCATCCTGGCGCTGCTCTGGGAACAGCACCCGGGGCATCCTAATCTGCTGCGCACCTATTTCGACGCCCGACCCAGCACGCACCTGGCGCCGGGCTGGGTGCGCAAGCCACTGTTCTCCCGGGAGGGTGCCAATGTGACCCTGCACACTAGCGATGGGCGCCAGGTGACCGTCGCGGGTCCCTATAGCGGGGCGACCATTCGCCAGGCCTGCCAGCCGCTGCCCTGCTTCGACGGCCACTACCCGGTACTGGGCAGCTGGGTAGTGGGCAATCGGGCCTGTGGCATGGGCATCCGCGAAGACCGCTCGCTGATCACCCAGGACAGTTCGCGCTTTCTGCCGCACTTCATCCTCGACTGACGGCGCGACGCTCGAAACGGTGCAGGTAGGCTGTCGGACCCTAGAGGACAGCTAAAGTCGTATTGATATCGATACGGTGTTCGATAAACGTTACGGCTGGGTGGCTTCTCTTGTCCTTTCGTAACGATTTCGTTACGGCACGATAGGGGTCCTTCAGTTAAACCCCTGAAAACGCTGGACTTTGTTCCTGGCATTACCCTTGCACTACCAGACACATCTATCCATCAGGACAAAGGTCCGCAGGAGTCTGGCAATGGGTCTGCGCTATACCGAAGAACACGAATGGCTGCGTCAGGAAGCCGATGGCAGCATTACCGTCGGCATCACCGACTATGCTCAGGAGTCGCTCGGCGACCTGGTCTTCGTGCAACTGCCGGAGCTGCGCAGCTACGCCCAGGGCGATGAAGTGGCGGTGCTGGAGTCGGTCAAGGCCGCCAGCAACATCACCATGCCGCTGGACGGCGAGGTCCTGGCGGTCAACGAGGCGCTCAACGATGCGCCCGAGACCATCAACAGCGATCCGCTGAACGCCGGCTGGTTCTTTCGCTTCCAGCCCGCCAATGCCGACGCCTTCTCCGCGCTGCTCGACGAAGCCGCCTATCAGCACCTGATCAAGGGGTAAGACCGCCATGTCGCTGCACGACACCCTCAGCACCGCCGACGAATTCGTCCCGCGCCACATCGGTCCGCGCGAGCTGGACGAGATCGCCATGCTGAACCTGCTCGGCTACGAATCTCTGGAGGCCATGACCGCCCAGGTGATCCCCGAGAGCATCAAGGGCACCAGCGTGCTGGACCTGCCCGCCGGACTGTCCGAAGCCGACGCCCTGGCCGAGTTGCGCACCATCGCCGGCAAGAATCGCCTGCTCAAGAGCCTGATCGGTCAGGGCTACTACAACACCCACACCCCGGCGCCGATCCTGCGCAACCTGCTGGAAAATCCGGCCTGGTACACCGCCTACACCCCCTACCAGCCGGAGATCTCCCAGGGTCGCCTAGAGGCGTTGCTCAACTTCCAGACGCTGATAGGCGATCTCACCGGCATGCCGGTGGCCAACGCCTCGCTGCTGGACGAGGGCACCGCCGCCGCCGAGGCCATGACCTTCTGCAAACGCCTGGCGAAAAACAAGGCCAGCGCCTTCTTCGCATCCGTGCATTGCCATTCGCAGACCCTGGACGTCCTGCGTACCCGCGCCGAGCCCCTGGGCATCGAGGTGGTGGTGGGCGTGGAAACCGAGATCGAGAACCACGGCCGCTTCTTTGGTGCGCTGTTCCAGTACCCCATGACCACCGGCGAGATCCGTGACTACCGGGAGAGCATCCAGGCCTTCCAGGCCGCCGGTGCCCTGGTGGCCATGGCCGCCGACCTGCTGGCGCTGACCCTGCTCACCCCGCCCGGCGAGCTGGGCGCGGACGTGGCCATCGGCACCGCCCAGCGCTTTGGCGTACCGCTCGGTTTCGGCGGTCCGCACGCGGCGTACTTCGCCACGCAGGACAAGTACAAGCGCGACATGCCCGGTCGTGTCGTCGGCGTCTCCATCGACCGCCACGGCAACCCGGCCTATCGCCTGGCGCTGCAGACCCGCGAGCAGCACATCCGCCGCGAGAAGGCCACCAGCAACATCTGCACCGCCCAGGTGCTCCTGGCCAACATCGCCAGCATGTACGCGGTCTATCACGGTCCCGAAGGCCTGACCCGCATCGCCACCCGGGTGCAGCGTCTGACCAGTCTGCTGGCCGCCGGCCTGCAGCGCCTGGGCCACGAGACCCAGCACACCGCCTTCGACACCCTGACCTTGGTGTTCGGCGCGCGCACCGCCGCCTTGCACGAGTCCGCCCGTGCCCGTGGCTACAACCTGCGTGAAGTCAGCGCCGAGGTCCTGGGCGTGTCCCTGGACGAGACCAGCACCCTGGCCGATGTCCAGGCGCTGCTGGAGATCCTGGCCGACGGCAAGCCCGCACCCCAGGTCGCCGAGCTGGGCGATGCACAGGGCGTGGAAGTGCCCGCGGCGCTGCAGCGCCAGTCGGCCTTCCTGACCCATCCGGTGTTCGCCAGCCACAGGTCCGAGACCGAGCTGATGCGCTACCTGCGCAAGCTGGCGGACAAGGACCTGGCGCTGGATCGCACCATGATCCCGCTGGGCTCCTGCACCATGAAGCTCAACGCCGCCAGCGAGATGATCCCGGTCACCTGGGCCGAGTTCGGCGGTATCCACCCCTTCGCCCCGGCCGACCAGGCCGAGGGCTATGCCCAGCTCACCACCGAGCTGGAAGCCATGCTCTGCGCCGCCACCGGCTATGACGCCGTCTCCCTGCAGCCCAACGCCGGCTCCCAGGGCGAGTACGCCGGCCTGCTGGCCATCCGTGCCTATCACGCGAGCCGTGGTGAGAGTGAGCGCGACGTCTGCCTGATCCCGGCCTCGGCCCATGGCACCAACCCGGCCACCGCCAGCATGGTCGACATGCGCGTGGTGGTGGTGGCCTGCGACAAGCGCGGCAACGTCGATCTCGACGACCTGCGCGCCAAGGCCGAGCAGCACAGCGAGCGCCTGGCCGCGCTGATGATCACCTATCCGTCCACCCACGGGGTGTTCGAAGAGGCCATCCGCGAGATCTGCCAGGTGGTCCATGACCACGGTGGCCAGGTCTATATCGACGGCGCCAACATGAACGCCATGGTCGGTCTCTGCGCCCCGGGCCAATTCGGCGGCGACGTCTCCCACCTCAATCTGCACAAGACCTTCTGCATCCCCCACGGCGGCGGCGGTCCGGGCGTCGGCCCCATTGGCGTCAAAGCGCACCTGGCGCCCTTCCTGCCCGGCCATGCCCGGCTGGAACGCAAGGAAGGCGCGGTCTGCGCGGCGCCCTACGGCAGCGCCAGCATCCTGCCGATCTCCTGGATGTACCTGAAGATGATGGGCAGCGCCGGTCTGACCCGCGCCTCACAAATCGCCATCCTCAGCGCCAACTACATCGCCCGCCGGCTGGAAGAGCACTATCCGGTGCTCTACAGCGGCACCGGTGGCCTGGTGGCCCACGAGTGCATCCTCGACCTGCGTCCGCTCAAGGACAGCAGCGGCGTGACCGTGGACGACGTGGCCAAGCGCCTGATCGACTTCGGTTTCCATGCCCCGACCATGTCCTTCCCAGTGGCCGGCACCCTGATGATCGAGCCCACCGAGAGCGAGTCCAAGCAGGAACTGGATCGCTTCTGCGACGCCATGATCGCCATCCGCGAAGAGATCCGCGCCCTGGAAGCCGGCAACCTGGATCCCCAGGACAACCCGCTGAAGAACGCGCCGCACACCGCGCGTGAACTGGCGGGCGAGTGGACCCACCCCTACAGCCGCGAGCAGGCGGTCTTCCCGCTGCCGAGCCTGGTGGATGGCAAGTACTGGCCGCCGGTAGCACGCATCGACAACGTCTACGGCGATCGCAACCTGGTCTGCTCCTGCCCGCCGATCGAAGCCTACGGCGAGGCCTGAGCCCTTACCCCGGCCCTTTTCCCCCTGGGAAAGCGGCCGGGGTAAGTGATGACCGAATCACCCATAGTTGCGACCCATCAGTCCAGTGCTTGCCCGCTCCTCCTCGAGGGGCGAGCAAGCCGCCACCCGACACGGAGCCCCACCATGTCCCTGCTCAAGACTTCGCTGCACGCCCTGCACCTGGAACTCGGCGCCCGCATGGTGCCCTTCGCCGGCTACGAGATGCCGGTGCAATACCCGCTCGGCGTGCTCAAGGAGCACCAGCACACCCGCGCCCAGGCCGGGTTGTTCGATGTGTCCCACATGGGCCAGGTCCTGCTCGAAGGCGAAGAAGCCGCCGAGGCGCTGGAGACCCTGGTGCCGGTCGACATCATCGACCTGCCCAGCGGCATGCAGCGCTATGCCCTGCTGACCGACGACAACGGCGGCATCCTCGACGACCTCATGGTCGCCAACCTGGGTGACTGCCTCTACCTAGTGGTCAACGCCGCCTGCAAGGAAGCCGACCTCGCCCATCTGGAAAAGCACCTGGGCGATCGCTGCCAAGTGCTGCCGCAATTCGACCGCGCCCTGCTGGCCCTGCAAGGTCCCGCCGCTGCCGCGGTGCTCGCGCGCCTGGCGCCGGAGGTGGCGGAGATGACTTTCATGCAGGTCCGCCGCGTCAAGCTGCTGGACCAGCCCTGCATCGTCAGTCGCAGTGGCTACACGGGCGAAGACGGCTACGAGATCTCGGTGCCGAGCGCCGCTGCCGAAGCCCTGGCGCGCCATCTGCTGGCCGAGCCGGAAGTCGAGGCCATCGGCCTGGGCGCCCGCGACTCCCTGCGCCTGGAAGCCGGTCTATGCCTCTATGGCCATGACATGGATGCCGGCACCACGCCGGTGATGGCCAACCTGGGGTGGGCGCTGTCGAAGGTGCGTCGTGAAGGCAACGGTCGCGCCGGCGGTTTTCCCGGTGCCGACCGCATCTTCGCCGAGCAACGCGAGGGCGTGAGCCGCAAGCGCGTCGGCCTGCTGGTACAGGAGCGGGTGCCGGTGCGCGAAGGCGCGGAGCTAGTGGATGCCAACGGTGCCAGCATCGGCCGTGTTACCAGTGGCGGCTTTGGCCCGACTCTGGGTGCGCCGGTGGCCATGGGGTATGTCGATAGCGACTTTGCCGCCCTCGATACCCAGTTGTTTGCCGTGGTGCGCGGCAAACAGGTGCCGGTCAAGGTCGCCAAGACCCCCTTCGTGCCACAGCGGTATTACCGCGGTTGATCTGAGTGTTGGGCTTCGCGTTGCTCAACTCAACCTACGAGCGCGTGCCGTAGGTTGGGTTGAGCGCCAGCGAAGCCCAAAGCCCCCTCACGCCACCGGATAATCCCGAAACACCGACAGGGCCTCCGCTTCGGTGGTCAGGGCCTCCAGTGTCGGGTAGTTACGCCGCTCGATCAGTCCCGGCAGGGCGAAGTGCAGGAAGGTCCAGGCCACCGCCGTGTCGATGGCATCCTGGCCGATGCTGTCTTCACCCAGCGGCGGACGCGGGCCCAGCCAGGTCTTGTCCAGGGCGCCACAGGCCGCGCGCAATTGTCCCTCCACCCGCTGCTGCCAGGGCGCATGGCGTTTCTCTTCCGGTCGCAGGTCACGCTCGTACACCAGCTGCACCGCCTTCTCGGACAGGGCCAGCGCCAGGCCGCTGCGACCGAGGGCGGTTGCCCGGGCCGCATGGCCCGCAGGAAGCAACTGCCGGCTACCGCAGGCGAGGTGCTGGGCGTAGTTCAGGATCAGCGACGAATCCATCAGCCGCTGGCCGTCCAGGCAGATCAGCGTGGGCGCCTTGAGCACCGGATTGAAGCTGCGAAAGCGCTCGACCTCGCGAAACAGCGACACCTGGCGCAGTTCGAAGGGCAGCACCAGCAGGCGCAGGGAGATCGCGACTCGCCGCACATAGGGGGAGTCGAGCATGCCAATGAGTTGCATGGGGGCATCCTGTCAGAAAGAGTGAATCCTGTTTCACGTGGAACGTCACCCCTGTTGCGCGTTTCACGCCCGGTGCCGCTCTGGACAAGACATTAAGGATTCGACGAAGCTACTTCCAGCGAGAAAATCTGACGGAATAGTTAAGGAAGTCTTACATGTCGCGCGTACCGCCGCTGAATGCTCTGCGCTGCTTCGAAGCGGTAGCTCGTCTGGGCAGCGTGACCCGCGCCGCCACCGAATTGCATCTCACCCATGCCGCGGTGAGCCAGCAGGTGAAGGGCCTGGAGCACCAGCTGGGCATGGTGCTGTTCGAGCGCCAGGGGCGCGGGATCGAGGTCACCGGTGACGGTCGCGTCTATGCCGAGCAGGTCCGCCAGTTGCTCGAGGATCTGGGCGAAGCCACGCGGCGACTGCAGGCCCGGCCACGCCGCAACGAACTGGTGTTCGCCACCTTTCCCTCCTTCGCCACCCACTGGCTGCTGCCGCGACTGCCACGTTTTCGCGCCCTGCACCCGGAATATCGCATCCGCATCCAGACCAGCCTGGATTTCCAGGATCTGCGCCAGGGCATGGTGGATATCGGGGTGCGCATGGGGGAGGGACAGTGGGATGGCCTGACGGCGTTGCGGCTGTTCCAGGACGATGTGCTGCTGGTAGCGGCGCCTGGTTACAACGGTGGGCAACTGCCGCGCAGCCTGGACGAGGCCCTCACGCAGCCGCTATTGCACACGGAGGAAACCTGGCTGCACTGGGGCGAAACGGCCGGTCTAGGCGAAGCGGCGCCCAATCGCGGCATCAGCGTGAACGATTCCAACGTGGTACTGGAGGCGCTACGCCTTGGTCAGGCGCTGGCGCTGGAGCGGCGCAGCCTGGTGCAGGCCGCGCTGAACGAGGGGCGTCTGGTCCAGCTCAGTCCGGTGACGGCGCCCTATCCCTATGCCTACTGGCTGGTCTGGCCGGAACGTGCCGAATCGGCGGACAAGCAGGAGCGCTTCAGCGCCTGGATCCAGGCCGAGGTCGCGACCTATCTGGCCGCGCTGGAGGCGCCGACGCCCGCTTAGGGCGTCGGGCGGAGCGTCTTAGCGCAGCAGCAGCTTGCGACGGCCGTCCGGCCAGACTTCCCAGAGTTGATCGTTGATGCGCTGCACCTGGCTGGTGGTCCGGCGCATGGCCGAAATGCTGGCGCGCAGGGCCTGGCCGCTGGCGGTATCCACGAAATTTCCGGCGCCGGTGCTCTCGGCCGTGGCGCGATCCATAGCTACAGTGTTCATTGACGCCTCCCAGAGCTCGGCTAAAGACGGCGAAAGTGCCGTAGCCCAAGGACCGGCCGTCACGGGCAAGATTCCGCTCCCCCGGTAGCAGCCGTTCAAGCTGTGATCCACGTCCTAAGGGCGCTGTGGCCTGTTGGGCGAATTTGCGCCAAGACCGTTTTCTGTACGGATATACAGATTAGTTCTTGCGCAGGTCGCGCAGGCTTTGCATCCTGTGGCGATTCCCCTCGCGCGACGCCCGCCATGCAGCTGTATCTCTGCGAAAAACCTTCCCAGGCCAAGGACATCGCCCGTGTCCTCGGCGCCACGCGCCGTGGCGAGGGCTGCCTGCAGGGGCAGGGTGTGACCGTCACCTGGTGCATCGGTCATCTGCTGGAAACGGCGCCACCGGATGCCTATGACGCCCGCTACAAGCGCTGGTCGCTGGACGACCTGCCCATCGTCCCCGAGCAGTGGAAGCTGCAGGTCAAGAAGACCACCGGCAGCCAGTTCAAGGCGGTCAAGCGCCTGCTCGGCGAGGCCAGTGAGCTGGTGATCGCCACCGATGCCGATCGCGAGGGCGAGATGATCGCCCGCGAGCTGGTGGAACATTGCCGCTATCGCGGGCCGATTCGCCGGCTGTGGCTGTCGGCGCTGGACGATATCTCCATCCGCCGCGCCTTGGCCGCGCTCAAGCCCGGTGCCGAGACCTATGGACTCTATCAGTCCGCCCTGGGGCGTTCGCGCGCCGACTGGCTGATCGGCATGAACATGAGCCGGCTGTTCACCCTGCTGGGACGTCGCTCCGGCTACCAGGGCGTACTCTCGGTCGGGCGGGTGCAGACCCCGACCCTGCGCTTGGTGGTGGACCGCGACCGCGCCATCGCCGCCTTCGTGCCAATGCCTTTCTGGACCGTGGAGGCGACCCTGGAGGCCTCGGGCAGTCGCTTTCAGGCCCAATGGCAGCCGCCAGAGGACGTCTGTGACGACCAGGGGCGCTGCCTCAAGCCCGAGGTGGCCCAGGCCGCGGCGCGGGCCATCGAGGCGGCCGGGCAGGCCCGGCTGGTCAAGCTCAAGACCGAACGCATCCGTGAGGCAGCGCCCTTGCCCTTCGATCTGGGCACCCTGCAGGAGGTCTGCTCCAAGCGCCTCAACCTGGGCGCCCAGCAGACCCTGGACGTGGCCCAGGCGCTCTATGAAAAGTACAAGCTGATCACCTATCCACGCAGCGACTGCGGCTACCTGCCGCTGTCCCAGCACGCCGAGGCGCCGGCGCTGCTGGCCGCCTTGCTGGGCGCCGACAACAGTCTCGTCCCCCTGCGCGATCACCTGGACGCCAGTCGCCGCTCGCGGGCCTGGAACGATGCCAAGGTCAGCGCCCACCACGGCATCATCCCGACCCTGGTGACCCGCGACCTGGGGCGTTTGAGTCCGCAGGAGCGCAACGTCTATGGCCTGATCCGTGCCCGTTACCTGGCGCAGTTCCTGCCGCAGCACGAATTTGATCGTACCCAGGCCGACTTCGAGGCCGGTGGCGAACGCCTGCGCGCCACCGGCAAGCGGCTGGTGGAACCGGGCTGGCGGCGCGCCTTGCCCGAGTCGCTCACGCCGCCCAAGGGCCGTGAGGCCCCGCCGCCCCAGGCGCTGCCCGAGTTGCGCGAGGGGGAGTCCTATCCGGTGGTGGAGGTGCGCTGCCGGGATCAACTGACCCAGCCGCCCAAGCCCTTCACCGAGGGCGATTTGATCAAGGCGATGAAAAATGTCGCCAAGCTGGTGGAGGATCCGGCTCTCAAGCAGAAGCTCAAGGACACCACCGGCATCGGCACCGAGGCGACCCGCGCCAGCATCATCCAGGGCTTGCTGGACCGCGGCTATATGGTCAAGCAGGGCAAGGCCCTGGCGGCGACGCCGGCGGCCTTCGGCCTGATCGACGCCGTGCCTCGGGCCATCGCCGATCCGGGTACCACGGCGCTCTGGGAGCAGGCACTGGATCGGGTGCAGGAAGGCGAATTGAGCCTCGCGGAATTCGTCACCAAGCAATCGGCCTGGATGGGCAAGCAGGTCGAGCGCTGCCTTGGCCTGACCCTGACCATCAGCGGACCGCCGCCGGCGGGCAAGGGTGCGCCTTGGAAGAAGAAGCGGCGTACGGGCGGGGCCAAGGCCAAGCCGGGTGGCGCACCAACGCGGGTGCGCAAGCCGAGGGTCAAGCCTGGCTGAGGGCGGTGTGGAGATCAGGAGGTATAGTCACCGGAGCTGGTCTTAGCTTGGGTATCGCTAATCGCTATCGCGGTAACACTGGAACAACATCGAGGCCCATGTCTGGAGGAAGAGCCCACTACCGCTCCAGACCGCCCCCTCTCCCCAGGGGAGAGGGTTGGGGTGAGGGCGCAAAGCCCCGTGCCCGCGTCTTATTTCTTCTCGAACGCCGCCGCGGCAGTGGCATAGGCCGCTTCGTGATAGTCGAACTCGGCGGACTGCACCAGCAGGGTTTCTTCGTCCTCGGTGAAGGCAATTACCGGGCGGTAGGAAAGGCCGTCGGCCTTGATTTCAGCTTCGTCGATGAGCTTGGAAAGATCGAAGGCGAAGTCACCACAGATGGCCTTGGCCTGGGCGTCGGTGATGCCGTGCTTCTTCAGGGCATCGCGCAGCAGGGTGCTCCACTGGTATTGAAACTGGATACCCAGTTTGGCGTAGCTGGGACCGTAGTCGATTTCCATGAGTGTGTAACCGGGGCTTGGGAGGAGGGGGCGAACTCGCCACAGCGGCCAGCGAAATGACCGTTGTGAGTGCTGCCGGTGGCACTACGATGGCGTGCCCCAAAGCCCAGGCAAAGGGGGGCGGGCCGGACGGCCAAATCTAATGACCGAGAGGCCCGCACCCAGGGACGAGCGGTTATTCGTGGACGATGCGCGAGTGATCGCGGGTGTCTTTCATGAGGACGTAGACCAGCAGCGAGCAGGCGATGCAGCCGGTCACGTACCAGTAGTAGCCGCTTTCCATGCCGATGCTCTTGAACCACAGCGCCAGGTATTCGGCGGTGCCGCCGAAGATGGACACGGTCAGCGCATAGGGCAGGCCGACGCCCAAGGCGCGGATCTCGGTGGGGAACAGCTCGGCCTTCACCACGGCGTTGATCGAGGTGTAGAAGCTGACGATCACCAGCGCCACCATGATCAGGCCGAAGGCGCCCCACCAAGTGGTGACGCTACCCAGGGCGGTCAGGATCGGATAGGTGAACAGCGTGCCGAGCACGCCGAAGGCGATCAGCACCGGGCGCCGGCCGACGCGATCGGAGAGGGCGCCGACGACGGGCTGCAGCAGCATGAACAGGAACAGCGTCGCCGCCGAGATGGAGGTGGCGTCGGTCTTGCTCATGCCCACCGAGTTGACCAGGTACTTCTGCATGTAGGTGGTGTAGGTGTAGAAGGCCAGGGTGCCACCCATGGTCAGGCCGACCACGGTGAGGAATTCCTTGGGATGGCGCGCCAGGGTGCGCATCAGGGATTCCTTGGGCTTCTCGGCCTTCTTGAAGGAGCTGGTCTCTTCCATGCCGCGGCGCAGATAGAGCGCGGTCACGGCGCAGGCGGCGCCGATCAGGAAGGGAATGCGCCAGCCCCAGCTTTCCAGCTGTTCGACGGTCAGGGTCTGTTGCAGCACGATCAGGGTGGCCAGGGCCAGCAGCTGACCGGAGATCAGGGTGACGTACTGGAAGCTGGAGTAGAAGCCACGGCTTTCCTTGGTCGCCATCTCGCTCAGGTAGGTGGCGGAGGTGCCGTATTCACCGCCGACTGAGAGGCCCTGCAGCAGCCGCGCCAGCACCAGCATGATGGGGGCAGCGACACCGATGGTGGTGTAGCTGGGGGTGAGGGCGATGATCAAGGAGCCTGCGCACATCATGATCACCGAGACCATCAGCGCGGACTTGCGGCCGGCCTTGTCGGCATAGAGGCCCATCAGCCAACCGCCGATGGGGCGCATGAGAAAGCCCACGGCAAAGATGGCGGCCACGTTGAGCAGCTGGGCGGTCTGGTCGCCCTTGGGAAAGAAGGCCTTGGCGAAATACAGTGAGAAGGCGGCGTAGACGTACCAGTCGTACCATTCGACCAGGTTGCCGACGGAACCGCTGAAGATGGACTTGATGCGCTGCGAGGTAGTCTTGGGCGCGGTCTGGCCGGCCGCGAGGGTAGCGGTGCTATCCACAGGGGTGTTCCTCTTGTCGTTGTTATTAGGGCGCTCGGGGCGTCGACAAGGGCTATAGCAGGGCGCGTGCCAGGTCGCGAAGCCGCATTCTGACTGGGTTTTGCCAGGGCGGATCGGCGAAAGATCGCCGAAAGCCGGTGGGCAATGAGCGGATTTCCGCCGATGGCGCCTCAGTCGTCGTCGCGAAAGTCGGCGCGCACCAGGCCATGGCGTTGCATCTTCTCGTTGAGGGTGCGCCGTGGCAGTTGCAACTCGTCCATTACCGCCTTGATCTCGCCGCCGTGGCGGGCCAGGGCGGCGCGCAGGCACTGGGCCTCGAAGGCTTCCAGCTGATCGGCCAGGGAATTGCCCTGGGCGGTCGGCGGCGCGCCCAGGCCGAGGACCTCGCGTTCGGCGGCGTTGGCCAGTTCGCGGACATTGCCCGGCCAGCCGTGACCCAGCAGCTGGGCCAGTCGCGCCGCGCCGGGCGGGGTGACCGGGCGCCCCAGGCGGGCGCCGGCCTCGGCGAGAAAGTGATCGAACAGCAGCGGGATGTCTTCGCGTCGCGCCCGCAGCGGCGGCAGGTGCAGCTCGGCGACATTGAGGCGATAGGCCAAGTCTTCGCGAAAGCGCCCGGCGCGCGCCTCTTCCAGCAGGTCCGGCTTGGTGGCGGCGACGATGCGCAGGTCCAGGGCGATGCTCTGGTTGGAGCCGAGGCGCTCCAGGCGTTGCTCCTGCAGCACCCGCAAGAGCTTGACCTGCTGCGCCAGGGGCATGCTTTCGATCTCGTCGAGAAACAGGGTGCCGCCGTTGGCGTATTCCAGCTTGCCGATGCGCCGGCCCTGGGCACCGGTGAAGGCGCCGCTCTCATGGCCGAACAATTCGCTCTCGAACAGCTGCTCGGGGATGGCCGCGCAATTGAGCGCGACAAAGGCCTTGCCGGCCCGGGGACCGAAGTCATGCAGGCAACGGGCGACCAGTTCCTTGCCGCTGCCGGTCTCGCCGCGCAAGAGCACGTTGACCGGGGTCGGTGCCAGGTCGAGGATCTGCTGGCGCAGGCGGACGATGCCGGGCGAGACGCCGAGCAGCCGACGGGCGAGGGCGCTCTGGTCATCGACCCGGCGGTGCAGCTGGCGGTTCTCTAGCACCAGCCGGCGCTTTTCCAGGGCGCGGCCGAGATCGCCGAGCAGTGCCTCGGGGCTGAAGGGCTTTTCCAGGAAGTCGTAGGCGCCCTGACGCATGGCGCTGACGGCCAGGGCGACGTCGCCGTGGGCAGTGAGCAGGATCACCGGTAGGTCGGCATCCAGGGCCTGCAGCCGGCCCAACAGGGCCAGGCCGTCCATGCCGGGCATGCGCACGTCGCTGACCACCACGCCGGCGAAATCCGGGGTCACCGCCGCCAGGCAGTCCTCGGCGCGGGCGAACAGCCGCACCTGATGCCCCGACAGCTCCAGCCACTGGCGCACCGCTTCGCGGATGCTGGCTTCGTCGTCGACCAGATAGACCTGGGCTTGCATGGGGGCGTCCTCTCGCGGCTGGTGCGCGGTTACCTTGCCCGAACGGCACGGGGCGGTCGAGTCATCCGAAGGAATGAACGTAGCGGGCAGCGGAATAGACCCGGGGGCCGCGCAGTGATTTCAGCTTGGGCCAGTGCGGCAAGCCGCAGGCGACTAGGGGGAGGGAGACGCTTCTTGGCCGCAGGAGGCTACCGGCAGCCGAAGCCTGAAGACCGCGCCTTCGGTGTCGTTCGTGGCCGTCAGGCTGCCGCCCTGGGCCTGGACGATGGCCGAGGACACCGCCAGCCCCAGCCCCAGGCCTTCGCCGACCGGCTTGGTGGTAAAGAAGGGATCGAACACCTGGTCGAGGTGCTCGGCGGCGATGCCGCCACCGTTGTCGGCCACCTCCAGCAACCAGCTGTCCCCCTCTTGCACGAGGCTGACCGCAACCTGCGGCTTCGGTCGTTCGGCCACGGCGTCCAGGGCATTGCGCAGCAGATTGACCAGCACCTGCTCCAGGCGAATCGGATCGCCCAGCAGCCAGGCCGGGCGCGGCAGTTCCAAGTTCAATTCGACAGCCAGCTCGGCGCGCCGCGCCTCCAGCAACTCCAGCGCCTGATCCACTACCCGGGCCAGATCGACCCGCTCGCGCAGACCGGCAGGGGTCTTGCGGGCATAGGTCTTGAGGTGGGCGGTCAAGCCGCTCATGCGGGTGAGCAGGCCATCGAGGCGTTCCAGGGCGGCGCGGGCCTCGTCCAGCCGGCCGTGGTCCAGCAGCAGCCGCAGACTGGCCAGGTGCATGCGCTGGGCGGTGAGCGGCTGGTTGAGTTCATGCACCAGGGCTGCCGACATCTGCCCCAGGGCGGCCAGCTTGGCGGCCTGCACCAGGCCATCCTGGGCGGTGCGCAACTCGGCGGTGCGGGCTTCCACCAGTTGCTCCAGCTCCAGTCGACTGCGCTGGCGCAGGCGTAGCAGCCGCCGCCGCTGCACCAGCAGCAGGCCGGCGCAGACCAGCAGCAGCCAGGCGCAGCCGGCGGCCAGGGCGGCGCCCAGGCCGCTGCCCTGCAGCTCCCGGGTCGGTCTGATCAGGTGCAGGGTCCAGCCTTCGCTGGGCAGCGGCAGGCTGTCCCAGAGGTAGTCGGCGCTGCCTTCGGGCGCCTCGATACGGGCCACCTGGCGCTGGTCGTCCAAGACCACCTGTTGGCTATGCAGCAGCGGTTGCAGGGTGCGTCTGTCGTACTGCCGGGTGGTGGCCAGTTCGGCGCGTTCGGCGGGCGTCAGCTCGCGCAGCAGGCGATAGCGCCAGGCCGGCCGGTTGGCGGCAAAGACCACGCCGCGCGCATCGCTCACCAGCAAGACCTCGGGGTGCTCGCCCCAGCGCGCCTCGATGGCGGGAAATTCCAGCTTGACCACCACGGCGCCGAGAAAGCGGCCCTGGGCGTCCAGCACCGCGTGGGAGAGGAAATAGCCGGGAATGCCGGTGGTGACCCCCACGGCATAGAAGCGGCCGCTGCCGCCCGCGAGGGTCTCGCGGAAATAGGGCCGGAAGCCGTAGTTATGGCCGACGTAGCTGGTGGGCAGCCGCCAGTTGCTGGCGCCGATGGCCAGGCCGCTGCGGTCCAGCACCTCCAGGGTCGAGGACTGGGCAGCGGCATTGAGTCGTTCCAGCTTGAGATTGAGGCGCTCGGTGGCGGCGGCATCGGGTGGCGTGGTGAGGGCGGCGATCAGCTCGGGATCCTGGGCCAGCACCGCGGGCAGGGCGCGAAAGCGATCGATCAGGGTCTGCAGGCTGCTGGCATGCAGGCGCAACTGTTCCTGGCCGAGCAGGCTGGCCTCTGCCAGGCTCGCCCGTTCGGCGCGCTGCCAGGCCAGCACGCTGACCAGCAGACCGCCGAGCAGGGCGAGCAACAGGACCGGCAGCAGGCGCAGGGCTGGAGGCATGACAAGGGACCGTGACAGGGATGGCCGGACGATAGCACGGCGGGGCGGCGGCGGTTCAGGCCGAGACGGCGGTGCGCTGGGCGATCTGCTCGGGCTGGAAATGGCAGGTGAAGCAGCTGCCCTCGCCGGGCACGCTGTGGATGTCCAGGCCGCCGCGATGACGGATCAGCACGTGCTTGACGATGGCCAGGCCCAGGCCGGTGCCACCGGTGCTGGAGGCGCGGCTGGCGTCGATGCGATAGAAGCGCTCGGTCAGGCGCGGCAGGTGGCGGGCGTCGATGCCAGGGCCGGTGTCCTGCACCGCGACGTGGGCGCCTTCGGCGTCCTGCCAGGCGCGTACCCGCACCTCGCCGCCCTCGGGGCTGTACTTGACCGCGTTGAACACCAGGTTGGAAAAGCAGCTGCGCAATTCCGTCTCGCTGCCCAGCAGCGCCAGGTCCGGGGCGCAGTCCAGGCTCAGGCGGTGGCCTATCGCACCGGACAGGGCGCGGCCGTCCTGCAGGATGGAGGCGAGCAGGGGCTCCAGGGCCACGGGGCGATTGTCGGCGGGGTAGTCGGTGGCTTCCAGGCGGGCCAGCAGCAGGAGGTCGTCGATGGTGTGCTGCATGCGCCCGGCCTGCTGCTGCATCTGTCCCAGCGCCCGGCGCCAGCGCGGGGTGGCATGCTCGGCGTTGTCCAGCAGGGTTTCCAGGTAGCCGGTGATCACCGTCAGCGGGGTGCGCAGCTCATGGGAGACGTTGGCGACGAAATCCTTGCGCATCTGTTCCAGCTGGTGGATGCGAGTCACGTCACGCACCAGCAGCAGGCGATCGCCCTCGCCGAAGCGGGTGATCAGGATGTGCAGGTACTGGTCGTCGTTGAGCGGCGAGGCCAGTTCCAGCGGTTCACCGTAGTCGCCACCGAGAAAGTAGTCGGAAAAGCGCGGATGGCGCACCAGGTTGGTGATGGGTTGGGCGAGGTCCTGGGGCTGGCGCAGACCCAGCAGGGTTTCCGCGGCGCGGTTCCACCATTCCAGGTTGCCATGGCGGTCCACCAGGATGATGGCGTCGCGCAGGGCCTCGGTGGAGGCCTGGGCGCGGCCGATGACGGCGAGCAGTTCTTCACGCTGGCGCTGCTCGTGGCGCTGGCGGCGATAGAGCCGGTCCAGCACATCGCCCCACAGCCCTTCGGCCTCGGGTGGTGCGCCCGGGGCATCGCTCAGCAGCCAGGCATGCAGCCGCAGCAGGTGTTTCAGGGTGACCGCCAGATAGACCGCCAGTCCCAGAGCCACCGCCAGCCCGACATGGCCGAAGGGCCAGCCGGCTAGGGCGCAGCCGCCGACCACGATCGACAGCTGGGTGGCCAGACGGGAGCGCCAGTTGATGTTCACGGCGGCGGTGATCCCGCGTCAGAGTTTGGTGGAAAAGCGATACCCGGTGCCGCGTACCGTTTGTACCAGGTTCTCGTAGGTCTCGCCCAGGGCCTTGCGCAGGCGACGGATGTGCACGTCCACGGTGCGCTCCTCGACATAGACGTTGCCGCCCCAGACCTGGTCGAGCAACTGGCCGCGGGTGTAGGCGCGCTCCTGGTGGGTCATGAAGAACTGCAGAAGCCGGTACTCGGTGGGCCCCATCTCGGCGGGAGCGCCATCGATGGTCACCCGGTGGCTGATCGGATCCAGGATCAGGCCGTTGACCTCCAGCGGACCGTCGTTCTCCAGATGGCCGGTACGGCGCAGCACGGCTTTCAGGCGCGCCACCAGCTCGCGGGGCGAGAAGGGCTTGGTGATGTAGTCGTCGGCACCGGTCTCCAGGCCTTGGACCTTGTTGTCCTCGTCGCCCTTGGCCGTGAGCATGATGATGGGAATGGCGTCGGTCAGCTCGTCGCGCTTGAGGCGCCGAGCCAGCTCCAGGCCGGAGGTGCCGGGCAGCATCCAGTCGAGCAGGATGAGATCGGGCTTGCGATCGACGATCAGGGCGTGGGCGTCCTTGCTGTTGTCCGCCTCCAGGCATTCATAGCCCGCCATTTCCAGGGCCACGGCGATCATTTCGCGAATGGGGGCCTCATCGTCGACGATCAGGATGGATTTACCTGTCATGGAGCGCTCTGCCTCTCGAGTCCTTGCAATGTGCCGTGCATTAGATAGCGCCAATATTGCAGCTATGTGACAAGGCTGTCATATCTAACTTCAATCCCACAATATGGGATGACGTATCACATATTGAGATTTGCCAGCGAGGCTTCTAGAGTGAAGGCCATGAACGACAACAATTCCAACAAGGGCGAAGCGCCCAGCGGGGCCCAGGCGCTGTTTCGCGGCCTGGCGGTGCTCGAAGCCGTGGCCGCCGGGGCCGACAACCTGGCCCAGGTCGGCGCCGCCATTGGCTGCACCCGCAGCACCACCCATCGCCTGGTCGCCGCCCTGACCCAGGCCGGCTACCTACGCAGCGATGGCGGTCGACTGATCTTGGGCAGCCACCTCATCGCCCTCGGCTACCAGGCCCGCGAACAGCTGCCGCTGACCGGCGTGGCCCGGCCCCATCTGCAACGCCTGGCCCAGCACTGCGGTGACACCGTGCACCTCGGCGTGCGCGAGGGCGGCGATGTCCTCTATCTGGACAAGCTGCCGGGCAGCCGGGGCCTGGAGATGAGATCCCGGGTCGGCCTGCGCATGCCGCTGGCGCTGACCGGGGTCGGCAAGGCGCTGATGCTGGATCTCGCCGAAGTCGAGTGGGAAGCCCTCTATGGCGAAGGCGTGGCGCGGCGTAGCGGCCAGCCCGGCCTGCGCGAGGACTTCCTGCCCTGGGCCGACTATTGCGCGCGCCTGCGCCGCCATGCCGCCGAAGGCTATGCCCTGGATCTGGAAGAGAACGAACTGGGCATCCGCTGCGTGGCCGCGCCCATCCGTGGTGCCGACGGCGCCATCGTCGCGGCCCTGAGCGTGGCCAGTGCCATCCCCTATATGCCCGAGGCGCGGCTGCACGAGTTGCAGCCCGAGGTCAGTGCCTGCGCCCGGGCCATTTCCCGCGAACTCGGCTGGAGCCCTGCATGACCGCCACCCCGCACCTCATCGGCCTCGACTGGGGCACCTCGTCCCTACGCGCCCAGCTGTTCGACGCCCAGGGCGCCGTGCTGGAAACCCGCAGCCGGCCCTGGGGCATCATGCATGTGCCCGATGGCGACTTCGCCGCGGCCTATCGCACCCTGGTGGGCGACTGGCGCGAGGCCCAGCCGGACCTGCCCGCCATCGCCTGCGGCATGGTCGGCAGTCGCGGTGGCTGGCGCGAGGTGCCCTATGCCGATTGCCCCGCCGACGTCCACAGCCTGGCTGCCGGTCTGCTGCGCCTGGACAGCGGCTGCGGCGAGCTCCATCTGGTCCCCGGCGTGATGCAGCGCGGCGCCTTGCCCAACGTGCTGCGTGGCGAGGAAACCCAGGTGTTCGGCGCCCTCGAACTGGAGCCGGACCTGGCCGCCGAGGCCCTGCTGGTGCTGCCCGGCACCCACAGCAAGTGGGTGCGGGTGCGTGACGGTCGCCTCACCGATTTCGCCACCTACATGACTGGCGAGCTGTTCGCCGTCCTGCGCGAACATTCCATCCTGGGGCGTCCGGCCACCGAGGCCGGTCCCGAGGCCAGTGCCGAGGCCTTCCGCCTGGGCCTGGTCACCGCCCGCGACGCCGGGGCCGAGGGCCTGTTCGGCCGGCTCTTCACCGCCCGCAGCCGGGTGCTGGCCGGCGAGCTGGGCGCGGCGCACAGCCTCGACTACCTGTCCGGTCTGCTGATCGGCGAAGAATTGCGCAGCCAGGTCGCCGCGCTCAAGGGCGCCACCTGCCCACCCCTGGTGCTGATCGGCGACGCGGCGCTCTGCCAGCGCTATCGCGACGCCCTGGCGCTGTTCGACATCCACCAGGTCCGCCTGCTGGAGCAGGCCACCCGGGCCGGGCTCTGGCGCCTGGCCCAGGCCGCCGGCCTGCTCCCCACCTCTGGAGGCTCCCATGCTTGATACCTACCTCAAGGACCTGCCGCTGATCGCCATCCTGCGCGGCGTCACCCCGGACGAGATCGTCCCGGTCGGTCGTGCCCTGTACGACGCCGGCTTTCGCGTCATCGAGATCCCGCTCAACTCGCCGCAGCCCTTCGAAAGTATCCGCCGACTGACCGCGGAGCTGGATGAAAGCTGCCTGATCGGCGCCGGCACCGTGCTCACCGAGGCCCAGGTGGCCGAGGTGGACGCCGCGGGCGGCCGGCTGATCGTCTCGCCCAACGCCAACCTGGCGGTGATCCGCGCCAGCAAGGCCGCTGGCCTGGTCAGCGCCCCGGGCGTGGCCACTCCGTCGGAAGGCTTCGCCGCCCTCGACGCCGGGGCCGACAGCCTCAAGCTGTTTCCCGCCGAGCAACTCGGCCCGGCGGTGGTCAAGGCCTGGCGCGCGGTCTTCCCCAAGGAGCTGGCGCTCCTGCCGGTGGGTGGCATCACCCCGGACAACATGGGCCCCTACGTGGCGGCCGGCGCCAACGGCTTCGGACTCGGCTCGGCGCTGTATAAGCCGGGCCTCACGGCGGCCCAGGTGAGCGCCAACGCCCAGGCCTTCGCGGCGGGGTGGCGGGCGGTAAAGAACGCTTAAAGCTCGCGGTCATGGACCGCTCCTACAAGAGCCTGTAGGAGCGTTCGCAGCGGCGAACCGCCATGACCGCGAGCTGCCCAATCCCTCGATTCCAATAATTACTGTCGAGATTTCCACACCATGAAGATCACCAAACTCACCACCTATGTCGTCCCGCCGCGCTGGTGCTTTCTCAAGATCGAGACCGACGAGGGCATCCACGGCTGGGGCGAACCCGTGTTGGAAGGGCGCGCCCATAGCGTGGCGGCGGCGGTCGAGGAACTGGCCGACTACCTGATCGGCAAGGACCCGCGCAACATCGAAGACCATTGGACGGTGCTCTACCGGGGCGGCTTCTATCGCGGCGGCGGCATCCACATGAGCGCCCTGGCCGGCATCGACCAGGCCCTGTGGGACATCAAGGGCAAGGCCCTGGGCGTACCGGTGCACGAGCTGCTCGGCGGCCAGGTGCGCGACAGCATCCGCGTCTATTCCTGGATCGGCGGCGACCGCCCGGCGGAGACCGCAGCCCAGGCCCTGGAGCGTCAGGCCAAGGGCTTCACTGCGATCAAGATGAACGCCAGCGAAGAGATGCAGTTCGTCGATACCTACGACAAGGTCGACCAGGTGATCGCCAACGTCGCCGCCATCCGCGACGCCTGTGGTCCGCACTTTGGCATCGGCGTTGACTTCCATGGCCGGGTGCACAAGCCCATGGCCAAGGTGCTGGTCAAGGAGCTGGAGCAGTTTCGCCTGATGTTCATCGAGGAGCCGGTGCTCAGCGAGCACCATGAGGCGCTCAAGGAAATCGCCCTGATGAGCAACACGCCCATCGCCCTGGGCGAGCGGCTCTACTCGCGCTGGGACTTCAAGCGCATCCTCCAGGAAGGCTACGTCGACATCCTGCAGCCCGATCCGTCCCACGCTGGCGGCATCACCGAAACACGCAAGATCGCCAACATGGCCGAGGCCTATGACGTGGCCATCGCCCTGCATTGCCCGCTCGGCCCCGTCGCCCTGGCGGTCAACCTGCAGCTGGACGCCAACTGCTACAACGCCTTCATCCAGGAGCAGAGCCTGGGCATCCACTACAACCAGGGCAACGACCTGCTGGACTACATCAAGAATCCCGAGGTCTTCGACTACGCCGATGGCCACGTGAAGATCCCCCAGGGACCGGGGCTGGGCGTCGAGGTCAACGAGGAATTCGTCAAGGAGCAGGCCGCCATCGGCCATCGCTGGCGCAATCCGATCTGGCGGCACAAGGACGGCAGTTTCGCGGAGTGGTAAATCTTCGATTCAACGCTGCTGCGCTTGCCGGAGCGGCGTTGAAAGCCGGTTCGAAATGCTCATGCACTCGATGTGCACTCCGCTTTCTCACCGGCTTTCGCCTTGCTCCGCCTGCGCTCGCGACGCGTTGCTTTCGAAGATTGGCGCCGCTGCTCCCTCACCCCAACCCTCTCCCCAAGGGAGAGGGGGCAAGAGCAGGAGCTCCGGCCCCGACGCTCGCACTGACCGTCCCCTCTCCCTCTGGGAGAGGGCCAGGGTGAGGGAAAAGCAACGCCACTGTTAATGGCCAGACACACCGCTGGCCCCTCACCCCAACCCTCTCCCCAAGGGAGAGGGGCAAGAGCAGGAGCGCGGGACTCGACCTCCGCACCGACCATCCCCTCTCCCCTTGGGAGAGGGCCAGGGTGAGGGCCGCCACGGCGCCCTGACCCCTAGACATCGACAACGCTCGCCACAACGTCAATTACAGGACCCGAGCCATGCCAACCCCTACCCAGGCCTCCCCGGCGGCGGCCACGGTTGCCCCGACCCTGGCCAAGCCCAGCCGGGCGCGCTTCTTCATCATGATGCTGCTGTTCGTCACCGTGGTGATCAACTACCTCGACCGCAGCAACCTCTCCATCGCCGCCCCGCACCTGGCCCAGGACCTGGGCATCGAACCGGTGCACATGGGGCTGATCCTCTCGGCCTTCGGCTGGACCTACGCCGCCATGCAGATCCCCGGCGGCTGGCTGGTGGACAAGGTCGCTCCGCGCATCCTCTATCCGGTAGCCATCGCGCTCTGGTCGCTGGCCACCATCGGCCTGGGTTTCGTCGGCAGCTTCATCGGCCTGATCATCCTGCGTCTCGCCGTGGGCGCCCTGGAGGCACCGGCCTATCCGATCAACAACCGGGTGGTCACCACCTGGTTTCCCGAGCGCGAGCGGGCCACCGCCATCGGCTTCTACACCTCCGGCCAGTTCGTCGGCCTGGCCTTTCTCACCCCGGTGCTGATCTACCTGCAGCAGACCTTTGGCTGGCACATGGTCTTTGTCGTCACCGGCGGTGTCGGCATCCTCTGGGCCGCCATCTGGTATCTGGTCTATCGCGAACCCAAGGATTTCCGCGGCGCCAATGCCGCCGAGGTCGCGCTGATCCAGGAGGGTGGCGGTCTGGTCGATCTGGAGCAGAAGAACCGCAGTCGCGCCGCCTTCCAGTGGCGTGACCTCTGGAGCGTGCTCAACAAGCGCAAGCTCTGGGGCATCTACATCGGCCAGTTCTGCCTCAATTCCACCCTCTGGTTCTTCCTCACCTGGTTCCCCACCTACCTGGTGAAATACCGCGGCATGGACTTCATCAAGGCCGGCTTTCTCGCCTCGTTGCCGTTCCTGGCCGCCTTCCTCGGCGTGATCTGCTCGGGCCTGCTGTCGGACTGGCTGGTCCGTCGCGGCGCCTCCGTGGGCCTGGCGCGCAAGCTGCCGATCATTGGTGGCCTCTTGATCTCCACCAGTATCGTCGGCGCCAACTTCGTCGACTCCCCGGCGCTGATCATCGCCTGCCTGGCGCTGGCCTTCTTTGGCAACGGCCTGGCCTCCATCACCTGGTCGATGGTCTCGGCCATGGCGCCGGAGCGGCTGATCGGCCTCACCGGCGGCATGTTCAACTTCATCGGCAACCTCTCGGCCATCTGCGTGCCCATCGTCATCGGCTTCCTGGTCAAGGACGGCAGCTTCGCCCCGGCCATCGCCTTCATCGGCGTGACCGCACTGATCGGTGCCCTCTGCTATGGCCTGGTGGTGGGCAAGGTGGAACGTCTGCCCGAATAAGGGCGACTAAGGAAGCACCGCGTGCCTGTCCCGGTACGCGGTGCTCTGCCACCGGCCTTGCCGGACCCATAACGACAACAAAGGAGTCTCCCCATGCCGCTCGCCCGTCGCACCTTTCTCGGCGTATCCCTGGCCGCTTCGGCCGGTCTGGTCGCCAGTCGCGCCCTCGCCGACGACAAGTTCGGCCTTACCCGCAACTGGGAGGGCAAGCCGCCCATCGTCATGCCCGATCCCGCCTGGGAAATCCACGACCAGGCCTTCAAAGGCCGCCTGGGCAATGCCTTCGTCGAGCGCCTCTGGTCCGGTGGTCTCTGGACCGAGGGCCCGGTGTGGATGGCCGACTGGCGCTGCCTGCTGTTCAGCGACATCCCCAATGCCCGGGTGATGCGCTGGAGCGCCGACGACGGCCACGTCAGCGTCTACGATGACCAGTCCCACAACGCCAATGGCCACACCCGTGACCGCGAGGGCCGGTTGATCAGCTGCGAGCACGACAGCCGCCGCGTCACCCGCCGCGAGTTGAACGGCAGCGTCACGGTGCTGCTCGACCGCTTCGACGGCAAGCCACTGAACGCCCCCAACGACGTAGTGGTCGGGGCCGATGGTGCCATCTGGTTCACCGATCCCGGCTACGGCATCCTCGGCGCCTACGAGGGCCACAAGGCCGAATTCGAGCTGCCTACCAACGTCTATCGCATCGATCCCCAGGGCAAGGCCACGGTGGCGGCGGGCGACTTCGGCCGGCCTAACGGCCTGGCCTTCGCCCCCGATGGCAAGCGCCTCTACATCAGCGACACCGCTGGCGGCGGCAATCCCGGCAAGCCCAACCATCTGCGTGCCTTCACGCTGAAGGACGACGGCACCCTGGGCGGCGGCGAGGTGCTGATCGATGCCAAGGACCAGGGCGTGATCGACGGCTTCCGCGTCGACAGCGACGGCAACCTCTGGTGCAGCTGGGCCGGCTCGGCCGAGCAGAACAGCGTGCGGGTCTTCAATCCGAGCGGCCAGCCGCTGGCCACCCTGCACCTGCCGGAGACCGTGTCCAACGTCGAGTTCGGTGGCCTCAAGGGCAATCGCCTGTTCATCACCGGCGGCGGTTCGCTCTATGCCACCTATGTGAACGCCCAGCCCGCGCGGCTCTGGTAAGGGCCTCTCACCGGCCGAACCAAGGATCGTTAGACAGGTCTGTAACAAGCGGATACGGAACGACCCGCGCCAACAAGATCGCCCACAAGGCGAGCGAGGAGCCTCAGTCATGAGCAACACCACTACCAACGCCGACGGTCACGTCACCGAAAAGGCCCAGCCCAAGGCGATCTTCGCCTGTTTGATGGCCGCCCTGGCCGGTCTGATGTTCGGCCTCGACATCGGCGTCATTTCCGGCGCCACCAAATTCATCCAGCAGGAATTCCAGATCTCCGATCAGGTGATCGAGTGGATCGTCTCCAGCATGATGGCCGGTGCCGCCCTGGGCGCTCTGGGCGCGGGCTCGCTGTCGGCCAAGCTGGGTCGCAAGAAATCGCTGATGCTGGGCGCCATCCTGTTCGTGATTGGCTCGATCCTCTGTGGCCTGGCCACTTCGCCGACCATGCTGATCTTTGCCCGCTTCCTGCTCGGCCTGGCCATCGGCATCGCGTCCTTCACCGCGCCGCTGTACCTGGCCGAGGTCGCTCCGGAAAACATCCGTGGCTCAATGATCTCGCTGTACCAGCTGATGATCACCGCCGGCATCCTGCTCGCCTTCCTCTCCAACACCGCCTTCAGCTACTACGAGGCCTGGCGCTGGATGCTCGGCATCATCGCCATCCCCGGGGTGCTGTTCCTGATCGGCGTCTTCGCGCTACCCGACAGTCCGCGCTGGCTGATCATGGCGGGTCGCCGCGAGGAAGCGATCAAGGTCCTGCACCGGCTGCGCGGTGACGAAAAGGTCATCCAGCAGGAAGTCGCCGAGATCGAAGAGCAGCTCAAGGTCCCGCAAAAGGGCTGGTCGCTGTTCAAGGAGAATGCCAACTTCCGCCGCTCGGTAGGCCTGGGCGTACTCCTGCAGGTGGTGCAGCAGTTCACCGGCATGAACGTGGTGATGTACTACGCGCCGCGCATCTTCGAAGGCATGGGCTACGACACCGCCGCCCAGATGTGGTTTACCGCCGCGGTCGGTCTGACCAACGTGCTGGCCACCTTCATCGCCATCTTCCTGGTCGACAAGTGGGGCCGCAAACCCATCCTCTATACCGGCTTCGTGGTCATGGCCGTGGGCCTGGGCGTGGTCGGCAGCATGCTGGGCGCGGGCAACCTGAACCACGGCCAGCAGACCTTTACCGTGGTCATGCTGCTGATCTTCATCGTCGGCTTCGCCATGTCGGCCGGTCCGCTGATCTGGACCCTCTGCTCGGAAGTGCAGCCGCTCAAGGGCCGCGACTTCGGCATCGGCTGCTCCACCTTCACCAACTGGATCGCCAACATGATCGTCGGTGCCACCTTCCTGACCATGCTGGGCACCCTGGGACAGGGCACCACCTTCTGGATCTATGCCGGTCTGAACGTGGTGTTCATCTTCCTGGTGTTCCTGCTGGTGCCGGAGACCAAGGGTGTCACCCTGGAACGCATCGAACGCAATCTGATGCAGGGCAAGCGCCTGCGCGATCTCGGTCAGTAGCTTCGCGCGCAACAAAAAAACGCCCGGCAATGCCGGGCGTTTTTATTAGCGATCCCAGCGCTTGTGTCTGTGCTTGGCGTGCTTCCAGCCCTTGCCGGGATGGTCGCGATAGCGGCGATCGTCGCGGCCGCTGTCGCCCAGATTGTTGCCCAGGGCACTGCCGGCACCGCCACCCAGGGCCGCGCCGACCAGGCCACCGGTGCTGCCACCGACTCTATTGCCGATCACGTTGCCGCCCGCCGCGCCCAGACCGCCGCCGATGGCGGCCTCGGTCCGATTGCGCCGGTCAGCGCCCAGTACACCACCTGCTGCACCGCCCACGCCGGCACCGATGGCCGCACCGGTACTGCCGCCGACCTGCTGGCCGACCAGGGTACCGAGTACGCCACCCACGGCGCCGCCGAGTCCGGCTTCGGTATTGCCCGCATAGGCCGGGGCAACGCCCGCCAGGGCAAGCAACAAGAACAGGGCTGAAGGTTTCATGGAGTCCACTCCGTGGTAGAGACGAGCCGATCCTCGGCAAAAATCGCTGCCCTGGCAAGTACCGAACGGTCGTTTGAATGGTAAAGGTTGTCTTTACCCATTCCTTTGATTTCCTTGAACAAACCTATACGGGAATAAGGGGTCTTGTCCCTCTGGTCGCGTCTGGAGCGGGGGTCTGCAGGCCGGCGCGGGCTGGTCTAGACTCAGGTCGACCGCGCTGCCAAGGGGACTTCATGATCCACGCTCGTCTGTTGTCTGGCTGTCTCCTGCTCCTTGCCAGTGTCAGCGCCTCGGCCTGGGAATACACCCTCATCGCTCCCGACAAGCCGGTGCAGAACTGGAGCATCAGCAGTGACCGCCTGGGTCTGCGCGATGGCCTGGCCTTCGCCGTCGGTGTGCATCGCCTGAGTAGCGGGCGCCAGGAGGGTTCGGTGCTGATCGAGATCGATACCGGCGCTATGCAGCTCACCGTGGTGGCGACCCGTGGCATGAATGTCCTGCGCGCCCAGGCCGGCACCCTGCGACTGGGCTGGGATTCTCCGGTACGCGAGGTGGTCAATCCGGCCTTCGTCAATCTGGAAAGCCGTAACGGGCTGGGCTGGCTGGAAGGCTTCAACGAGCTGGTGGCGCGCGCCGGCTTCGAGTGGGTCGGCCACCCGGGAATGGACCGGGGGCAACTCCTGACCCTGCACGGACGGGCCAGTTATCTGCCGGCCAGTCAGGTGGTGCTGACCATCGACGAACAGCCGCCGCACCGCATCAGCCTCAAGGGCGTGCTACACGAAGAGGCCTTCAAGCAGGCCAACTTTCGCATCGACACCGAACTGGTCACCCACGCCGGGGCCACCGGCTTCACGCTGCACGACCGCTTGACCAACCAGGGGGCGCATACCGCCGAGTACCAGGTGCTCTATCACAGCAACTTCGGTCCGCCGCTGCTCGGCCAGGGCTCACGGTTCGCCGCTCCGGTGCGGGAGGTGTCACCCTTCGATGCGCGGGCGCGTCAGGAACTGGGCGAATGGCAGACCTATCGCGCACCCACGCCGGGCTATGGCGAGACGGTCTACAACCTCTACCCCTGGGGCGACGATCAGGGGCGTAGCCTGGCGGTGCTGCACGATCGCAGTGCTCATCAGGGGGTGGCGCTGGCCTTCAATGTGCGGGAACTGCCGGTCTTTACCCTGTGGAAGAACACCGATGCCAAGGCCCAGGGCTATGTCACCGGGCTGGAGCCGGGTACCAGCTTTTCCTACAACCGCGGCCAGCAGCGGGCGCTGGGGCTGGTGCCGTGCATCGAGGCGGGCGGCACACGCGACTTCACCCTCGACTATCGGTTGCTGGCCACCGCCGCCGAGGTCCGGCAGGCGCTGGAGCAGGTCGAAGGCATCCGCCACGGCCGACCGACCAAGATGCGCGAGGCGCCGCTGGCCCAGGAGCCTTAGTGGCCTGGCGAGGCCGCGCTAGCGCCGCGCGGGCAACGGGCGGGTGCGACCGCTACCGTCGATGGCGACGAAGACGAACACCGCCTCGGTGACCTTGCTCCACTCGCTGGACAGCGGATCGTCGCTCCAGACCTCGATGAGGATCTGGATGGAGCTACGGCCCACTTCCAGCGTGTTGGTATAGAAGGAGAGCTGTGCGCCCACGGGCACCGGCGTCATGAAGGCCATGCGGTCGATGGCTACCGTGGCCACCCGACCAGCGGCCAGACGACTGGCCATGGCACTGCCGGCCAGGTCCATTTGGGCCACCAGCCAGCCGCCGTAGATGTCGCCGAAGCCGTTGGTCTCGCGGGGCAGAGCGGTGATCTGCATGGCCAGGTCGCCCTGGGGGATGGGATCTTCTTGTTCGAGCTCTTCGATCATGACAGGGCCCTCGGGAGCCCGGATAGGTAGGTAACGTTCAGCATCTGCACGCAAGAATGCTGCCAATCTCTCTGGGGAGATCGTTAGGGGGCTACAGTATAACGCCTGGGGCAGGGCGGCTCGACCGCTTTTGCACCAGGATGGAACAGGCATAGCTCGGCAGATGAGCCCTGAATGGGCACTGAATGAATAGCTGAAATTCCTTGCGGATTTGCTATCGTGGAGACCGTGCACGGCCAGGCAATCCAGAGGGTCGTGCACGTCCGATGATCAGGTAATGATCGGTAGACCTGCTGCTGCCGTGCTCCACAAGAGCGCAGGCGGCGCGGTGCAGGTCCGGCGCCCATCCGGCGACCCGCCCGATCCCTGCCAGCCGCCCCAGGCGGACGGTCACTCGGGGCCGCGTCTTGTCCGCTACACCCGGAGGGATGCCAGAGGCCGAATTTCCTTTGCGCTCCTCTCTTGTCCGGGATCCTCGATGAAACTGCAATCCGCCTCCGCGCCGCTCACGTCGCGCCCTTTGGGCCGCAACGACTACAAGACCCTCTCGCTGTCCGCTCTCGGCGGCGCGCTGGAGTTCTACGACTTCGTCATCTTCGTCTTCTTCGCCGCGGTGGTGGGGAAGCTGTTCTTTCCCGCCGACATGCCCGAATGGCTGCGGCAGATGCAGACCTTCGGCATCTTCGCCGCCGGCTACCTGGCCCGCCCGCTGGGCGGCATCATCATGGCCCACTTCGGCGACCTGCTCGGACGCAAGAAGATGTTCACCCTGAGCATCTTCATGATGGCGCTGCCGACCCTGGGCATGGGCCTGATGCCCACCTACGCCCAGATCGGCGTGGCCGCCCCCATCCTGCTGCTGGTGCTGCGCATCATCCAGGGCGCGGCCATCGGCGGCGAGGTGCCCGGGGCTTGGGTGTTCGTCTCCGAGCACGTGCCCGGCAAGCACGTCGGCTATGCCTGCGGCACCCTGACCGCCGGTCTCACCTTCGGCATCCTGCTCGGTTCGCTGATGGCGACCCTGATCAACACCGTCTTCACCCCGGTGGAGGTGGCCGACTACGCCTGGCGCTTCCCCTTCCTGATCGGCGGGGTCTTCGGCCTGTTCTCGGTCTACCTGCGCCGCTGGCTGCACGAGACGCCGGTGTTCGCCGAGCTGGCGATCCACAAGTCGCTGGCCGAGGAAGTGCCGCTCAAGGCGGTGCTGCGTGACCATCGCAGCAGCGTGGTGCTGTCCATGCTGCTGACCTGGATGCTCACCGCCGGCATCGTGGTGGTCATCCTCATGACCCCGACCCTGCTGCAGACCCAGTACGGCTTCTCCGCCGCCATGGCGCTCAAGGCCAACAGCCTGGCCATCGTCTTCCTGACCCTGGGCTGCATCGTCTCCGGTGCCCTGTCCGATCGCTTCGGCAGCGGTCCGGTGTTCATCGTCGGCGGTCTGATCCTGGCGGTGGCCAGCTGGGCGCTCTATGCCGGTCTGAAGATCCACCCGGAGTGGCTGTTCCCGCTCTATGCCCTGGCTGGCGCCGCGGTCGGCGTCATCGGCGGCGTGCCGCGAGTGATGGTGCTGGCCTTCCCGCCCAAGGTGCGCTTCTCGGGCCTGTCCTTCTCCTACAACGTGGCCTACGCCATCTTTGGCGGCCTGACCCCCATGGTCGTCACCCTGATGCTCAAGCAGCATCCGCTGGGCCCGGCCTGGTACGTCATGGGGCTGGCCCTGCTGGGCGTGGGCATCGGCTGCTACCTGCTCAGCCGCGAGCGCCGCGCCGCCGCCCTGGCGCCCGCCTGACCCCGGCCGTTCACGCCACCTGCACCGGCGGCGTGAACGGGTTCGCCAGGACGACCCGCCAGGGCGACCTCGGCATGGCCAAAAACGCCATCCCCACAGACGCCACGCTTCGCGAGGACTAGGCTCGGATCCCTAGAGCCAGTCCAACAACAACAGCGAGGTGCAACATGTCCGGTAATCGTGGCGTCGTCTATCTGGGCGCGGGCAAGGTCGAGGTGCAGACCATCCCCTATCCGAAGATGGAAACCCCGCAGGGCAAGCGTATCGACCACGGCGTCATCCTGCGCGTGGTGTCCACCAATATCTGTGGTTCCGACCAGCACATGGTGCGCGGCCGGACCACTGCCCCCGAAGGTCTGGTGCTCGGCCACGAGATCACCGGTGAGGTCATCGAAGCGGGCCGCGACGTCGAGACCCTCAAGGTCGGCGACCTGGTCTCGGTGCCCTTCAACGTCGCCTGCGGTCGCTGCCGCACCTGCAAGGAGCAGGACACCGGGGTCTGCCTGACCGTCAACCCCTCGCGTGCCGGCGGTGCCTACGGCTACGTCGACATGGGCGGCTGGGTCGGTGGCCAGGCCGAATACGTGCTGGTCCCCTATGCCGACTTCAACCTGCTCAAGCTGCCGAATCGCGACGCGGCCATGGAAAAGATCCGTGACCTGACCTGCCTGTCCGACATCCTGCCCACCGGCTACCACGGCGCCGTCACCGCCGGCGTCGGCCCGGGCACCAGCGTCTATGTGGCGGGTGCCGGCCCGGTCGGCCTGGCCGCTGCCGCCTCGGCCCGTCTGCTGGGCGCCGCCGTGGTCATCGTCGGTGACGTCAACCCGGTGCGCCTGGCCCACGCCAAGGCCCAGGGCTTCGAGATCGCCGACCTGTCCCTGGACACCCCGCTGCACGAGCAGATCGCCGCGCTGCTGGGCACTCCGGAAGTGGATTGCGCCGTCGATGCCGTTGGCTTCGAGGCCCGTGGCCATGGTCACGAAGGCGCCAAGAGCGAGGCCCCGGCCACCGTGCTGAACTCGCTGATGGGCATCGTGCGGGTGGCTGGCAAGATCGGCATCCCCGGTCTGTACGTCACCGACGATCCAGGCGCCGTCGACGCCGCGGCCAAGCAGGGTGCCCTGAGCATCCGCTTCGGTCTGGGCTGGGCCAAGTCTCACAGCTTCCACACCGGCCAGACCCCGGTGATGAAGTACAACCGTCAGCTGATGCAGGCCATCATGTGGGATCGCATCAAGATCGCCGACATCGTCGGCGTGCAGGTGATCACCCTGGACGAGGCACCCCGCGGCTACAGCGAATTCGATTCGGGCGTACCGAAGAAATTCGTCATCGATCCGCACAAGCTGTTCAGCGCGGCCTGATCATTGCGCTAAGGGTTTTGTCCGGGAATGCTGGCCATTTGGCATTTCTCGGGCAAAGCCTGCAGTCGTTTGCCACACCAAGGGGTCTACCCTCGCAGCGTCCGATTCGGGCGCTGTTTTTTTGGTGCCACAGACGAGGCCCGCATGACCCCGAATGTCCTTTCGATCCTTCGCCGTATCCTCCCCTCACTGCTGGTGGCGTCCGTGCTGCTGCTAGGCAGCAACCTGGCGCGCGCCGAGGGTGGCGTGTCCTTTCGCTTCGCCGAAGAAGGGCAGGGCTGGATGCTGCGCGGTCCGGTCGATGTCCTCAAGTGGCCCTTCGTCTACGACCGTAGTCGCGAGCGCGCCCGCAACACCCTGGTACGGCTGGACGGCGATACCCAGGTGCGGGTGATCGAGACCCGTTCCTTCCAGCGTTGGAAGCGCATCGAGCTGCAGCGGGATGGCCGTACCGTGCTGGGCTGGGTGGAAAGCTACAGCGTGCCTGAGGCCATGCGCCTCGACTGATCGGGAGCAAAAGGCCACCGCCGCCAGTCACACCTCTGGTACCCCATCCATTCCAGAGGAGCGACGCATGTCCGCGATCACCCGTCTTCAGCTCAACGACGGTCACCACATTCCGCAATTCGGTCTGGGGGTCTGGCAGACTCCGGCCGAAGAGACCGCCCAGGTGGTCAAGACCGCCCTCGATCTGGGTTATCGACACATCGATACCGCCGCCATCTATGGCAACGAAGAGGGCGTCGGCCAGGCCATCGCCCAGGCCGGTCTGCCGCGTGACGAGCTGTTCATCACCACCAAGCTGTGGAATGCCGACCAGGGCTACGACAGCGCCCTGCGCGCCTTCGACACCAGTCTGGCCAAGCTGGGCCTGGAGCATGTCGACCTCTATCTGATCCACTGGCCGCTGCCGGAAAAGGGCCTGTTCCTCGACAGCTGGAAGGCGCTGATCGAATTGCGCAACCAGGGTCGGGTGAAGTCCATCGGTGTCTCCAACTTCCGTCAGGCCGACATCGAGACCCTGCTGACCGAGACCGGCGTGGTGCCGGTGGTCAACCAGATCGAGTGCCATCCGCTGGTGCAACAGCAGGAGCTGCGCGACTTCAACACCTACAAGGGCATCGCCACCGAAGCCTGGAGTCCGCTGGCCCAGGGCGGCGAGCTGCTGGGCAGCCCGATCCTGCAACAGCTGGCGGCCAAGCACGGCAAGACGCCGGCCCAGGTGGTGCTGCGCTGGCACATCCAGCTGGGCAACATCATCTTTCCCAAATCCAAGACGCCCAAGCGCATCGAAGAGAACATGCAGATCTTCGACTTCACCCTGGACGACGATGACCTGCGGCAGATCGCCGGGCTGAATCAGGACCGGCGTCTGGGCCCGGACCCTTCCACCTTCAACGGCTGACGTGCACGGGACGCCGCGATGAGCGGCGTCTCTGTATGCCTGGCGTGCAAGGCGCCAGTGCCTGTATGCTGCGCGGCCCTTTCGGGACCTCTCATGCCGGATCGGCATAGGGCAGGCTACAGCGGCATTAGACATACCCCGTTACCCTCTGGCAAAAGTGTGACGCCTTGGTGCTCCTCGTCCTTTTCGAGCACCGTTTCCGCAGCCTGAACGCACCCTTCGGTTGGGCGTTGCATGCGCTTTGCGCATCACGACCCGGCACGGTGACGTTCGTCCCGAACTCCATCCAAATAGAACAAAGGTGTCGGTACATGACCAAGCCCAAGCTCAGCCTCGCGTGGCAGATTCTCATCGGCCTCGTGCTGGGGATCGCCGTCGGCGCACTGCTCAACCACTTCAGCGCCGAGAAGGCCTGGTGGATCGCGAACGTTCTCAAGCCGGCCGGCGACATCTTCATCCGGTTGATCAAGATGATCGTGGTGCCCATCGTCATCGCCACCCTGGTGGTCGGCATCGCCGGCGTCGGCGACTCCAAGAAGCTCGGTCGCATCGGTCTCAAGACCATCCTCTACTTCGAGATCGTCACCACCCTGGCCATCGTCGTCGGCCTGTTCTTCGCCGACAGCGTGCAGCCCGGTGCCGGTATCGACATGAGTACCCTGGGCACCACCGACATCTCCCAGTACCAGAAGACCACCGCGGAAGTGCAGCATGATCACGCCTTCATCGCGACCATCCTCAACCTGATCCCGTCCAACGTCTTCGCCGCCGTCGCCCGTGGCGAGATGCTGCCGATCATCTTCTTCGCGGTGATGTTCGGCCTGGGCCTGGGCGCCCTGCCGGAAGCCACCCGCGAGCCGGTAGTGCGCGTGTTCCAAGGCATTTCCGAGGCCATGTTCAAGGTCACCCACATGATCATGAATTACGCCCCCATCGGCGTCTTCGCGCTGATCGCGGTGACCGTGGCCAACTTCGGCTTCGCCTCCCTGCTGCCGCTGGCCAAGCTGGTGGTGCTGGTCTACGTGGCCATCGGCTTCTTCGCCCTCGGCGTGCTGGGCCTGGTGGCCAAGCTGTTCGGCTTCTCGATCTTCCGCATCATCCGCATCCTCAAGGACGAGCTGATTCTGGCCTATTCCACTGCCAGCTCGGAAACCGTGCTGCCGCGCATCATCGAGAAGATGGAGGCCTATGGCGCGCCCAAGGCCATCACCAGCTTCGTGGTGCCCACCGGCTACTCCTTCAACCTGGACGGTTCCACCCTCTACCAGAGCATCGCGGCGCTGTTCATCGCCCAGCTCTATGGCATCGACCTGTCGCTGAGCCAGCAGCTGCTGCTGGTGCTGACCCTGATGGTCACCTCCAAGGGCATCGCCGGCGTGCCGGGTGTCTCCTTCGTGGTCCTGCTGGCCACCCTGGGCAGCGTCGGCATTCCGCTGGAAGGCCTGGCCTTCATCGCCGGCGTGGATCGCATCATGGACATGGCGCGCACCGCTCTGAACGTGATCGGCAACGCCCTGGCCGCCCTGGTCATCGCCAAGTGGGAAGGCCTCTACGACGCCGAGAAGGGCGCCGCCTACTGGGCCGCCCTGCCGCACCTGAAGAGCACCGCCAAGGTCGAGGAGCGTCCTCAGGCCACGCGCGGTGAAGCCCTGCGTGACTGAGTGGATCGTTAGCTGAGAACGGAGCCCGGTCTTGTGTCGGGCTCTGTCGTTTCAGCGGTCGAGAATGGCCGCGTAGCCTTCGCGATAGCTGGGGTAGCGGGGCGTCCAGCCCAGCGCCCGGGCGCGGGCGTTGCTGCATCTCTTGCTGCCGGCGCGACGCAACTGGGCTTCGTCGGACCAGAAGGTGATGCCCAGCCGTGCCCGCAGCCAGTCGACCACCTCGTCCAGCGGCGCCGGATCGTCGTCCACGCCCAGATAGAGCGCTTCCAGGGCGACCCCTTCGCGATCCCGTTGCAGCAGCAGTGCCAGCAGGCCGGCGGCGTCCTCGACATGGATGCGATTGCCATACAGCGGCGGCTCGCGGGTCACCCGGGAGCCTTCGCGCACCTGCCGCAGCAGCGCCTCGCGCCCCGGGCCGTAGATGCCGGTCAGGCGGACCACGGTGGCGGGCAGGCCGCTGCCCAGCGCCAGGTCCTCCGCCTCGCGCAGGAGGCGTCCGGAAAAGCGCTCGGGTTCGGCAGGGGCGGTCTCGTCGACCCAGGCGCCGTCGCCCTGGGCATAGACGCCACTGCTGGAAACGAACAGCAATCGCTGCGGACGCTGGTCGCAGGCGGCCAGCCAGTCCAGCAGGTGGCGTAGGCCGTCGACATAGGCGGCACGATAGCCGGCTTCGTCATGGTGGGTCGCGGCGGTGGCATAGACCACCTGGTCGATGGGCTCTCGCGGCCAGGCCGCCGGTGGCATGGCGTCGGCCAGATCGCCCGCCACCGGCAGCAACGCGGCGGGGAGGGCGGCGACGTTGCGCCGGAGGCCGAAGACCCGGTGGCCCTGGGCGACCAGTTGCAGGCCGAGACGGCTGCCGACATCGCCGCAACCGGCGATCAGAATGGTGCTCATCGGTGTTTCCCTCTGCAAAGGCCTGGACAGACGGCCAGGGTAGCCTGAGCGTACCCGCGGTCCAACCAGAAGGCGCAGGCAGCTGCCCGTCGCGCTTGGCCGTTGATAGAGACAGCCGCTAAGATTGCCTGGCCACCCATGGAATTTGACTATGACCCTGACTGAACTGCGCTATATCGTCACGCTCGCCCAGGAACAGCACTTTGGCCGAGCTGCCGAGCGTTGCCACGTCAGCCAGCCGACCCTGTCGGTCGGCGTCAAGAAGCTCGAGGACGAGCTGGGCATTCTGATCTTCGAGCGCAGCAAGAGTGCCGTGCGCCTCACCCCCACCGGCGAGGGCATCGTCGCCCAGGCACAAAAGGTGCTGGAGCAGGCCCAGGGCATCCGCGAACTGGCCCAGGCCGGCAAGAACCAGCTCACCGCGCCGCTGAAGATCGGTGCCATCTATACCATCGGGCCCTATCTCTTTCCGCACCTCATCCCGCAGCTCAACCGGGTGGCGCCGGAGATGCCGCTGTACATCGAGGAAAACTTCACTCACCTGCTGCGCGACAAGCTGCGCACCGGTGAGCTGGACGCCGTCATCCTCGCCCTGCCGTTCAACGAGCCGGACGTCCTGACCCTGCCGCTGTACGACGAGCCCTTCTACGTGATGATGCCGGCGCGGCACCCCTGGACCAAGCTCAAGGCCATTCCGCAGAACCAGCTCAGCGACAAGAGCCTGCTGCTGCTGGGCGAGGGTCACTGCTTCCGCGACCAGGTCCTGGAAGCCTGTCCGACCGTGCGCAAGCACGAGGAAAACAAGAATTCCACGGTGGAATCCTCCTCGCTGGAAACCATTCGCCACATGGTGGCCTCGGGTCTGGGCGTCTCGGTCCTGCCGTTCTCGGCGGTGGAGAGTCACCACTATGCCCCCGGGATCATCGAGGTACGGCCTTTCGAGCGGCCGGTGCCCTATCGCACCGTGGCCATCGCCTGGCGCGCCAGCTTTCCACGGCCCAAGGCCATCGAGGTGCTGGCCGACTCGGTCCGCCTCTGCTCGGTGGCGCGGCCTGAAGCCAAGGGCGTCGTGCAGCCGGCATGAGTGAACTGGCCGCGACGCCGGTCACCGCCCTCAAGGGGGTCGGCGCCGCCCTGCAGGAAAAGCTCGCGCGGGTCGGTCTGGAAACCTTGCAGGACGTGCTCTTCCACCTGCCGCTGCGCTACCAGGACCGCACCCGCATCGTGCCCATCGGCGCCCTGCGGCCCGGCCAGGACGCGGTGGTGGAGGGCATGGTCGCCTCCGCCGAGGTGCTCATGGGTCGCCGGCGCAGCCTGCTGGTGCGGCTGCAGGACGGCAGCGGCACCCTGTCGCTGAGGTTCTTCCACTTCAGCCAGGCGCAAAAGGACGGGATGGCTCGCGGCACCCTGCTGCGCTGCTACGGCGAGGTGCGCCCCGGTGCTTCCGGCCTGGAGATCTATCACCCCGAATACCGCGCCCAGGACGAGAACGCCCCGGCGCCGGTCGAGCAGACGCTGACGCCCATCTACCCGACCACCGAAGGCCTCACCCAGCTGCGCCTGCGCCAGCTCAGCGCCCAGACGCTGGAACGGCTCGGGCCCGAATCCCTGCCCGACTGGCTGCCGCCGGAGATGGCCGAGCACTATCGCCTGGGGCCGCTGGCCGATGCCTTGCGCTATCTGCACCGACCGCCGCCGGATGCGGACCTGGAAGAGCTGGCCGAGGGTCGCCACTGGGCCCAGGAACGGCTGGTCTTCGAAGAATTGCTGACCCACCAGCTGTCCCTGCAGCGCTTGCGCGAGACCCTGCGCGCCCAGCGCGCGGTGCCCCTGCCGGCGGCCCGGCGCCTGCCACAGCTTTATCTGGACAACCTCGGCTTCAAACCCACCGGTGCCCAGCAGCGCGTCGGGCGCGAGATCGCCCATGACCTGGCCCAGCCCGAGCCCATGCTGCGCCTGGTGCAGGGCGACGTGGGCGCGGGCAAGACGGTGGTTGCCGCCCTGGCCGCCCTGCAGGCCATCGAGGCCGGCTACCAGGTGGCGCTGATGGCGCCTACCGAGATCCTCGCCGAGCAGCACTTCCTCAACTTCCAGCGCTGGTTCGCCGCTCTCGACATCGAGGTGGCCTGGCTGGCCGGCAAGCTCAAGGGTAAGGCCCGCGCCAGCTCCCTGGAGCGCATCGCCGCCGGGGCACCCATGGTGGTGGGCACCCATGCGCTGTTCCAGGACGAGGTACGCTTCGCCCGCCTGGCCTTGGTGGTGATCGACGAACAGCACCGCTTCGGCGTGCAGCAGCGCCTGGCCCTGCGCCAGAAGGGCGTCGACGGCCGTCTCGCGCCGCACCAGCTGATCATGACCGCCACCCCCATCCCGCGCACCCTGGCCATGAGCGCCTATGCCGACCTGGACACCTCGGTGCTCGACGAGCTGCCGCCGGGGCGGACGCCGGTCAATACCGTGAGCGTCACCGACAGTCGCCGCGAGGAAGTGGTGGAGCGAGTGCGCGCCGCCTGCCACGAAGGCCGTCAGGCCTACTGGGTCTGCACCTTGATCGAGGAATCCGAGGAGCTCACCTGCCAGGCGGCCGAGACCACCTACGAGGAGTTGCAGCTGGCCCTGGCTGAATTGCACGTTGGCTTGATCCACGGGCGCATGAAGCCAGCGGAAAAGGCCGCGGTGATGGCCGAGTTCAAGGCCGGCAACCTGCAGCTGCTGGTGGCCACCACGGTGATCGAGGTCGGGGTGGACGTGCCCAACGCCAGTCTGATGATCATCGAGAATCCCGAACGTCTGGGTCTGGCCCAGTTGCACCAGCTGCGTGGCCGTGTCGGGCGGGGCAGTGCGGTCAGCCATTGCGTGCTGCTGTTTCATCCGCCGCTGTCGCAGATCGGTCGTGAGCGCCTGGCCATCATGCGCGAGACCAACGACGGCTTCATCATCGCCGAGAAGGACCTGGAGTTGCGGGGGCCCGGCGAGATGCTCGGCACGCGCCAGACCGGCCTGCTGCAATTCAAGGTGGCCGATCTGATGCGCGATGCCCACTGGCTGCCGGCGGTGCGCGACGCCGCCCAGGAGCTGCTGGCACGCTGGCCAAGCCATGCCGCTCCGCTGCTGGAGCGCTGGTTGCGCCATGGGCAGCAATACGGCCAGGTTTGACAAAGCTTATACAGACGACGCTACCTACGGAGCCGAATGGTTATACTCCAAGGCGTACGTGAGGAAGAAAATGCCATGACCGATGTAGCGCTCGCTTCGCCCCTCCCTGAGGTCCCCCCTTCGATCCAGCAGTTGCTCGCCCAGTTGAACCTGGCCTATCGGCCGGTCCCGGCGACGACGCGTCAGCCGCAGGCGAACCGGGTGCACACGGTGCTCTTGAGCGACAGCGTCGGCATGCTGCTGGTGCTGTTGCCCGAGAATCAGCTGCTGGATCTGCGCCGGCTGGTGGAATTCACCGGGCGGCAGCTGGCGGTGGTGGCGCCGGAGCGGCTGATGCGCACCCTGGAGCGCTACGAATTGGACGTCCTGCCAGGGTTGCCGTCGCTGACCAATTCCCCCTGCCTGTATGACGAGCGCCTGCTGGAGGCACCGCGCCTGTTGTTGGAATCCGGTGAGCGCTCGCTACTGTTGGAAGTGGAAACATCTGACTATCGCTGTCTGCTGAGTCAGGCGACCGCGGGCAGCTTCGGCATCCCGGCGGCCGGTATCCAGCCGAATCTGCGGCAACCGGAGCGAGACGAGGCGGAAATCCTCCATGCCGCCACCGCCTTTACCGCGCGGCGCATCCGCCAGCGTCTGGAAGAGACCCTGGAGATTCCGCCCCTGTCCAAGACCGCGGAAAAGGTCATCAAGCTGCGCGTCGATCCCGAGGCCACGGTGGACGATCTGGCCAATGTGGTGGAGACCGATCCGGCCCTGGCGGCCCAGGTGATCAGCTGGGCGGCTTCGCCCTACTATGCCGCGCCCGGCAAGATCCGCTCGGTGGAAGACGCCATCGTGCGGGTGCTGGGTTTTGACCTGGTGATCAACCTGGCCCTCGGCCTTGCCCTGGGCAAGACCCTGAGCCTGCCCAGCGACCAGGCCCAGCAGGAAACGCCCTACTGGAAACAGGCTATCTACACTGCTGCCCTGATCGAGGGCCTGGCGCGCGCCATGCCGCGCGCGGAGCGGCCGGAAATGGGCCTGGCCTACCTGGGCGGCCTGCTGCACAACTTCGGCTACCTGGTGCTGGCCCATGTCTTTCCGCCGCACTTCTCGCTGATCTGCCGCCACCTGGAGGCCAACCGCCAGCTGGATCACCAGGTCATCGAGCATCACCTGCTGGGCATCACCCGCGAGCAGATCGGCGCGGCCCTGATGCGCTGCTGGGAGATGCCCGAAGAGGTGGTGACGGCGCTGCGCTTCCAGGGCGACCCGGCCTACCAGGGCGAGCAGGCGGTCTATCCCAACCTGATCTTTCTCGCGGTGCAGCTGCTGCGCGGCGAAGGCATCGGCAACGGCCCCGCGCAGGCCATTCCCGAGGATCTCTATGCGCGGCTGAACATAGATCCGGCCAAGGCGCGGGAGTGCATGCAGAAGATCCTCGGTGCCGAAGCCGCCCTGCGCGAGCTGACCGGCCAGTTCAAGTGACCGTCTGACTGGCCTCCGGCGCTCCAGGCGCCGGAGCCGCAAACGCCAGGCAACAAAAAACCCGCCGAGGCGGGTTTCTTGTTCAAGGGGCGATCAATTACTTGATCTTGCCTTCCTTGTACATGACATGCTTGCGCACGACCGGATCGAATTTCTTGATTTCGATCTTTTCGGGCTTGGTGCGCTTGTTCTTGTCAGTGGTGTAGAAGTGACCGGTGCCGGCACTGGAAATCAAACGGATCAATTCACGCATGACGAATCCCCTTAGAATTTTTCGCCGCGGCTACGCAGCTCGGACAGTACGGTTTCGATACCGCGCTTGTCGATGATACGCATGCCCTTGGCAGAAACACGCAGACGCACGAAGCGCTTCTCGGATTCTACCCAGAAACGGTGATGCTGCAGATTCGGCAGGAAACGACGACGGGTTTTGTTGTTAGCGTGGGAAACGTTGTTCCCAGTAATCGGACCCTTACCGGTTACTTGGCAAACTCTCGACATGGCTCAGCCCTCATAAACCTCATGCCAAACCCGGCATGGGTTGGCCGCTTGTAACTGTATTGATTCCTGTTTTGACGGGGAGAGCCGGCAAACGCCGGGGACCTGAAGCGGCCATACCCCGAAAAAAGAGCGCTGTTTTATACCAGAAGCACCCAGGGATAACAAGGTAGGGCGACGGATGAAATGCCTACGGACCGGCCGCCGTGTGGGCCTGGCCGGAATGTCAACCGTTCGTCGGTGAGAAGCATTGTGACGGACGGACGGGTGGTCTAGTTTAGAGCGCGTGCCACACTCAATCCACGTCCGCCAGACGGCCGCCCACAGCGCTCTGTCAGCCGCTGCCCGCTAAGCGCGTGTCGTCTGCCCACCTCGGATCTACAAGGAATCGTTCATGCGTTTCGCCGCCTTGCCTCTGCTCTTCGCGCCCCTGCTGGCTCAGGCCGCCACGCTCAGTGTCTGCACCGAAGCCAGTCCGGATGGATTCGACGTGGTGCAATACAACTCCCTGACCACCACCAATGCCTCGGCCGATGTGCTGATGAACCGGCTGGTGGAATACGACGCCAGCGAAGCCAAGCTGGTGCCGAGCCTGGCGCAGAGCTGGACGATCTCCACGGACGGCCTGACCTACGACTTCGCCCTGCGCCCGGACGTGAAGTTTCACCAGACCGACTACTTCACCCCCAGCCGTACCCTGACGGCCGACGACGTGGTGTTCAGCTTCCAGCGCATGCTGGACAAGGACCATCCCTGGCACGCGGTAGCCAAGAGCGGCTATCCCCATGCCCAGTCGATGCAGTGGCCCAAGCTGATCAAGCGCGTGGAAAAGACCAGCGACCTCGGCGTGCGCATCGTGCTCAACAGCCCGGACGCCACCTTCCTGCCGACCCTGAGCATGGGCTTCGCCTCCATCTATTCCGCCGAATACGCCGCTCAGCTGCTCAAGGCCGGCAAGACCGCCCAGCTCAACGACGAGCCCATCGGTACCGGTCCCTTCGTCTTCAAGCGCTATCAGAAGGATGCCGTGATGCGTTACGCCGCCAATCCGGACTACTTCGCCGGCAAGCCCAAGCTGGATGGCCTGATCTATGCCATCACCCCCGACTCGGCGGTGCGCCTGCAGCGACTCAAGCGCGGCGAATGCCAGATCGCCCTGTCACCCAAGCCCCAGGATCTGCAGAGCGCCCATGAGGACAAGAGCCTGCAGGTGCTGCAGACGCCGGCCTTCATGACCGCCTTCGTGGGTATCAACACCACCCATCCGCCGCTGGACAACATCAAGGTGCGCCAGGCCATCAACCTGGCGTTCGACAAGCAGAGCTATCTGAAAGCGGTATTCCAGGACACCGCGGTGGCCGCCGACAACGTCTATCCGCCCACCACCTGGGGCTATGCCAAGGACGTGCCGGCCTACCCCTATGACCCAGCCAAGGCCAAGACGCTGCTGGCCCAGGCGGGCCTCAAGGACGGTTTCAAGACCACCATCTGGACGCGCCCCAGCGGCAGCCTGCTCAATCCCAATCCGCAACTGGGTGCCCAGATGCTGCAGGCCGACCTGAAGAAGATCGGCGTCGATGCCCAGATCCAGGTGATCGAATGGGGCGAATTGATCCGCCGCGCCAAGACCGGCGAACACGATCTGCTGTTCATGGGCTGGGCTGGCGACAATGGCGACCCGGACAACTACCTGACACCGCAATTCTCCTGCGCCTCGGTGCAGTCGGGGCTGAACTTCGCCCGTTATTGCGACAAGACCCTGGATGGCGCCATCAGCAAGGGCAAGACCCTGTCCGACCAGATGGCCCGGGCCACGGTGTACCACCAGGCGCAGCGCATCATCCACGACCAGGCGCTGTGGCTACCGCTGGCCCATCCGACGGTAACGGTGCTGGCCAAGAGCGGCGTCGAGGGCTATCAGCCCAATCCCTTCGGTCGCCAGGACTTCAGCAAGGTCAGCGGCGGTCGCTAGGACCGCCTGCGGCTCGCCCACTGCTGTGCGGCGAGCGGTGCGCGGTCAGCCTAGCGCCAGGGCTGGCCGTCGGTGCGCTCCACCTGCTTGACCTTCTGCTGGATGGCGGCGCGCGCCAGCATATGGGCGCTGACCGGCGCGGTGATGAAGATGAACAGGGCGATCAGCAACTCGTGCAGGCTGAGACCTTCGCCCTGGCTGCTGAAGAACAGCATCGAGGCGATGATGGTGCTGCCCACGCCCAGGGTGGTGGCCTTGGTCGGACCATGCAGGCGCATGAAGAAGTCCGGCAGCCGGTACAGGCCGATGGCGCCGATGAGGGCGAAGCTGCTGCCGATGAGCAGCAGGGCGCAGATCAGGAGTTCGAGCCAGAAGGGCATGGGGTAGCTCCCTGTTAATCGATGATTTCGCCATGCAGCATATGCTTGCCCAGCGCCACGGTGCCGACGAAACCGGTTACGGCGATGAGCAGCGAGGCTTCGAAGAAGACGTCGGTGGCCAGCCAGATACCGAACAGGATGATGATCGCCAGGACGTTGATGTAGAGGGTGTCCAGGGCCAGCACCCGATCCGGGATGTCCGGTCCCTTCACCAGGCGATAGACGTTGAGCACGGCGGCCACGCCCATCATCCCCATGCACAGCAGGGTCACGTAGGTGAGCATTCGAAGATCTCCTTGAGCGGGGCTTCATAGCGCGTCTTGACCTGATGGATCACCGCGTCCTTGTCCGCGACATCGAGACCGTGCAGCAGCAGGGTCTTGCGATCACCGCTGAGGCCGGAGGAAACGGTGCCGGGGGTGAGGGATACCACGCAGGCCAGCAGGGTGAGCAGGAATTCGTCCTCGATGTCGATGGGCACCTCGATGAACGCCGGCTTGAGCGCCTCGGTCCGGCCCAGCACCAGGCGGGCGACGTGCAGGTTGGCGACGATGATGTCGTATACCACCATCAGCATGTAGCGCAGCAGGAGGACCGGGCGGCGCAGCCGGGGCGCGTGCAGCAGGAAGTCCTGGCACAGCAGCGGGATGCCCCAGCCGAGCAGCAGACCCAGCAGCAGCTGGCCCAGACTCAGGCTGTTGTTGAGCAGCAGCCAGGTCAGGGTCAGCAACCCGGTGAGCAGTGGGTGCGGTAGCCAGTGTTTCATGGGCCAACCCCCCGGACGATGTCGAAGTAGGGTGTGACGTCCAGCAATTGCCGGGCGGTTTCCAAGGCGTAGCCGTGCAGCGGCGCGGCCAGCGCCATCAGCAGCGGGCTGCCCAGCAGCAGGCCGAGGGTGGCGGCGAGCTGGACCGGATCGAGGCGGACGTCCAGGGCGGCGCTGTTGCCGCGCCAGAACAGCGTGGTGCCGGCGCGGGACAGGGCGATGATCATGCCCAGGCCGCCCAGCAGCACCACCGGCCAGATGATCAATGCCGGCCAGGCGGTGCCGGTAGCCTGCAAGAGCATCACCTTGCCGAGAAAGCCGGGGAAGGGCGGCAGGCCGGCGACGGATACCGCACCGAGAAAGAACAGGCCACCGAGCAGTCGTGGGTGAGCCAGCTGCGGACCGCTGTTGAGGGTATCGCCCTGCGCCCCGCGCTGCTGGGCGATGAGATCCGCCAGCAGGAACAGGGCGCCGGCGATCCAGGTGCTGTGCACCAGGTAGAAGAAGCTGGCGGCCAGGCCCGCGACGCTGCCCAGGGCCACGCCGGTCAGCAGCATCCCTACCGAGATGACCACCAGGTAGCCAAGCAGGGCCTTGAGGTGATGGGCCGCCAGGGCGCCGAACACCCCGGCCGCCAGAGTGACCGCCGCCAGCGGCCAGAGCCAGGGCAGGACATAGTGGGCCAGGGGTCCGGCGGCCGTGCCGAATACCAGCAGGAAGACGCGGACGATGGCGTAGAGCCCGACCTTGGTCATGATGGCGAACAGGGCGGCGACCGGGGCACTGGCGGCGGAATAGGCGCTGGGCAGCCAGAAGTACAGCGGCAGGATGGCGCCCTTGAGACCAAAAACCACCAGCAGCAGAAAGCCCGCGGCGGCCAGCAGCGGCGCCTGCTCGGGATCGGCATTGGCGACCCGGAGGCCAAGGTCGGCCATGTTCAGGGTGCCGAGCAGGCCATAGAGCAGGCCGATGCCGATCAGGAACAGCGCCGAGCCCACCAGGTTGAGCACCACGTAGTGCAGGCCGGCGCGGACCCGGGCGGGGCCGGCGCCATGCACCAGCAGGGCATAGGAGGCGATCAGCAGGATCTCGAAGAAGACGAAGAGGTTGAACAGGTCGCCGGTGAGAAAGGCGCCATTGATGCCCAGCAGCTGGAACTGGAACAGCGCATGGAAATCCGGGCCACGCTTGTCGTCGCCGCGGCAGGCATAGAGCGCCGCCCCGGCGGCCAGCACCGCCACGCTGACCAGCATCAGCGCGGCCAGGCGATCCAGCAGCAGGACGATGCCGAAGGGCGCCGGCCAGTCGCCCAAAGCATAGACCTCCAGCTGACCGCTGTTGGCTCGCTGCAGGAGCAGCAGTGCCAGCGGCAGCAGGGTCCAGGTGGCCAGCAGCGACAGCCCGCGCGCGGTGCTGGCGGACAGCCGCGGACGCATGAGCAGGAAGGCGCCCATGAACAGCGGTACGAGAATCGGCAGGATGATCAGGTGCTTCATCGGCGCGGCTCCTCGCCATCCACGTGGTCGGTACGCAACTCGCCGAGGGCGCGCAGCGACAGGGCCACCACGAAGGCGGTCATGGCGAAGCCGATGACGATGGCGGTGAGCACCAGCGCCTGGGGCACCGGATCGGCCTGCTCGGCAGCCTTGCCGATCACCGCCGGCACGCCGGTGCGCAGGCGGCCCATGGCGAACAGGAAGAGATTGACCGCGTAGGAGAGCAGGGTGAGGCCGAGCACCACCGGATAGAGGCGCGCCCGGAGCAGCAGGTAGACGCCGCTGGCGGTGAGGACCCCAAGGGCCGTGCAGAACAGGATTTCCATGTTAGAGCACCTCCTGGCTGGAGCCGTCCTTGTCCGTCTCGTCCCGGCTGACATGGCCGAGGTTGGAGAGGATCAGGAGGGTGGCGCCGACGACGGCGAGGTAGACGCCGAGATCGAAGATCAGGGCGGTGGCCAGTTCGGTCTTGCCGATCAGGGGGATGGCGAAGTAGTCGAAGGCGGTGGTGAGGAAGGGGTGACCGAAGGCCAGCGAACCCAGTCCGGTCAGGGCGGCGATCAGCACGCCGAGGCCGCAGATGGCGTGGTAGCTGATCGGCAGGCGCCGCTGGGTCCAGGTCACGCCATGGGCCACGTACTGCAGGATCAGGGCGATGGCGGTGATCAGGCCGGCGATGAAGCCGCCGCCGGGCAGGTTGTGGCCACGCACGAAGATGAAGGCCGATACCAGCAACGCCAGCGGCAGCAGCACCCGCGCCACGTTGTTGAGGATCATCGGGTGGCTGTCGCGGGACCAAGGCGTGCCCTTGGGGTCGACCAGCGGATGCGGCAGATGCAGGTGCTTGAGCAGGCCGTAGACGCCGGCGGCGGCGATGGCCAGCACGGTGATCTCGCCGAGGGTGTCGAAACCACGGAAGTCCACCAGGATGACGTTGACCACGTTGTAGCCACCACCCCCGGACACCGAGTTGGCCAGGAAGAAGTCGCCGATGCCCTCGTAGGGGCGGGTCAGCACGGCATAGGCCAGCAGCGCCACCAGCAGGCCCAGGCCGCCGGCCAGCAGGACGTCGCGCAGGCCGCGCAGGCTGCTGGATTCGATGGGCGTGCGATCCGGCATGAAGAACAGCGCCAGCACCAGCAGGATGACCGTCACCACCTCCACCGACAGCTGGGTCAGGGCCAGGTCCGGCGCCGAGTAGCGGGCGAACAGCAGCGAGACGATCAGGCCCACGGTGCTCAGGGTCATCAAGGCCTTGAGCCGGTTGCGGTGGAAGAACACCGTCAGCACCGCGGTCAGCATCAGGATGCCCAGGCCCAGGGCGGTGAGCGGATCGAAGGGCGACAGCGCGACCGGACCGTGGAGGCTGTCCAGCCCTGACAGTGCCGCCACCAGCAGCACCAGGGTGGCCGCCAGCATCAGCGCGATGTAGCCCTGCAGCGAGCCGCTTTCCAGGCGCCCGGTGAGCCGCTGGGCGAAGCCGATCAGCCGGGTCAGGCTCTGCTCGAAGACCAGACGGGCGTCGACGTCGGGCAGTCCCTCCTGCCAGCGGAACAGGGGCTGGCGGAAGGCATAGACCAGTACGCCGCCGACCATGGCCAGGATGCTCATCACCAGGGCGGTATTGAAGCCGTGCCAGATGGCCAGGCTGTAGTCGGGCAGGCTGCCGCCAAGGGCGGCGCTGGCACCCGCGGCCAGCAGCGGCGCCACGGTGTAGCCCGGCACCACGCCCACCAGCAGGCAGAGCAGCACCAGGATCTCCACCGGGATCTTCATGTAGCGCGGCGGTTCATGAGGTGGGTAGTGGGGCAGGTCGCGCGGCTCGCCGTTGAAGAAGACGTCGTGGATGAAGCGCAGCGAATAGGCCACCGAGAAAACCCCGTAGAGCACCGCCACCGCCGGCACGACCCAGCTGAAGCTGCCGAACAGGCCGTGATTGAGGGTCTCGTTGAAGAACATCTCCTTGCTCAGGAAGCCGTTGAGCAGGGGCACCCCGCCCATGGCCGCGGCGGCGACCATGGCCAGCACCGCGGTATGCGGCATGTAGCGCCAGAGCCCGGCCAGGCGGCGCATGTCGCGGCTGCCGGTCTCGTGGTCGATGATGCCGGCGGCCATGAACAGCGAGGCCTTGAAGGTGGCGTGGTTGAGGATGTGGAACACCGCCGCCACGGTGGACAGCTGGGTGTCGAGGCCGAACAGCAGGGTAATCAGGCCCAGGTGACTGATGGTGGAGTAGGCCAGCAGGCCTTTGAGGTCGTGCTGGAACAGCGCCAGGATGGCGCCCACCACCAGGGTGGTGAGGCCGGTGAGGGTGACGATGTAGAACCACCACTCCGAATCGGCCAACGCCGGATAGAGCCGCGCCAGCAGGAAGACCCCGGCCTTGACCATGGTCGCCGAGTGCAGATAGGCCGACACCGGCGTCGGCGCGGCCATGGCCTGGGGCAGCCAGAAGTGGAAGGGAAATTGCGCGGACTTGGTGAAGACGCCCAGTAGCACCAGGATCAGCGCCAGCGGATAGAGGGCATGGCCGGTGATCAGCGGGCCGGCGGCGAGCACGTCGGTCAACTCGAAGCTGCCGACGATATGGCCGATCAAGAGGATGCCGGCGAGCAGGGCCAGGCCGCCGCCGCCGGTGACGGTCAGGGCCATGCGCGCGCCCTGGCGGGCTTCCTTGCTGTGGCTCCAGAAGCCGATCAGCAGAAAGGATGACAGGCTGGTCAGCTCCCAGAACACCATCAGCAGCAGCAGGTTTTCCGCCAGCACCACGCCCAGCATGGCGCCCATGAACAGCAGCAGGTAGGCGAAGAAGCGGCCGACCGACTCGTCCTTGCCCAGGTAATAGGTGGCATAGAGGATCACCAGCAGGCCCATGACCAGGATCATCAGGGCGAACATCAGGCCCAGGCCGTCCAGGCGCAGGCTGAGGTTCAGGCCCAGGGCCGGCAGCCAGTCCAGTCGCTGCAGCAGCACGGCGCCGTCGAGCACGGCCGGCAATTGCGTGGCCAGCAGGGCCAGGGCTACGGCAGGCGCTATGGCGGTACCCAGGGCACAGGCACGCCGCCCGAAGCGATCAGTCGCCAGCGATAGCAGTGTTCCTAGAAAGGGCAACGCGATGATCAGCGCCAATACCATGCCTGCATCCTTTAGCTGAGCGCCTCACGGCGGTGGATAGATGGGGCTCCCTCGAGACCTCGAGCGGCATTCGATCCGTCCACGCAGAGATCGCCAAGACGGCGAGAGGTGGAGGAATCGATCTTCGAGTTTCGTACAAGAACCGAAGGTTTAATAACCTAAGGTGATAATAAAAGAGAGACCACAAAATCCTAGCCCTGTCTCCCTTACAAAATATTAGGAAACAGGCACGCCGTGTCCAGCACGGGTCTCAAACACCTGGCAGGCGCTGTGCGGGTGTCACTAAGACCTCTAATACGGGCTTTTGCTCAGATCTGTGCGGAGGAGGGCACCCGGTGCGGCACCCTGGGCGCCGCACCGGGTAGTGCGAAGAAAAAACCCGACACGCCAAAGGAGCAAGAGAACACGCGTGTCGGGGTAAGCGCCAGCGTCAGAGCGCCGGCGCGGGGGAAGCGTTACCCTGGGCGAGACGGGCGGGCTGCACGTCCCAGCCGCCACCCAGGGCCTTGTAGAGGGCGACGATGCCGCGATAGAGCTCGATCTCGCCCTGGGCCTGCTGGTCCTCGGCGGCCAGGCGTTCGCGCTGGGCATCGAGCAGCACCAGGAAGTCGGTGCCGCCTTCGCGGTAGCGGATCTCGGCCTGGTCGGCGGCGGCGCGACTGGCCACCGACTGGCGGATCAGCGCCTGCAGGCGTTCCTGGCGTCGCCCGTAGTCGCTGAAGGCATTGGCGCTCTCTTCCAGGGCGGTCAGCACCTGCTGCTCGTAGTTGGCCAGGGCCTCGTCGGAACCGGCACGGGCGCCGCGCAGGCGGGCGCGCACGCTGCCCAGGTCGAAGGCGGCCCAGCTGATGCTCGGGCCGAGGCCCCAGGCGCGGGCGGCACTACTGCCGATCTGCGAGCCGCGTCCGGCGGTGAAGCCGAGAAAGCCCGAGAGACTGACCCGCGGGAAGAGATCGGCGGTGGCCACGCCAACGTCGGCGGTGGCGGCAGCCAGGCGGCGTTCGGCGGCGGCCACGTCCGGACGGCGGCGCAGCAATTCGCCGGGATCGCCGATGGGCAGGCGCTTGGCGATGGCCGGCAGGGCCTTGGGCGAGAGATCCACGCTCAAGGCATCCGGGCGTTGGCCGAGCAGGGTGGCGATGCGATTGCGCGCACGGGTGGCCTGGGCCTGGAATTCCGGCAGGCTGGCTTCGGTGGCCGCCAGGCGTGCCTCGCTGCGCTGCACGTCCAGGTCGCTGCCCATGCCTTCGTCCCTGAGGGTCACGGTCAGGCGGCGCGCCTCGCGCTGGTTACCCAGATTGTCACGGGCGATGCGTTCGCGCAGCTGGGCGCCGCGCAGGTCGCCATAGGCGTCCACCAGTTCGGCGATCAGGCTGACCTGCAGGCCAGCGAGGTCGGAGGCCGCAGCTTCGGCGCGGGCATCGCTGGCTTCCAGGGTATGTCGCACACGACCGAACAGGTCCAGCTCCCAGGCCATGTCCAAGCCCAGGTCATAGCGTTCGCTGTTGACGCGCTGTTCGGTCAGACCGGGCTGCTGGGCCTTGCCGAGCTGGCTGCTGGCGCGGCTGGTGACCGTGGGGTAGCGATCGTTGGCGTCGTCATCGCGCAGGGCGCGGGCGGCACGCAGTCGGGCGAAGGCGGCGCGCAATTCGCGGTTGCCGTCCAGGCTGCTGGCGACCAGGGCGTTGAGGGTCGGGTCCTCGAACTGGCGCCACCAGAGCGTCTCGAAGCGATCCTGGTCATAGACCGCGGATTGCTGACTGGCCTTGAGTTGGGCCGGCGCCGGGGTAGGCGCCTGGTAGTGCGGGCCGACGGCGCAGGCGGAAACCGCCAGCGCCAGCAGCAGGGGAGCGAAAGCCTTCATGCCTGGGCCTCCTGAGCAACGGCGGAACGGGCCTGGCGACGCTCGACGAAGGCGCGCACCAGCACATAGAACAGCGGCGTGAGCAGCAGCCCGAAGAAGGTCACCCCAAGCATCCCGGAGAACACCGCGACGCCCATGGCATGACGCATCTCGGCGCCGGCACCAGTGGAGGTCACCAGGGGCACCACACCCATGATGAAGGCGAAGCTGGTCATCAGGATGGGTCTCAGGCGCAGGCGGCAGGCCTCCAGCACCGCGGCGACGCGGTCCTTGCCGGTGGCCTGCTGGTCCTTGGCGAACTCGACGATGAGGATGGCGTTCTTGCACGCCAGGCCCACCAGCACGATCAGCCCGATCTGGGTGAAGATGTTGTTGTCGCTGCCGGCCAGGATCACCCCGGTGATGGCCGAGAGCAGGGTCATGGGCACGATCAGGATCACCGCCAGCGGCAGACTCCAGCTCTCGTACTGGGCGGCCAGTACCAGGAAGGCCAGCAGCACGCAGAGCGGGAACACCAGCAGGGCGGTATTGCCGGAGAGGATCTGCTGGTAGGTCAGCTCGGTCCATTCGAAGGTCATGCCGTTGGGCAACTCCTGCTTGAGCAGCGCCTCGATGGCCGCCTGGGCCTGGCCGGAGCTGTAGCCCGGGGCTGGCGCGCCGTTGATCTCGGCAGTCAGGAAGCCGTTGTAGTGCATCACCCGATCGGGGCCGGCGGTGTCGCTGATCTTGACGAAGGTGGACAGGGGCACCATCTCGCCGCGGTCGTTGCGCACCTTGAGCTGGCCGATCTGCTCGGGCTCCAGGCGGAAGCGCTGGTCGGCCTGGACGTTGACCTGGAAGGTACGGCCGAAGCGGTTGAAGTCGTTGGCGTAGACCGAGCCCAGGTAGGCCTGCAGGGTGTCGAAGATGGCGTCTATGGGCACCCCGTGGGTCTTGGCCTTCTCGCGATCGATGTGGGCATCGATCTGCGGCACGTTGACCTGGTAGCTGGTGAACAGCGACTCCGGCGCCAGCTCCGGCAGCTGCCGCGCCTTGGCCAGCACGCTCTGGGTCTGGGCGTAGAGCTCTTCGTAGCCCAGGTTGCCGCGGTCCTCCACCTGCAGGCGGAAGCCGCCGATGCTGCCCAGTCCCTGCACCGGTGGCGGCGGGAAGATGGCGATGATGGATTCCTGGATGGCGGCGAATTCACCGTTCAGCTGGGCGGCGATGGCGCCGGCCGACAGCGAGGGATCACGGCGCTCCTCGAAGGGCTTGAGGGTCACGAAGACGATGCCGCTGTTAGGGCTGTTGGTGAAGCCGTTGATGGACAGGCCGGGGAAGGCCACGGTGCTTTCCACGCCGGGGTGCTTGAGGGCGATGGCCGACATGCGGCGGATGACCTCCTCGCTGCGATCCAGGGTGGCGGCGTCGGGCAACTGGGCGAAGGCCACCAGGTACTGCTTGTCCTGGGGCGGCACGAAGCCAGTGGGGGTCTTGATCAGGCCCAGGCCCGTCAGGCCGAGCAGCACCACATAGAGCACCAGCACGATGGAGCCACCGCGCAGTACCCGGCGCACGGCGCCGACGTAGCCGTGGCTGGCCTTGTCGAAGAAGCGGTTGAAGGGCGCGAACAGCCAGCCGCCGAACAGCCGGTCGAGCAGCCGCGAGAAACGGTCCTTGGGCGCGTCGTGGCCCTTGAGCAGTACCGCGGCCAGGGCCGGCGACAGGGTCAGGGAGTTGAAGGCCGAGATCACCGTGGAGATGGCGATGGTCAGGGCGAACTGGCGATAGAACTGCCCGGTGAGACCGGAGATGAAGGCGGTCGGCACGAACACCGCGCAGAGCACCAGGGCGGTGGCGATGATGGGCCCGGTCACCTCGCCCATGGCGCGCCGGGTGGCGGCTACCGGATCGAGGCCGAGACCGATGTTGCGCTCGACGTTTTCCACCACCACGATGGCGTCGTCCACCACGATGCCGATGGCCAGCACCAGGCCGAACAGGGACAGCGCATTTAGCGAGAAGCCGAAGGCGTGCATCACTGCGAAGGTGCCGATCAGCGACACCGGCACCGCCGCCAGGGGGATGATGGAGGCGCGCCAGGTCTGCAGGAACAGGATCACCACCAGCACCACCAGGATGATGGCCTCGAACAGGGTGTGCACCACGGCCTCGATGGAGCCGCGCACGAAGATGGTCGGGTCGTAGACGATCTCGTAGTCCATGCCCTGGGGGAAGCCCTGCTTGAGCTCGGCCATCTTGGCGCGCACCTGGTTGGACAGGTCGATGGCGTTGCTGCCGGGGCGCTGGAAGATCGGGATGGCCACCGCCGGCTGGTTGTTCAGCAGGGATCTCAGGGCGTACTGGTTGGAGCCCAGTTCGATGCGGGCGATGTCGCGCAGCCGGGTGATCTGGCCGTCGCTGCCGGCGCGCACGATGATGTTGGCGAATTCTTCTTCATCCACCAGGCGGCCCTGGGTGTTGATGGCCAGCTGGAAGCTGGTGCTGCCCGGCGCTGGCGGCGCGCCCAGGGCACCGGCGGCGACCTGGCGATTCTGCTCGCGGATGGCGGTGACCACGTCGCTGGCGGTCAGGCCGCGCGAGGCCACCTTGTCCGGATCGAGCCAGACGCGCAGGGAATAGTCGCCCATGCCGAACAGCTGGACATCGCCCACGCCGTCCAGTCGCGCCAGTTCGTCCTTGACGTTGATCAGGGCGTAGTTGGACAGATAGAGCATGTCGTAGCGCTGATCCGGCGAGGTCAGGTGCACCACCATCGCCAGATCCGGCGAGGCCTTGTCGGCGGTCACGCCGAGGCGCTGCACCTCTTCCGGCAGCTTGGGCAGGGTGCGGGTGACGCGGTTCTGCACCTGCACCTGGGCGGTGTCCAGGTTGGTCCCCAGGGCGAAGGTGATGGTCAGGGTCAGCTTGCCGTCGGCGGTGGACTGGGACGACAGGTAGAGCATGTGCTCCACGCCGTTCATGGCCTGCTCCAGGGGCGCGGCCACGGTCTCGCCGATCACCTTGGGGTTGGCGCCGGGGAAGGTGGCGCGCACCACCACGGTGGGAGGGACCACCTCGGGGTATTCGCTGATCGGCAACTGGAACAGCGAGATGGCCCCGCCGATCAGGATGATCAGCGAGAGCACGGCGGCGAAGATCGGCCGGCGGATGAAGAACTGGGAGAAGTTCATCGGAGCAGTCCTTGAGCGAAAGGCGTGCAGAGGCGCAGCCATCGCGGCCATGGGCCGCTCCTACAGGTACGGATGCCACTGTAGGAGCGGTCCATGACCGCGATACCGCGATGCCTGGACGGGTGAAAGTCTGAAACGGGTCGGGGTGGAGCCTGGGGTCTAGCGACTACCCACCTTGAGCGGCTGGGTGGGCGCCGGCAGGCTGGCCAGGACCGCGTCACGCTGGCGCTTAAGGGCGGCCAGGGTGGTGGCATCGGCCATGGGCACCGACTGGGCGTCGACGGTCATGCCCGGGCGCACCCGCTGCAGGCCGTTGACCACGATGCGATCACCGGCTTCCAGCCCCTTGCGCACGATGCGCAGGCCTTCCAGGCGCGGACCCAGGTCGACGGTGCGATAGGCCGTCTTGCTCTGGCCATCCACCACCAGCACGAATTTCTTGCCCAGGTCGGTGCCCACGGCGGCGTCCTGGATCAGGGTACCGTCGTAGGTGCCGCTGCCCACCAGGCGCAGCCGGGCATAGAGCCCCGGGGTGAAGCGACCGTCGGCGTTGTCGAACACGGCGCGACCATGAATGGTGCCGGTGCGCGGATCGAGCTGGTTGTCCATGAAGTCCATGTGGCCTTCATGGGAGAAGTCGTCCTCGTTGGACAGCGCCATGTAGACCGGGCTGGCCGTACCGCTCTGACCCTGGCGGGCCAGGGCCTGCTGCTTGAGGAAGACACGCTCGTCGGCGTCGAAATAGGCATAGACCTTGTCGGTGGAGACCAGGGTGGTGAGGCGGGTGTCGCCGGCGTTGACCAGGTTGCCGGCGGTGACCTCGGCACGGCCAACGCGGCCGTCGATGGCGGCGCGCACCTCGGTGAAGCCCAGATTCAGGCGCGCGGCGTCCAGTTGCGCCTGGGCGGCGGCGACGCTGGCCTTGGCTTCCTGGGCGGCGCTGCGGCGGGCCTCGACGATTTCCGCGGAGATGGCGTTGCTGCTGCGCAGACGTTCGCCCCGGGCAGCTTCGTCGGCGGTGCGGCTGGCGTTGGCGCGGGCCTGTTGCAGCTCGGCTTCGAGGCGCTTGACCTCGGCCTGGAAGGGCCGCGGATCGATCTGCAACAGCAAGTCGCCGCGCTTGACCCGGGCACCCTCGTGGAACAGGACGCGGTCGACGTACCCAGAGACGCGGGGACGGACCACCACGGATTCCGGCGCTTCCAGCCGGCCGGTCACCTCGTCCCATTCCACCACCGGCTGGCGCAGCACCTCGGCGGCGCTCACCTTGGGCGCGGGCGGCGCGGCGCTGGCCTGGGGATGGGAATCACCGCAGGCGGCAAGGAATAGCGTAGAGGTCAGGGCCAGGGGGCCGAGGGTTTTCGCGAAAAGATCCATGTTCGAGTCCGCCCGAGGTGGAAAGAGGTCAGGGAGGCGATTCTGCCGCCGGGTAAGGTCGGCGACGAATCGAAGGGCTCGAACTTATTTATCGATGACGGTGATGGTTTTGCTGTAGGTATCGCTGGCGGTGATGGCTTTTGCTGGAAAGGGCCGCGGTTGAGCCCTTCTGCCGAATCAAGAGCAGAATCCGTGTCTCAAAGACTGTCCGGATCGCCAATGAACATCTGGATGCGCGACCTCAGCCAGCGCTCGCCGGGGTCGTGATCCTGGGCACCGCTCCAGGCCATGGGCAATTCATGGCCGCCGTCGTTCAGCTCGGCGGGCGGGTCTTCGTAGCGAAGGCCGCCGGTGCTGGCCAGCAGGCGTGCGGTGTAGTCCGGCACCATCACCAGCAGATCGGTTTCCGCCAGCAGCGAGCCCAGGCCGTTGAACTGGGGCACCGCCAGCACCACCCGGCGCTGGCGGCCGAGCTTGTCGAGCAATTCGTCGATATAACCGGTGAGGTCGCCGGCATAGGACACCAGGGCATGGGGGCGGGCGCAGTATTCGTCCAGGGTCAGGCGCCCGGGCTTGCTGTCGGCGCGCAGTACCTTGAAGCCGAAGCGGCGCACCGGGCGGCGCTTGGCATTGGCTGGCAATTCCTCGGTATAGCCCACCGCCACGGTGATCTCGCCGGAGGCCAGCATGCCGGCGGCGGTCAGGTAGTTCATTCGCCGCACCACCAGGGTGGTGCCCGGCGCCTCGATGCGGATGCGCCTGAGCAGCGGCGGCAGCAGGGCGAATTCGACGTCGTCGGATAGGCCGACGCGAAACACCCGGTCGGCGCTGGCCGGCTCGAAACTCTGGGTCCGGCTCACCGCGCTGGAGATTTGGTCAAGGGCCGGCGACAGCAGGGCGGCGATCTCCTGGGCCCGGGGGGTCGGCTCCATGCTGCGCCCGGTACGCACGAACAGCGGATCGTCGAACAGGGTGCGCAGTCGCGCCAGGGCGGCGCTGATGGCCGGCTGGCCGAGAAACAGCTTTTCCGCGGCACGAGTGACGCTGCGCTCGAGCATCAGGGTCTCGAACACGATGAGCAGGTTGAGGTCGACGCGGCGCAGATCGGTACGGTTCATTCAGGCCCCGATAGGGAGTGGATCGATACCCCCGATGTCCATTATCGATGGGGATGCATAGAATCCTAAGGCAAGGCTGGTTAGAGTCCTAGCCATAAGCAGTCCGCCTCGGCAACGGTTCCGGGGTCGGCATCAACGCGAGGTAGTGCCATGTCCCGCCTGATCCAGTTCACCCAATTCGGCCCGCCGGAGGTGCTCGCCTGCATCGACCGGCCCACGCCCGTGGCGGGGCCAGGCGAGGTGCTGGTGCGGGTAGAGGCCATCGGCGTGAGCTGGTACGACGTGCTCTGGCGGCAGAATCTGGCTCCTGAGCAGGCCGTGCCCCCGGCCGGTCTCGGCTGCGAGCTGGCCGGGGTGGTCACCGCCCTGGGCGAAGGCGTGGCCGACCTGGCGGTGGGCGATCGCGTGGCCAGCTTTCTCGGCCACGACATCAATCGCTATCCGGCCTATGGCGACGACCTGGTCTATCCGGCCACCTCCCTGGTGCGCTACCCGGACGTGCTCACCCCGGTGGAAGCCGCGGTGCACTACAATCCGCTGCTCACCGTCTATACCGCGCTGATGCACCAGGCGCGGCTGCAGCCCGGCGAATGGGTGCTGATCACCGATGCCAGTCGCTGTTGCGGTCCGGCCTCCATCCAGCTGGCCAAGGCCCTGGGTGCCCGGGTCATCGCCAGCACCCACGACGCCGCCGACCGTGACTACCTGCGCGAACTGGGCGCGGAAAGGGTCATCGCCGCCGAGGAAGAGGATCTGGTCAGCCGCATCGCCAGCATCACCGACGGCGTTGGCGTGCACGTGGCCCTGGATGCCCTGGGCGGTCCGCAACTGGCGCTGCTCGGCGAGGCCATGGCGCCCCGCGGCCGGTTGCTGCTCTACGGCCTCAATGGGGGCAACCAGACCCCGCTGCCGGCCTGCGCGGCCTTCAAGAAGAAATTCAAGCTCTACATCCACTGCGTGCAGGATTTCACCGGCCAGCCGGAGATGGGCCTGGAAGCCGATTGTGCCGCGGTGCGGGAAGCCTTGCAGCACATCGACCAACTGACCCGTGATCGCCTGCTCAAGGCGCAGATCAAGCAGGTCTTTCCCTTCGCGCAGTTCGTCGAAGCCCATCGCTGCATGGAGCAGTGCCCTACCCGCGGTCGCGTCGTCCTCAGCGTCGAGTGACGGGCCAGGCAATAAAAAACCCACGCCAAGGCGTGGGTTTTTTCATGGCCGGTCGCCCTTGCAGGTCGCCTAGGCCGTGGCTTTCTTTTGCAGCGGCGGCGTGGCGCGATTGACTCGCGTCTTGGCGCCAAAGAAGGCCACGCTGAGGAAGTGCAGCGGACTGATCCGTTCCAGCACCAGCTTGAGCGCCACCGGCAGGAACAGACCCATGACCATGCTGACGGTGAACACCACCCAGGTGTCGTGCACCTGCAGCTTGTTCAGCACGATGCGAGCCCCGGCGGTGCCGAAAACGTGGAACAGGTAGATCTCGAAGGAGAAGTACCCTAACCAGGCCAGCGGCTTGAAGTAGAAGCGGCGGGCGATCAGCAGGCTGATGGCGGCAAGACCCAAGGCGGTACCGATGATGGCCATGTCGGTCTCGTCGAGATCGACCAACTCGAACAGATAGGCCTGGTCCATGGCCACCAGGATCACCAGGGCCACGGCCATGGTCACGACATTGCGTTGGGTGATGAGCTGCGCGCCGAAGCGGTAGAGACCCAGGCCCAGCAGGAAGAAGGGGAACAGCTGCACCGCCTTGTAGAGGCTGAACAGGTCCGGGAAGCTCTCCCAGGCGAAGGACGCCGCCAGGGCTACGGCGAATACCAGGCCGAAGTTGCGCAGGGTCAGCAGCAGTCCGGCCTTTTCCAACAGGGCGATCACCACGAAGATGCAGAAGATCGACTGCAGGAACCAGAAGTGCGCGTAGCTGAAGAAGTAGATGCTGAAGATGTCAGTCAGCTGCGGCTTGTAGTTGGTGTTGGGCACCGCCATCTGCAAGGCGAAGAACAGCGTCGACACCACCAGCAGAGGAATGCCGATGCGTTTGAACTTACCCTGGTAAAAGCGTGACAGGTCGCTGCCGGTATTCACCGGGCGCAGCGCATAGACGTAACCGGAGATGGCGGTGAACAGCGGCATCCGTACGTAGACGAGAGAATCGTAGAGATAGCGCAGCACGGAGTCGTCCGGCACCTTCATGCCGAGGGTGGACGAACTGCCGATCACGTGGCCCGCTACCATCAGAAACAGCGCCAGTCCGCGGATCGTCTCGATGCGCAGATCCTTTTCAGGCGTGGTCTTGGTCATGCTGAGTCCTCTGTACTAGCTAAGCGAGACAGCGTCTCCACGGGCGTGGGGAACGGATGTCGGCGCATCAGATCATCTGAGCCCGGTGAGCTTAGGCTAGTTCGTTAGCTTCCTTGCGGTAGCGGCGGGAAAACTCCGGCTTTTCTTGCGCTGCATCACTTTTCTGTGAAGCGATTACTAGAAGTGTGAACTTGCAACGGCGGCGAACAACGTTGATTCAGATGGCATTGTGCCAGGCTTAAGGTGTTCTTAAGCCAGCTTGCGCTAGGCCAGAGGCGGCCAGGGCAGGCCGCTGTGGCTTGGCTCAGACGAAGGCCTTGCCGTCCAGAATCGCCTTGCGCCAGCGGGTGATACGCACTTCGCCAGGCAGCCCGGCAGTGGTGAAGGGATCGCGGGCGATGAAGGCTTCGGCCTCGGCGCGGGTTTCCACATCGACGATATAGACGCTGCCGCTGGCGGTCTCGCCGTCATCGCTGAGCTTGGCACCGCAGGCCAGCAGGGCAGCGGCGTTCTCGCGCAGGAAATCCAGGTGAGCCGGGCGATGCTGCTGGCGCAGGGCCAGGCTGTCCGGCTTGTCGAAGGTCTCGATCAGAAAAGGCATGGCGGGCTCCGATAGGCTCGGCGGCCCCGATGGCCGCCGCTGGCGCAGGGTGGCGCGATCCTGGGGCCAGCGTCAATCGGACCTTGGCCGGCCATTGATGCCTGGCCTGGGCATAGCCTTAGCAGAGAAATGTATTAAACATTCAGGTCTAGATAGGCCAGGCTGACCTTTCCAAATGGAATATAAGGAAGGTCACCATGGTTCGTTCCTCTCTCCGACGCTGGCTGGCGCAGGGCGCTGTTCTGCTAGCCGCGCTTGGTGTGCTCGCTCCGGTACAGGCCGCCGACCAGCCGTTGCGCATCGGTTATCAGAAGGGCGGCGGTCTGCTGGCCGTGCTCAAGGCCCAGGGCACCCTTGAGCAGGCCCTAGGGGCCCAGGGCTATCAGGTGAGCTGGCGCGAGTTCCAGGCTGGGCCGCAATTGCTGGAAGCCCTCAATGCCGGCAGCATCGACGTCGGTTATACCGGCTCCCCGCCACCGATCTTCGCCCAGGCGGCGGGGATCGATCTGGTCTACCTGGGCGCCGAACCGGCCAGCGAGGCGGTGGAGGCCATCCTGGTGCCGGACGGTTCGCCGATCCGCGACGTCGCCGAACTCAAGGGCAAGAAGGTGGCCGTGCAGAAGGGGTCGAGCGCCAACTTTTTGCTGGTCGCGGCCCTGGAAAAGGCCGGGCTGAGCTTCAAGGACATCCAGCCGGTCTATCTGCCGCCGGCCGATGCCCGCGCCGCCTTCGTCAACGGTTCGGTGGACGCCTGGGTGGTCTGGGATCCCTATCTGGCGGCCATCCAGCAAGGCCAGCCGGTGCGAGTGCTGGCCGACTATAAGGGTCTGCTGCACGCCAACAGCTTCTATGAGGGTTCGCGGCGCTTCGCCGATGCCCATCCCGAGGCGATCCGCCTGTTGCTGGCGGAACTGGCCAAGGCTGGTGCCTGGGCCAATGCCCATAAGCCGGAGGTGACGCGCATCCTGGCCGAGCAGATCGGGCTGCCGGAAGCGGTGATCGCCACCTGGCAGGCACGTACCCGCTACGGGGTGACGGCGCTGACGCCGGAGATCATCGCCACCCAGCAACAGACCGCCGACATCTTCAAGGCCCAGGGGCTGATTCCCCGGGCGGTGGAGGTAAGCCAAGCGGTCTGGCAGGCGCCCTAGGACGACTAGGTGCGGCGGGGCAGCAGGTAGCCCAGCAGAAACATCCCGGCGGCGGCCACCACCACCGAGGGTCCGGCCGGGGTGTCCTGGTACCAGGATAGGGTCAACCCCAGGCACACGGCGGCCATGCCCAGCAGGCTGGCGCCACAGGCCATCTGCTCGGGACTGCGGGCATGGCGCTGGGCCGTGGCGGCGGGGATGATCAGCAGCGAGGTGATCAGCAGAACCCCGACGATCTTCATGGCCACGGCGATGACGATGGCCACCAGCAGCATCAGCGCCAGGCGGATCCAGGTCACCGGCAGGCCTTCGACCTGGGCCAGTTCCTCGTGCACGGTGATGGCCAGCAGCGGGCGCCACAGACAGGCCAGGGCCACCAGCACCACAGCGCTGCCGCCGAGGATCCAGCGCAGATCGCTGGGGCCCACCGCCAGCAGATCGCCGAACAGATAGCTCATCAGGTCGATCCGCACCTCGTGCATGAACGACAGCGCCACCAGGCCCAGGGACAGGGTGCTGTGGGCGAGGATGCCGAGCAGGGTGTCGGCGGCCAGGCCGCGACGGCGCTGCAACACCACCAGCACCACCGCCAGCGCCAAACAGCCGACAGTGACGGTCAGGGTCGGGCTGACATCCAGCAGGAAGCCCACGGCGACCCCGAGCAGGGCGGCATGGGACAGGGTGTCGCCGAAGTAGGCCATGCGCCGCCAGACCACGAAGGAGCCGAGGGGGCCGGCGACGAGGGCGAGGGCGAGACCGGCGAGCAGGGCATACAGCAGGAAATCAGCCATGCTTGCAGTGGGCTCCATGGACGTGCGGCGTCTTGACCACGCTGCCATGCAGGTCGTGGGCGTGATCGTGGTGGTGGTGATAGACGGCTAGGTTGCGCGCGCTCTGGCCGAACAGTGCCTGGTATGCCGGATCGCCGCTGACCTGCTCGGGATGGCCGGAGCAGCAGATGTGGCGATTCAGGCAGATCACCTGATCGGTGGCGCCCATCACCAGGTGCAGGTCATGGGAGACCATCAGCACGCCGCAACCATGGCGCTCGCGCAACTGGCCGATCAGCCGGTACAGCTCGCTCTGGCCATTGATGTCGACGCCCTGCACGGGCTCGTCGAGCACCAGCAACTCGGGTTGGCGGAGCAGGGCGCGGGCCAGCAATACCCGCTGCAACTCGCCGCCGGAAATGCTCTGCAAGGGGCTGTCGATGACGCCCTCGGCGCCCACTTCGCCCAGGGCGGCCAGGGCGCTGGCGCGGGTCACCCCCGGCACCAGGCGCAGGAATCGCAGCACCGACAGCGGCAGGGTGGCGTCCACCTGCAGTTTCTGCGGCATGTAGCCGATGCGCAGCCGCGGGCGGCGCCAGACGCTGCCGCGATCGGGCGTGAGCAGCCCGAGCACGCTGCGCACCAGGGTGGTCTTGCCGGCGCCATTGGGGCCGATGAGGGTGACGATGCGGCCGGGATCCAGGGTCAGGCTGACCTGATCGAGCACCGGCTGCCCGGCAAAGGTCACACCGACATCCTGCAGCCGGATCAGCGCCTCGCTCATGCCTGCTTCCGGCAGGCGGCGCACTGACCGACCACTTCCACGGTCTGGCCTTCCACCTGGAAGCCCACGGCGCTGGCGCCGTCGAGGATGGCCTGGTGCACGGCGGGCTGTTCCAGTTCGATGCTCACCTGGCAGCTGCGGCAGATCAGGAACTGCCCCTGGTGGGCCTCGCCGGGATGATTGCAGCCGACGAAGGCGTTGAGCGAGGCGATGCGGTGCACCAGGCCGTTCTCGACCAGGAAATCCAGTGCCCGGTAGACGGTGGGCGGCGCGGCGCGGCGACCGTCCTGCTCGCTGAGCACGGCCAGGATGTCGTAGGCGCCGAGCGGCTTGTGGCTTTGCCAGACCAGCTCCAGCACCCGCTTGCGCAGCTCGGTGAGGCGCACGCCAGCGCGGCTGCAGAGTTCGTCGGCCTCGGCCAGGGCGTGGGCGACGCAGCGCGAATGATCGTGGGGCCGAAAGGCCAGGGGGGCGTTGGACATGAAACGGTACCTTGAGAGCCAGGACGTTATTATATTGCACCTCTCCTAAGAATCGGGATTTTCACGTGCCACGCCTCCTACCCCTCGTCGCTTCCCTGCTGCTCGCCTGCACCCTGCTGCCCGCCCAGGCCGAGGTGAAGGTGTTGACCAGTATCAAACCCCTGCAACTGATCGCCGCGGCCATCCAGGATGGCGCCGGCCAGCCCGCCGTGCTGCTGCCGCCGGGCGCCTCGCCGCACCATTACGCCCTGCGGCCCTCGGACCTGCGCCAGGTACGCGAGGCCGGGCTGGTCTACTGGATCGGCCCGGATCTGGAGACCTTCCTGCCGACGGTGCTCAAGGAACGCCAGGGCCCCAGCGTGGCCATCCAGGACTTGCCGGGCCTGCACCTGCGTCGCTTCGGCGCCGAGCACGCCCATGAGCCGGGCGACGATCATGACGAGCACGAGCACGAGCACGAGCACGAGCACGAGCACGAGCACGAGCACGAGCACGAGCACGAGCACGGTGCGGCGCCCGAGTACGCCCACGACCATGACCACCGCCCCGGTAGCCTGGATGCCCACCTCTGGCTTACCCCGGCCAATGCCCGGGTGATCGCCACGCGCCTCGCGGCCGACCTGAGCCAGGCCGATCCGGCCAATGCCAGTCGCTACGCGGCCAACCTCAAGGCCTTCGAGCGTGGACTGGCCGCCAAGGACCAGGCCCTGCGCGCCCAGCTGGCGCCGCTGGCCGGCAAGCCCTATTTCGTTTTCCACGAGGCCTTCGACTATTTCGAGGAAGCCTATGGCCTGGGGCATCGTGGTGTCTTCGCCCTGGGCGCCGACGTCCAGCCCGGCGCGCGCCATGTGGCCGCCATGCGTGAAGAGCTCAAGGCAGCCGGTCCGACCTGTGTCTTCACCGAACCGCCGTTGCAGCCGAAGATCGCCACCACCCTGAGCAGCGGCCTGCCGGTGACCCTGGTGGAGCTCGATCCTCTGGGGGCCCGCATTCCGGTCGATAGCCAGGGCTATGCGACCCTGCTGCAACAGGTGGCCGACACCCTCGACGGCTGCCTCGGCAAGCTCCCCTGAGCCACACGGGATAACGATTCGGCAAGGGCTACCGTTCGTCGCCCTTGAACTGCCCTGGTGATCGTTCAGCTGGCGTTCAGGACGAGTTCAGGCAGCGTTCAGGGCCCTTGGCCTAATCTGCAACTGTCAGATCAGCAACGCCGAGGTCGCCCGGATATGTTCACCCTAGCGCAGCTCCCGCTAAGGCAGATCGTCCGGACACTTCGACCCGACCTGGCGATGTTCATCCTTGTAACTCCACTGCAGGGTCACCAAGTCAGCTCTGGTCCCCTGTAGCCGTCTCACGACGGAGCCGTCCCCCAACGGCAGTTTCCGATCCCCATGAAGTGCTCCTTACCTCTCCAACCGGAGAGGTTTTTTTTGCCTGGAATAAAGTAAGTGTCCCCATCCATCCGCTCCCTGCTCTCGCCGTCAGCCGGCTCCAGGCGCCATAATCGGGCCCAGGGCGCTGCTGCGCGACGTACGCGACAGATGCAGTCGCAGCCACAGAAAGTCTCGTTAGCTGTTCAGGAGTCTGCATGAAGATCCTCGTCGTCGAAGACGAAAACCTGCTGCGCCACCACCTCAAGGTGCGTCTGGGTGAAGCCGGTCATGTCGTCAATGCCGTGGCCGATGCGGAAGAAGCGCTCTACAGCGCCCGCGAATTCCATCACGATCTCGCCATCATCGACCTGGGCCTGCCCGGCATGAGCGGTCTCGATCTGATCCGCCAGCTGCGCAACCAGGGCGCCACCCTGCCGATCCTCATCCTCACCGCCCGTGGCAGCTGGCAGGACAAGGTCGAAGGCCTGGGTGCCGGGGCGGACGACTATGTGGTCAAGCCCTTCCAGTTCGAAGAACTGGAAGCCCGCCTCAATGTGCTGTTGCGTCGCTCGGCGGGCTTCGTCCAGCCGAGCATCCGCGCCGGCTCGCTCAAGCTGGACCTGGGGCGCCAACAGGCCTTCAACGAAGACCAGCCGCTGCAGCTGACCGCCTACGAGTACCGGCTGCTGGAATACCTGATGCGCAACCATCAGCAGGTGATCACCAAGGAGCGGCTCATGGAGCAGCTCTACGACGATGACGGCGAGCACGACAGTAACGTCATCGAGGTGCTGGTGGGGCGCCTGAGGCGCAAGCTGGAAGCCAACTGCCAGATGCAACCCATCGAAACGGTCCGGGGCCGCGGCTACCTGTTCACCGAGCGCTGCCAGTGATCCGTTCGTTCCGGGTACGGTTGCTGCTCAGCGCGGCGCTGCTGGTCATCGTCTGCCTGGCGTTGATCGTGCCGGCGATCCGCAATGCCTTCGACCGTACCGTGGAAAACTTCGTCGCCGCGCGCCTGGAGGCCAACGCCAACACCCTGATTGGGGCGGCGCGGGCCATCGACGGGCGCCTGGCGATGCCGGAGATGATCGCCGAAGAGGTCTTCGACCGACCCGGTTCGCCCATCCTCGGCTATGTCTACGACCAGAACGGTCGCCTGCTCTGGCGCTCGCGCTCGGCGATCAAGGAGCGGCCCAACTACCGGCCGACCTTCGACGGCGGCGGGGTCAAGCTGGTCAAGGCTACCGACGACCAGGGCCAGGGTTTCTTCGTCTTCGATCGCGAGGTACTGCTGGGCAATCCGCCGGTCGCCGGCTTCAGCGTGGTCACCATGCAGCCGGCCGAGGAGTACGAGCGGTTGCGCGCGACCTTCGTCCACCAGGTGATCCTCTGGCTGGTCGGGGTGCTGGGTGCGCTGCTGGTCCTGCTCGCTCTGGTCATGCAATGGAGCCTGCGACCGCTGCGCCGCCTCAGCCAGCAGCTGGACGCGGTGGAAACCGACCAGCGCGAGTTGCTCGACGAAAACAACGTACCCAGCGAGATCAGTCGCCTGATCCGTTCGCTGAACCGCCTGCTCGATCACGAACGCCTGCAGCGCGAGCGCTACCGCGACACCTTGGGCGATCTGGCCCATAGCCTGAAGACGCCGTTGGCGGTCTTGCAGGGAGTGACCGAGGAATTGCGCCGTCGGCCGCAGCTCGACCAGGAGGTCGGCACCCTGCAGACCCAGATCGAGCGCATGAACCAGCAGGTGATGTACCAGCTGCAGCGGGCCACCCGCCAGGGCGGCGCGGTACTCAGCCGGCCGCTGGAGCTGGCGCCGCTGGTGGAGTCGCTGTTCAGCACCCTGGACAAGGTCTATGCCGAGAAACGCGTGCAGGCGGAAATGGATTTGCCGCCGAATCTGCGGGTGCAGGCCGAAGAAGCCGCCATGCTGGAGGTGTTCGGCAATCTCCTGGAAAACGCCTATCGCCTGTGCCTGACCCAGGTGCGGGTCAGCGCCCGTCGTCATACCGAGCACTGGATCCTCGACATCGAAGACGACGGCCCCGGCATTCCCGCCGAGCGCCGCGAAAGCGTGCTGCGTCGCGGCATGCGCATGGACAGCCGCCATCCTGGGCAGGGCATCGGCCTGGCCGTGGTGCAGGACATCCTGGAAGGCTACCGCAGCAGCCTGACCATCGATGAATCCAGTCTGGGCGGCGCCCGTATCCGCTTCCGCCTGCCGGCGGCGATTTCCCCGGAGCGGCCTTCCTTGGTGCACAATGGGGCCAAGACGTGACCCATGGGTCATGGCTTGCGTCTGCTCCTGATAGTGAAATTCTGTCTGTAAGGACCCCGGCATGAGCCGCGACTGCCGTCACCTCGAATCCCTGTTGCACCACGATATTCCCATCACCAAGGCCCTGGGCCTGGAAGTCCGCGACTGGAGCGAGCAGCGCCTGCAGCTGCATGCCCCGCTGGATGCCAACATCAACCACGCCAGCACCATGTTCGGCGGCAGCCTCTACTGCGTGGCCGTGCTGGCCGGTTGGGGCTGGCTGTACCTGCGCCTGCGCGAAGCCGGCATCGAGGAAGGCCACATCCTCATCCAGGAAGGCCAGATCAGCTATCCGCGGCCCATCACCGCCGATGCCCTGGCCTATGGCGAGCCGCCCGAGGCACGGGCCTGGGAGCGCTTCGAGACCACCTTCCGCCGCCGTGGCCGCGCGCGCATCACCCTGCAGTCGCGCATCGTCACCGAGAGTGGCGAGGATGGGGTGCGCTTTACCGGTCAATACGTGCTGCACCGCTGAGAGCTTGTCCAAAGTCTGCTGCGCGTCGGCCAAACTGCGTTGAAAAGACCCTGGGCCGCCAGCCCGGTCGGAATGCTCATTTACCACTCGTAAACTCGCACGCGAGTCCGATCCGCTTCCTCAGGTCTTTTCGCGGGGCCGCCCAGGCTTTGTTTGGCTCTAGCTCGCGAGCCTTTGAATAAGCTCTGGCCAGGTAGCGCGGTACGCAAAGGGCGACCCTAGGGTCGCCCTTTTTCGTTTCCGTTATCCGCTCAGCCGTGGGAGTGAGACTCGGCTTTCGCCTGCTGTGCGGTATTGGTGTCGGGCAGGTTGTCCGGCGGTACCGCCAGGGCACGCAGGGCGCCGGACATGATCTCGCTGAAGGTCGGCGCCGAGACCAGACCGCCGAAGTAGCCTTCCTTGGTCGGGGTATCCAGCATCACCGCCAGCACTAGCTTGGGATCGGCCGCCGGTGCCATGCCGACGAACAGCGAGCGATAGGCGTGCTCGGTGTAGCTGCCGGCGCCGGCCTTGCGCGCGGTACCCGACTTGCCGGCCACGTGATAGCCGGGCACCCGGGCGCGGATCACGCCGCCTTCGTCTTCCACCACGTGGTTGAGCATGGCGCGCAGGCGCCGGGCGATGGCCGGGTCCATGGCCTGGACGCTCTGCTGCTTCTGGTCCTTGAGCAGGGTCAGGGGGGTGAGCAGGCCGTCGTTGGCGATCACCGAATAGGCCTGGGCCAGCTCGGCGACGTTGACCGCCAGGCTGTAGCCAAAGGACATACTGGCCGTGGCGATCTGCGACCACTTGGTGTGGCCGGGCAGGTAGCCGGCGTTCTCGCCGGGAAAGCCCAGGGCCATCGGATTACCGAAGCCGACGCGGCTGAGCTGCTCGTAGATGGGCAGCGGCCCGATCTGCAGCGCCACCTTGCTCATGCCGATGTTGGAGGAATTGAGCAGCACCCCGGTCATGGTCAGGACACCGCGCCGGGCCACGTCGTGGATGGTGTGACCGTCGATGGTCATCCAGCCCGGCGCTACGTCCACAGTGCTGTTCTCGTTGAACTTGCCCGAGGCCAGGGCCACCGACATGCTGAACGGCTTGATCACCGAGCCGGGCTCGAAGGCGTCGGTCAGGGTGCGGTTGCGCATGTTGGGGATCTGCAGCGTGGCGCGGTTGTTGGGGTTGTAGGAGGGGAAATTGGTCATCGCCAGGATCTGGCCGGTCTTGGGGTTGACCAGCACGGCGGACCCGGACTGGGCGCCGAACTTTTCCACCGCGGTCTGCAGCGCGCGATAGGCGATGAACTGCAGGCGCAGGTCGATGGACAGCGCCACGTCCTTGCTCGGTTGCGGCTGGCGCACCACGCGGATGTTCTTGACCACCGAGCCACGCGGATTGATCAGCACCTCGCGCACCCCGCCACGGCCGGCCAGCCAGTCTTCGAAGCCCAGTTCCAGGCCCTCCTGGCCATGGCCGTCGATGTTGACCATGCCGATCACCTGGGCCACCAGGTCGGAACTGGGATAGTAGCGCTTGTATTCCTTGATCTGGCGCACCCCGGGTACGCCGAGGGCCATGATGTTCTCGCCATCGATGGGCGACAGCGCCCGGGCCAGGTAGAGGAAGTGCTTTTCCGGATGGCCGAGGATCAGGTTGCGGAGTTCGGCTTCGGGCTTGTGGATGGCCTGGGCCAGGCGCCCCAGCTGGTCGGCGCTGTCCTGCATCTCCGATGGATTGCACCAGATGGTCACCACCTCGGTGGAAACCGCCAGGGGCGCGCCGTTGCGGTCGGTGATCATGCCGCGGGTGACCGGAATGGGAATGTGGCGCACCGAACGGCGATCGCCCTGGTCACCCAGGAAGGCGGCATCGATCAGCTTGAGGTAGGTGATGCGGCCAGCGACCACGCAGGTCAGCAGGACCAGCACGACGACCACGACATAGAAGCGATAGCGGGGTGCGGCCGTCATGGCGGCTCCTGCGCGAGAAGAGGGCTTGGGCATGGTCACAACTGGTTACAACCGTCAGGGACGCGCATGGTAACTGCTCCAGCTATCGGCCGGAAACCGCTGGGCGGTCGAGGGCGGTACACTGCGCACATGAGCGACATCCCCCTGCACGATCTTTCCACCCCTGCCGTGACCTGCGAGAGCTGTCAGGCCTGGTGCTGCCGCCAGGAAGTCCTGCTGTTCGACGATGCCGGCGTGCCCGCCCGCTACATCGAGGAAGACTGGACCGGCACCCGCATGAAACGCCTCGACGACGGCTGGTGCGCCGCCCTGGATCGCGAGCAGATGAATTGCAGCATCTACGAGGTGCGGCCCTGGGTCTGCCGGATCTTCGACATGGCCGGTCCGGAATGCCTGGAAGAGCGGGCGGACATGAAAAGGGCGATGGAGAGTGGCGAGTTCTAGCGTCGCCCTGGCCAACCCTGTTGGGCTTCGCTGCGCTCAACCCAACCTACGCGTCCAGCCTTGAGGCACCTGTAGGTTGGGTTGAGACGGCTGTTTCGTCGAAGCCCAACGATGCAGGCATGCGGTGATACGTCCCGTTGGGCTTCGCTGCGCTCAGCCCAACCTACGCGGCTAGCCTCGAGGCACCGTAGGTTGGGTTGAGACGGCTGCTTCGTCGAAGCCCAACAAGGCAGGCAGGCGGTGAGACTTCCTGTTGGGCTTCGCTGCGCTCAGCCCAACCTACGCGTCCAGCCCTGAGGCACCGTAGGTTGGGTTGAGCCGGCTTTTTCGTCGAAGCCCAACAAGGCGGGTATGCCTCGGCGGACCGCCGTCTAACGCAGCTTCTGCGGCTTGTAGGCGCAATAGTTCGGGCGCGGGCCGACCCTTGGGTGATTGCGGCAGGTTTCCGGGCGCTGGTCGTAGATGGTGCACAGCCGCGTCTTGGGATGCAGATAGATGCAGTCGTTGTTGGACAGCCGCACCAGGGTGAACAACCCGGTCTTGGCATTGAGGCGTTCGACCACGCCGTCCTTCTTGAGCCGCTTGGCGATGTCCTTGAGCGGCTCGCCCTTCTCGAATTCGTCCACCACGCCCATGCGGATCAGATCGGACAGGCGGGCTTCCACCGGCAGGGTGCAGCAGCTGGACACGCAGTCCAGGCACATGGCCTTGTCGTAACGGATCCAGGTTTCGGTGCGATCGAGATCGGCACCGAGAATGCGCAGTATCTGAGCCATGGCTTACTCGGCGAAGGTGACCTGACCATTGGCCAGGGAGGCGACACGGGCCAGGGATTCGACGCGATAGCCCTGGGCATCCAGTTCGGCGCGACCGACCTGGAAGGACTTCTCGATGACGATGCCGAGTCCGGCGACCTGGGCCCCGGCCTGACCGATGATGGAGATCAGCGCCTTGGCCGCCTTACCGTTGGCAAGGAAGTCGTCGATGATCAGCACCCGGTCGTCGGACGACAGATGCATGGTCGAGACGGCTATGGTGCTCTCGGTCTGCTTGGTAAAGGAATAGACACTGGCGACCAGTAGATTGTCGGTCAGGGTCAGCGACTGGTGCTTGCGGGCGAAGATCACCGGCACGCCCAGCTCCAGGCCGGTCAGTACCGCCGGGGCGATCCCCGAGGCTTCGATGGTCACGATCTTGGTGATACCGGCCGCGGCGAAGCGCTGGGCGAATTCCCGGCCGATGGCCTGCATCAGTTGGGGATCGATCTGGTGGTTGAGGAAGGCATCGACCTTGAGCACCTGCTCGGAGAGTACTTGGCCTTCGCTGCGAATCTTGGCTTTGAGGCGTTCCACGCGGACGGTCCTTTAACGGCAACGCCCGGGCCTGAGTACAGGACCGGGTCTGGGAATACGGGAGGGCGGCGATTGTGCCCTATCTTTCAAGAAAGTCGTTAGTTTGCCGACAAATCGTCCTATAGGTATCCGCAACGGATAGCCGACGCTTGTCGGTGGCTGGCACAGGAGTGGTCGAACATGGGTGTTTTGTTGTCACCGGGGATTCGCGTGCTGAGCCAGTTCGGCTTCGCCCGCAAGTTCGCCCTGCTGCTGGTGCTGTTCATCCTGCCCCTGGCGGTCAGTCTCTGGCTGCTGGGCGCCGATTTCCAGGCCAAGCTGGCCACCGTCAGTGGCGAGCGCAGTGGCGTGCGGCTGCTGCAACGGCTCGACGCCGTGGAGGAAGAACTCACCCTCCGGCGCAACCTGACCGCGCGCTGGAAGGCGATCGACACCAGTCGCCAGGAGACGCCGGCCGTGCAGGCCGCCATCGCCGCCCTGGAAAGTCGCAACGACAGCCGGCGCGAGCGGCTCGCCCTGCTTGAACAGCAACTGGGGATCGAAGGGGCCGGCGCGGATGTACAGGCGCGCTTCAAGACCCTGCAGCAGGCGCTCGCCGGGCTCGAGGTCGCGGATCTGCGCGGCCTGGGCTGGTGGCCGGACGGCTACGACAGATTCACCGCCGCCCTCGGTGCCGTCCAGGCGCTGCGCGAGGAAATCGCCCTGGACAGCGGCCTCATCCTCGATCCCTGGATGGAAACCTATCTGCTGATGCAGATCGGCACCACCCAGTCGGTCGAGTTGTACGAACGCCTGGGCCGCCTGGCCAGCGTCGGCCAGGCCAGCGTGGTCTCCGGCCAGTTCAGCCTGCAGAGCCGCCTGCAGCTGCGCGACCTGCGCGCCCGTGTCGGCGACTCCAGCGAAAGCCTGGCCAAGGTCGCCGTCCTGCTCGGCAACAAGCTGCCCGCCGACATGGCTGGCTGGAAGGACGACTACCAGAAGGTCAGCAGCCAGCTGGACGCCAGTCTCAAGACCCTCGATCAGGGGATATTCGGCGGCGAGATCACGCTCAGGCCGGAGCAGTTCGAAGCCACCCTGGACGGCGTCCTGCAGGGGCTGCAGACCTTCCGCCAGCAGACCCTGAAGAACCTGGATCAACGGCTGCAATACTATGGCGCCGATGCCGTGCGCAGCTTTGGCGCCATTGCCGCCGGCTTCGGTCTGCTGCTGGTGGTGACCTGCTATCTGCTGCTGTGCATGCAGGCCGCCATTCGTGGCAGCGCCCGGCGCATCACCACCCTGGCCGAAGGCCTGCGCGACGGCGATCTGACCCGCTCGGCGCAGGTGAGTGGCCAGGACGAACTGGCCGAGATCGGGCGCGCCCTTGACCTGGCCGTGGTGCAGTTGCGGGGCAGCCTGCAGGCGGTCGAACAGGAGAGTCGCCAGGTGGGCACGGCTTCCGGCGAGCTGGGTCAGCAGGCCGAGGCGGCGTTGGACGCCGTGGAGGCCCAGCGCCAGCAGATCACCCAGATCGCCACCGCCGCCACCGAACTGGCCGCCACCGCCCAGGGCGTGGCGCGGAGTTGCGAAGAGGCCGCCGGGCGCGCCGAGCAGATGCGCGGCATCGCCGAGGCCAGCCAGAGCGACAGTCGCCAGACCACGGCCAGCATCCAGCGGCTCAACCAGCGCCTGGACGAGACGGCTGCGGCCATGGCCCAGGTCGACGCCCAGGCCGGACAGATCCAGCAGGTGGTGGATGTCATCCGCGGCATTGCCGAGCAGACCAACCTGCTGGCGCTCAACGCCGCCATCGAGGCGGCCCGGGCGGGTGACCAGGGACGGGGCTTCGCGGTGGTCGCCGACGAAGTGCGCTCGCTGTCGCAACGCACCCAGGCCTCCACGGCGCAGATCGCCGGCACCGTTGGCAGCCTGAGCAGCACCGTGGCCCAGGCCGTGGCGCTGATGCAGGAGGCCTGTGGTCAGGCCGCCAGCGACGCCCAGTCCATCACCGGGCTGGGGCAGCGGCTGGAAGCGATCGCCGAATCGGTGCAGGGCGTCTCCGACACCCTGGCGCAGATCGCCACCGCCGCCGAGCAGCAGGCGGTCACCGCCGATCAGGTCAGCGGCAACATCCAGCAGGTCGATGGGGCCGCGGCCGATCTGCTCGGCAACGCGCGCACGGTGCAGAGCACGGCGGTGGGTCTGGAGTCGGGCAGTCGCACCCTGACGGCCAACACCACCCGTTTCCGCCTGGGCTAGAACGCAGAAGGGGCGCCTCGCAGGGCGCCCCTTCCACTCACATAATTGCTGATCAGGCCCGAGTATCGAGCAGCCGGCCCAAGGTTTCCTGGGAGGCCTGCATGACCTTGGTACCGGCCAGCGCCTGGTACTTGCCGACATCCAGATTGACCAGTTCGCTGGCCAGATCGGCCTGGCTGTTGGTAGTCGCGCCCAGGGCTTGCTGCTCGTTGCGCGCCGTCTGGGAGGCGAGGGCGGCACCAGCCTTTTCGACCGTGCGGCTGCCGTTCTGGTAGGCCTGCACGCCGGTATAGAGGGAATTGCTTGAAGTCACGTTCATGGACAGCGTCCTCGACGGTGATGTCAAAGGGCTATTGAAGCAGTTTTGACGCCAAAGAACCAGCAGCCCGTGTCACCGCCTGTGTCCGGCTATTGCTGGATCGTCGCCCGGTTGCCCTGGCCGCTCTGGCGCAGGTCGACGTGGCTACCCGCGCCGATCTGACTGATCGAGGCGTACTGGCCAGTGCCCTGCTGACTGGCGCTGACCTGGGCGTCGCTGCCCAGACCGGCAGAGAAGGAGTGACCATCGCCCAACTGCTCGACGCCGAGTTCGATGTGGTCGCCGAGCCAAACCGCACTGACCTCGTTGTCGTTGCCCTGGGAGACCAGGTTCAGGCGGGAATCGTCGCCGCCGATCAGGACGCCAACCCTGTTGCGATCGCCCTGCTGGTGCAGGTCGAGGCGGTTGCCGTTGCCGTTCATGATCGCCTGGACGGCGTTGTCGTCGCCCAGCTGCCGCGCGCTGACGCTCTGGGCGCCGCCCTCGGGACCGTTCTGCTGCACCGCCGCGCTGTTGCGATTGCCGATCTGGATCAGTTGGACATCTTGCTGCCGCGCGCCCTGGCGGGCCCCAGCCTGGTTGTCGTCACCGCGTTGCTCGACCACGGCCCGGTTGGCGTCGCCGCCCTGCAGCAGGTCGACCTCGTTGCGCGCGCCCAGGCTCAGCACATCCTGCACATGATCATCGCCCACCTGCTTGAGTCGCGAGCGGCTACCGCTGTCGCGGCCGTCCTGGAACAGGCTCAGTTGATTGCGTGCGCCCTGCTGCTCGATGAGCATCCGCTGGTCGTCGCCACCCTGGCGCACCAGGGCTTCGTTCTGCAGACCGCTCTGCAGGATGTCCACCCCATCGCGCTGGCCGTGGCCCTGGTAGACATAGGCATGGCTCTGGCTGGCCTCGCGCTGGTCGATGACGATCTCGCGCGCGCCGCCGGCGGCCTGGCTGACATTGGTGAAGTTGCCGACACCGCCCTGCTCGACGCGGGTGCGGTCGCCCTGGGAGTCGCGCTGGGTGAGATAGGCCTTGCTGGCGCGACCGGTCTGGACGACTTCCAGGCTGCCCTGGCGGGTATCGGGTTCCTGGGTGAGGAAGGCGCCGAGGCGCTCGCCGCGCTGATCCACTAGTGTCTGGTTGTCCAGCGCCCAGGCGGTGCTGGTCAGGCCGAGCAGGCCCAGGCAGGTCAGAAACGTTGAGGTAGACACTAGGGCTGGTCCGGCGGCGAAAGACAGGGCAGTCTGCCGCCGGCCTGGCCCTGCGGCCATCGCCCGAAAGACTGATATCAGCGGGGCAGGCGCAGGTGCGCGGCGACCGCCGACGGCGTGGCCGCAGCCAGGTGCGGCACCGTGCCCAGGCAGGGCGCCGGCAGGCGCTCGTGCAGGGTGGCGAGGTTGTCGTCCAGGCGCAGGGTGGCCGGCGCGACCAGATTGGCTACCCAGCCGGCCAGCGGCAGGCCATCGGCGAGGATAGCCTCGGCGCTGAGCAGGGCGTGGTTGATGCAGCCCAGGCGCACCCCGACCACCAGGATCACCGGCAGGCCCAGTTCGCGGGCGAGGTCGGAGAGCGACTCGCGCCCGGCCAGGGGCACGCGCCAACCGCCGGCGCCTTCCACCAGGGTGAAGTCGGCCTGCAGCGCCAGGATCCGCCGTACCGGCGCGGCCAGAGTGGCGACGGTCAGATCGATGCTGGCTTCGCGGGCCGCCAGGTGCGGCGCGATGGCGGGTTCCAGGGCGATGGGATTGATGTCGGCATAGCCGAGCGGTAGCGAGGTCTCGCCCAACAGCGCCAGGGCATCACCGTTGCGCAGGCCGTCGGCGGTGCGTTCGCAACCGGAGGCCACCGGCTTGACCCCGGCGGTGGCGAGGCCCTGCTGGCGGGCCCGATGCAGCAGGCCGGCGGCGATGGTGGTCTTGCCGATCTCGGTATCGGTGCCGGTGACGAAATAGGCGGGCATGGCGGTCATTCCTTAGAGCCTGTTCAAAGTCTCGCGAGCTAGAGCCAAACAAGGTGAAAATGGCTGAGGAAGCGGAGTTTACGAGTGGTAAATGAGCATTCCGAAGGCATTTTCAACGCCGTTTGGCCGACGCGCAGCAGCCTTTGAACAGGCTCTTGCGCAGCAGAACGTGGATCACCTGATAGGTGGCCGGCAGGCCGGCGGGCTGGCGCAGGCTTTCATAGGCGCGGGTAAAGGCCGCCAGCCGCTGGCGCCCGGTGAGGCCCTGGGGGCGACCCTGGTTGAGGTTGTGGGCACCGATGGCCTTGAGGTGCTGGGTCAGGGCGCGCAGATCGGGGAAGTGCAGGCGTTCGGGCTCGACGTCCAGCGCCAGCACCTGCAGGCCAGTGGCCGCGGCGGCGTCGGCATAGGCCGCCTGGCGGCGGAAGCGATTGACGTGCACCTGGTCGTCCACCTGGGCCCAGCTCTGGCGCAATTCGTCGAGGGTGCCCTCGACCAGGCTGCTGAAGGCCAGTACACCGCCCGGGCGCAGGATGCGGCGCGCCTCGGCTAGTACGGCGGGCAGGTCCGGGCACCACTGCAAGGCCAGGCTGGACAGGATGAGGTCGCAGCAGGCGTCGCGCAGCGGCAGGCGTTCGGCGTCGGCGGTCAGGTAGTGGCGGGCGCCGGCGCCTTGCGTACGGGCGTGGCGAAGCATGCCGGGGGCCAGGTCGAGGGCCAGACCTTCCGCCTGTGGATGGCACCGGGCCAGGGCCCGGCTGCAATAGCCGGTGCCGCTGCCCAGGTCCAGCCAGCGTTGCGGGGCCTGGAGGGGCAGCCGACCGAGGAGGCGATCGGCGACCCGGCGTTGCAGCAGGGCGGCGCCGTCGTACTGCGCGGCGGCGCGGGAAAAGGACAGCGCCACCTGGCGCTTGTCGGGCAATACGTCAGCCATCGCGTCCTGCATAGATGAATTCACGGATACGGGTGGCCACCTCGTCCGGGCGCTCCAGCGGCAGGCCATGGCTGGCATGTTCCAGCACCTCGACCTGGGCGGTGGGCAGCTCGTCGCGCAGGGCCTGGGCGGCGGTAGCCGGGACCAGGGCGTCATGGGCACCGAACAGGTGCAGCTGGGGACCGCTGAAGGCCTGCAGGGCGGCGCGGGTGTCCAGGCGGGCGAGCAGCTCCAGACCGGCGATGACCGCCTCGGGATCGACCTCGGGCAGGGTCACCTGCAACTGGCGGGCGAGGGTGCGGCTGTCGCGCGCGCCCTGGGCCACCAGCAGGGTGAAGCGCTTGAGGGTCAGCTCGGCGTCCAGCGAGCAGGCCTCGAAGAAATCGGTGAAGACGCTGCGCGCCATGGCGGTCTGCCAGCCGGCGCGGGCGACGAAGCAGGGATTGCTGGCCAGGGTGATGAGACCGTGCACGCCCTCGGGGCGGCGCAGGGTGAATTCGCTGGCGAGCATGCCGCCCAGCGACCAGCCGCCCAGCCAGACGCCCTTGGCGATGCGGGCTTCCAGGTCGGTGAACCAGTCCTGGGTGTCGGCCAGGGTTGGCAGCGGCTCTATCAGGACGTCGAGAAAGGGTTCCTGCTCGACGAGTTCGTCACGCAGGGGTTCCAAGGGAGCATTGCCCAGGCCCCAGCCGGGCAGCAAGATCAGGGTATCGCGCATGGGTCGGTCACTTATCCGCGTCGGGCGGTAATTCGGCCATGGCCTGGGCCAGAGCGTCGAGCAAGAGGTCCACGTGCGCTTCGCGATGGGCCGCCGTCAGGGTTACCCGCAGGCGGGCACTGCCGGCCGGTACGGTGGGCGGTCGGATGGCGGTGACCAGGATCCCGCGTCGGCGCAGGGCGGCGGAGAGTGCGAGGGCGCGCGCGCTGTCGCCGACCAGGATCGGCTGGATCGGCGTGGCGCTGAGCATAAGGTCCAGGCCGAGAGCCGTCGCGCCCCTGCGGAATCTCTGGATCAAAGTGTGCAGAAGCTCACGGCGCCAGCCCTCTTCGCGGACGAGCTGCAGGGCGGCCAGGGTGGCGCAGGCCACCGCCGGCGGCTGGCTGGTGGTGTAGATGTAGGGGCGGGCGAACTGGATCAGCGTCTCGATCAGTTCCTCGCTGCCGGCGACGAAGGCCCCGGCGGTGCCGCAGGCCTTGCCCAGGGTGCCGACCAGCACCGGGACCTGGCTCTGGTCCAGGCCGAAGTGCTCGACGATGCCGCCGCCGGTGGCGCCCAGGGTGCCGATGCCGTGGGCGTCGTCCACCAGGGTCCAGGCGCCGTGACGCTGGGCGACCTGGCAGAGCTCGGGCAGGGCGGCCAGATCGCCGTCCATGCTGAAGACGCCGTCGGTGACCACCAGGGTGTCACCCGCGGCCTTGGCCAGGCGCGTGGCCAGGCTGGCCGGATCGTTGTGCAGATAGCGGCCGAAGCGCGCGCCGCTGAGCAGGCCGGCGTCGAGCAGGGAGGCGTGGTTGAGACGGTCTTCCAGCACGGTGTCGCCACGACCGACCAGGGCGGTGACCGCCGCCAGGTTGGCCATGTAGCCGGTGGAGAACAGCAGGGCGCGCGGCCGACCGGTGAGTTCGGCCAGGGCCTCTTCGACCTGGTGGTGCGGGCCGCTGTGGCCGATCACCAGGTGCGAGGCGCCACCGCCCACGCCCCAGCGCTCGGCGCCATTGCGCAGGGCGGCGATCACCTGGGGATGATTGGCCAGGCCCAGGTAGTCGTTGCTGCAGAAGGCCAGCAGGAGCTCGCCATCCACCACTACCTCGGGACCCTGGGGCGCCTCCAGCAGCGGGCGGCGCCGATAGAGGTGCTCGGCGTGACGCTGGGCCAGGCGGGCGGCGAGATCGAAGGCCATGGGATGGGTATCTCAGTGGTCGTTAGAGCCCCTCAACCCAGCCCTCTCCCGAGGGGAGAGAGGGAAGAACGGGGCGTGAGGGTCAGGCGGTGGCGGCGTCGTAGAAGAGCTCGCCGTTGCGCTGTTCCACCAGGGCCTGCTCGATGGCGGCCTGGTGCACCTCGTCGGCGTGTTCTTCGCGGGCTTCGGGCTGGATGCCGAGACGGGCGAACAGCTGCATGTCCTTGTCGGCCTGGGGGTTGCCGGTGGTCAGCAGTTTCTCGCCGTAGAAGATGGAATTGGCGCCGGCCAGGAAGGCCAGGGACTGCATCTGCTCGTTCATCTGCTCGCGACCGGCGGAGAGGCGCACGTGGGACTTGGGCATGAGGATGCGTGCCACCGCCAGGGTGCGGATGAAGTCGAAGGGATCGACGTCCTTTTCCTCGGCCAGCGGGGTGCCCTGCACCTTGACCAGCATGTTGATCGGCACCGACTCGGGGTGCTCGGGCAGGTTGGCCAACTGGATCAAGAGGCCGGCGCGGTCATCCACCGATTCGCCCATGCCGAGGATGCCGCCGGAGCAGATCTTCATCCCGGCTTCGCGGACATAGGCCAGGGTCTGCAGGCGCTCGCCGTAGGTGCGGGTGGTGATGATGTTGCCGTAGAATTCCGGCGAGGTGTCCAGGTTGTGGTTGTAGTAGTCCAGGCCGGCGTCGGCCAGGGCACGGGTCTGCTCCTGGTCCAGGCGGCCCAGGGTCATGCAGGTCTCCAGGCCCAGGGCCTTCACGCCCTGCACCATCTGCAGGACATAGGGCATGTCCTTGGCGGAGGGGTGCTTCCAGGCGGCGCCCATGCAGAAGCGCGTCGAGCCGATGGCCTTGGCCTCGGCGGCCGCCTCCAGCACCTTCTGCACCTCCATCAGCTTTTCCTTTTCCAGGCCGGTGTTGTAGTGGCCGGACTGGGGGCAGTACTTGCAGTCTTCCGGACAGGCGCCGGTCTTGATCGACAGCAGGGTGGAAACCTGCACGCGATTGGGATCGAAGTGCTGGCGGTGCACGCCCTGGGCCTGGAACAGCAGGTCGTTGAAAGGCTGCTGGAACAGGGCGCGGACTTCGGCAAGAGTCCAATCGTGACGCAGGGCGGTAGCGCTCATGGGAGATCCTCAAGGCATTGGACGGCCAGTACTGGAGCGAGGCCGGTGAATGCGGTCGACCTTAGCTGAAGTGTTGGTCGACTACTGCTCATAAAATGACCAATTGCCGGATTTTTTGCAGGGGGATTGACCGAGTCGTAGGTTGGGTTGAGCGCCAGCGAAGCCCAACAGGGCTGGCACCGTGCTGGTTGTTGGGCTTCGACGATGGAGCTGTCTCAGCCCAACCTACGGGCGTCCAGCCGTCGGCTCGCGTAGGTTGGGCTGAACGGCAGCGAAGCCCAACGGGGTTGGCACGTTGCCTGTTGTTGGGCTTCGACGATGGAGCGGTCTCAGCCCAACCTACGATCCAACGCCCTCTCGCTCTGGGTGAGGGCGAAGCCTAGAGCATCCGCTCCAGCCCCACCGCCTTGACCACCCAGGCGTTGAAGCGGCGCCAGGCGCTGCCGGGTTCGTGGTGCAGCACCCGGGGTTGGCCATTGCGCTCGCTGACCCACTGCAGATGCACCCGTCCCTGATCTTCGATGCGTTGCACCGCGTAGGACACGCTGGGGTCCATGCCCTGCAGCATCAGCTGCCGCAGACGACCGGTGAGGGCCGGGCTGTCCACCATTACCCCGACCTCGGTGTTCCACAGCACCGAGCGCGGATCGAAGTTGAAGGAGCCGATAAAGGACCAGCGCCCGTCGATGGCCATGGCCTTGCTGTGCAGGCTGGATTCGGATTCGCCGAAGCTGTAGGGCAGGGCGGATCGTTTCTGGTCCGGGCGGGCACGCAGCTCGAAGAGTTTGACGCCCTGGGCCAGCAGGGCCGTGCGATAGGGCGCGTAGCCGGCATGCACGGCGGGCACGTCGGTGGCTTCCAGGGCGTTGGTCAGCACCCGGACATCGACCCCTCGGGCGGCCAGGCCGCCCAGGTAGGCGACCCCCTGATTCATGGGCACGAAGTAGGAGGAGACCAGCAGCAGCTCGTGCTGGGCGCCATCCAGGGTCGGTTGCAGCTGGCGGGTCAGCAGCAGCTGCCAGTCCGGCTCGTCGTCGGCCAGCACCTTGCGCGGTGCATCCCAGAACGCCTGGGCGTGAGCCCAGGTCAGCTCCTGCAGCCAGCCGTCGAGCTGGGGCGCGGTGGCATAGCGGCGCAGGCGGTTGTACAGCGCCAGGTCGCGGGTACGCTCGCTGTCGAGATAGTGGTGCAGCCGTGCGCGCAGCCGCACCAGGGCAGAGGTCGAAGGCGCGAACCAGCGCAGCCGCCGCGCCGGCTGGCTCAGGGGGCTGTTCCAGTACTGGTCGAAGCTGGTGCCCAGTTGCCGCGCCACCGGGCCAGCGGCGAGCAGGTCGAGATCGGTGAAGTTCATCTCCGGGCGGGCATCGAAGTACTCGTCGCCCAGGTTGCGGCCGCCGACGATGGCCACGCTGTCGTCGGCCAGCCACAGCTTGTTGTGCATGCGTCGATGCTGGTGGTTGAGATCCACCAGCCGACCCAGGGCCCGGGTCGGACCGGTGCTGCGGCCCAGGTGCAGCGGATTGAAGACGCGGATCTGCACGTTGGGGTGGGCGGCCAGTACGGCGATCTGGTAGTCGTTGCCGTCGCTGCTGGTGTCATCGATGAGAAAGCGGATGCGCACGCCGCGATCCGCCGCCTTGAGCAGTTCGTTGACCAGCAGGCGTGTGGTCAGGCCGTCGTGGACGATGTAGTACTGGATGTCCAGGCTGCGCTGGGCCTTGCGGATCAGCTCGGCGCGGGCGGTGAAGGCATCGGTGCTGGTTTCCAGCAGGCGCAGGCCCGAGAGGCCCGGGTGGGCGGCGCCGGCCGCGCGTACCTGGCTGTCCAGGACAGTGCCGGCGACCGGCAGGACTTTGGAGGCTTGGCGCGGGATAGGCGTGGCGCAGCCGGCCAGCAGCGCCAGCAGCAGGGGGACGACCAGGCGGATCACAGGCGGTCCTTGAGGCGGTACCAGAGCATGCCCAGGGCCAGCAGTGGCGAACGCAGGTGGCGACCGCCGGGAAAGCGCGCATGGGGCACCTGGGCGAAGAGATCGAAACCGGCCGATTGGGCCAGGATCGCCTCGGCCAGCAGATGGCCGGCCAGGTGGGTGGCATTGACCCCATGGCCGGCATAGGCCTGGGCGTGGAAGACGTTGGGCTGCTCGCGCAGCCGGCCGATCTGCGGCAGGCGATTGGCGCCGATGCCGATCATGCCGCCCCAGGCGTAGTCCACCCGCACGTCCGCGAGTTCGGGGAAGACCTCCAGCATCTTCGGCCTCATGTAGCCGGCGATGTCCTTGGGGTCGCGCCCGGAATAGTGGCAAGCGCCGCCGAACAGCAGGCGGCGGTCGGCGGACAGGCGGAAATAGTCCACCGCCACGTTCTGGTCACAGACTGCCCGGTTGCCCGGCAGCAGGCGCGCGGCACGCTCGGCGGACAGCGGTTCGGTGGCGATCACATAGCTGCCAGCCGGCAGCACCTGGGCGGCGAGATCGGGTTGCAGGTCGTCGATATAGGCGTTGCAGCAGAGCACCAGGGTGTCGGCCGAGACCCGGCCGCGGGCGGTATGCACCCGCACCTTGGAGCCGTATTCCAGGCGGGTGACCTGGCTGTCTTCGTGCAACTGCACGCCCAGCGCCCGGGCCGCGTCGGCTTCGCCCAGGGCCAGGTTGAGCGGATGCAGGTGACCGGAGCCCTCGTCCACCAGGGCACCCTGGTAGCGATCGGAGCCGACCACCTCGGCCAGTTGCGCCTTGGGCACCAGTCGCAGCGGATGGGGATAGCCCAGGGCCTGGAGCGCGGCCTGTTCTTCCTGCAGGTGCTGCCAGTGGCGCGGCTTGTTGGCCAGGTCGGCGAAGCCCCAGGTGAGATCGCAGTCGATGCCGTGGCGGGCGATACGCTGGCGGACCAGCTCCACCGCCTCGAAGCCCAGCCGCTTGAGTTCGCGCACCCCCTCGGCGCCGATGACCGATTCGAACTGCTCGACGTCATGGCCGACGCCGCGGATCAATTGGCCACCATTGCGTCCACTGGCCCCCCAGCCGATCCGCCGGGCCTCCAGCAGCACCACCCGGGCGCCGCGCTCGGCCAGTTCCAGGGCGGTATTGAGCCCGGAAAAGCCACCGCCGACCACGCAGACATCGGCCTGGACCTCGCCCTCCAGGGGCGGAAAGCTCAGCGTCTGGTTGGCGGTGGCGGCGTAGTAGGAAGGCGCGTGGGGCTGCATGGAAGACGGAGGTCTGCTAGGGACAAGGGGACCATGCTAAGCCGTCGGGCGTTGTGCCACCAGGGTAAAGCTCATCGGCAACTGGGCGGCCTGGCCGATGTAGCGGTCGTAATCCACCTCGCGATTGGAGTGCGGATGCTCCTCCAGCCGTTGCAGGATCAGGCCGGCGTCCAGGCTGGCGGTGACGATGGCGCCCAGGGTGTGGATATGCCAGTAGCTCGCTGCGCCCTGCCCATGAGATTCGCCGTCATAGGCGATGAGCGCCTCGCTGACCAGGGGCTCACGGCGGAAGTAGCTGTAGTGGGGCAGCAGCGGCTGGTCCGCGTGGGGCTCGAACATTTCCAGGAACGGATGGGTCTCGTAGATCACCAGGCGCCCACCCGGGGCCAGCAGACCGGCCACCGCGGCGAAGAAGGCCGGCAGATCCGGCATCCAGTTCAGCACGCCGATGGTGATCAGCACCAGGTCATGCTGGCCGAGATCCTCGGGCAGCGCATAGATGTCGGCGGCTACCAACCGGGGCGTCAGGCCTGCCGCCGCGGCCAGTTGCTCGCCCTGAGCGAGAAAGGCGGGCGACTGGTCGATGCCCAGTGCGGGCCGGGCGCCGAGGGCTGCCAGGGAGAGCAGTTCGCGGGCGTTGTTGCAGCCGACCTGGGCGCAGCTCAGGCCGCGGATGTCCAGGTCGCCGAGGGTGGCGGTCAGGCAGGCATCGAGGACCGAAAAGCCCGGTTGCCGGGCCTGTTCCAGCAGGCGCGGCCAGTCCTCACCCTGGGCATGGAGCGGCGCCGACAGCTCCCAGGCCTGGCGATTGGCGGCGGTGATAAGTTGGCGTTGGCGGGGATCCATGGCGTGGCCTCCTTGGCCATCAGGCGAAAGACCGCAGCCTAGACGCCCAGCGCCGGGATCGCCAGCCGTTAGTCCGGCACCGGCAGGCTCAGGGTCTCCTTGATCTCTTCCATCACGATGTAGCTCTTGGATTCGCGCACGTGGGGCAGCTTGAGCAGGATGTCGCCCAGTAGCTTGCGATAGGAGGCCATCTCGGAGATGCGCGCCTTGACCAGGTAGTCGAATTCGCCGGAGACCAGGTGGCATTCCAGCACCTGGGGCAGCTTGAGCACGGCGCGGCGGAATTCCTCGAAGGTATCGCCGGACTTGTAGTCCAGGCTCAGTTCGACGAACACCAGCAGACCGGCCTTGAGGTGCTGTGGATTCAGCCGAGCGTTGTAGCCCTGGATGATGCCTTCGCGCTCCAGGCGGCGGACGCGCTCGGTGCAGGGCGTGGTGGACAGCCCCACGCGCTCGCCCAGCTCGGTGAAGGAGATGCGGCCATCGTCCTGGAGGATGCGCAGGATGTTGCGGTCGATCTTGTCCAGCTCGCGTTTGGCCTGGTGATGGGTACGCATCGCGGGGGTCTCTGCCAAAGAGGTCTTTACCGGAAAATTACTCCGAATATAGGCAATTCTTCAGTGATTAGCACTGCGTGCGGCTTTCTATACTTGCCGTATCTGCCTTCATTCCGACGAAAGCCGGCGAAATCCTCTCACCGGCCAGGAGCTAGCGATGCGTGTACTGGTTTTGGGTAGCGGCGTCATCGGCACGACCAGCGCCTACTATCTGGCCCGTCAGGGTTTCGAGGTGGTCGTGGTCGATCGCCAGGCCGGTCCCGCCCTGGAGACCAGCCATGCCAACGCCGGTCAGGTCTCCCCCGGCTATGCCTCGCCCTGGGCTGCGCCCGGCGTGCCGCTCAAGGCATTGAAGTGGCTGTTCCAGAGGCACGCGCCCCTGGCCATCCGTCTGACCGGCGACAGCAACCAATACCTGTGGATGGCGCAGATGCTGCGCAACTGCACGGCTGCGCGCTATGCGGTGAACAAGGAACGCATGGTGCGGCTGTCCGAATACAGCCGCGACTGCCTCGACGAGCTGCGCCAGGACACCGGCATCGCCTACGAAGGCCGCCAGCTGGGTACCACCCAGATCTTCCGCACTCAGCAGCAGGTGGAGGCCGCGGCCAAGGACATCGCCGTCCTGGAGCGTTCCGGCGTGCCCTTCGAACTGCTCGACCGCGACGGTGTGGCCCGGGTCGAACCGGCGCTGGCGGCGGTCAAGCGCAAGCTGGCCGGCGGCCTGCGCCTGCCCAACGACCAGACCGGTGACTGCTTCCTGTTCACTAATCGCCTGGCCGAGGAAGCCCGCCGCCTGGGCGTGGAATTCCGTTTCGGCGCCGAGATCCAGCAACTCAGCGCCAGTGGCGACCGTATCGATGGCGTCAAGGTCGATGGCGAACTGCTCACCGCCGATCACTACGTGCTGGCTCTGGGCAGCTATTCGCCGCAATTGCTGGCACCCCTGGGCATCCGCGCGCCGGTCTATCCGCTCAAGGGCTATTCGCTGACGGTGCCCATCGTCGATGCCGCCATGGCGCCGACCTCGACCATCCTCGACGAGACCTACAAGGTCGCCATCACCCGCTTCGACGACCGCATCCGCGTCGGCGGCATGGCCGAGATCTGCGGCTTCGATCTGAACCTGGATCCGCGGCGCCGTGCGACCCTGGAAATGATCACCGGGGACCTCTATCCTCGCGGTGGCGACCTCGCCCGGGCCAGCTTCTGGACCGGCCTGCGACCCGCCACCCCGGACGGGACCCCCATCGTCGGCGCCACCCGCTATCGCAACCTGTTCCTCAACACCGGGCACGGGACGCTGGGCTGGACCATGGCCTGCGGCTCCGGTCGCCTGCTGGCCGACCTGATCGCACGCAAGCAGCCGCAGATCAGCGCTGAGGGTCTCGACATCTCCCGTTATTCCGCCACCCAGGAGTCCCCGCGCAATGCCCGTACAGCGTCTGCACACTGATCGCCGCCTGAGCGAAATCAATATCCATAACGGCACCGTCTATCTGGCCGGTCAACTGGCCGACGACTTTTCCGGCGACATCTACCAGCAGACCCGCGAGACCCTGGCCAATGTCGACAAATTCCTCGCCGAGGCCGGCAGCGACAAGGAACACATCCTGGTGGTGACCATCTTCCTGCGCGACATCGCCCTGCATTTCGAGGGCATGAATCGCGCCTGGGACGAGTGGGCCGCCCAGGGCGCCACCCCGGGTCGCACCACCGTCGAAGCCAAGCTGGCCAAGCCGGACATCCTGGTGGAGATGAACGTCATCGCCGCCGTCAAGGCGTAAGACCGCTATTCCCCCTCTCCCTCTGGGAGAGGGCCGGGGTGAGGGTGTTTCACGCCCCCAAACTTTCCCTTTCTCTGCCGAGACCTCCCATGCGTCCCGCCCGCGCCGTCATCGACCTTGCCGCCCTGCGCCAGAACTATCGCCTGGCCCGTGAACTCTCCGATGCCCGTGCCCTGGCGGTGATCAAGGCCGATGCCTATGGGCACGGCGCGGTGGCAGTGGCCAAGGCCCTGGCCAGCGAGGCTGACGGCTTCGCCGTGGCTTGCATCGAGGAGGCGCTGGAGCTGCGCGCCGCAGGGATCCGCGCGCCCATCCTGCTGCTGGAAGGCTTCTTCGGCATCGACGAATTGCCGCTGATCGCCGAGCACGATCTCTGGACGGTGATCCACGCCGATTGGCAACTGGAGGCGCTGGAGCGGACCGCCCTGGCGCGCCCGCTGCAGGTCTGGCTGAAGCTGGATTCGGGCATGCACCGGGTCGGCTTCTTTCCCCAGGACTACGCCGCCGCCTACCGGCGACTGCTGGCCAGCGGCAAGGTCAGCGGCATCGTCAAGCTCACCCACTTCGCCCGTGCCGACGAACCGGACAGCCCCGCCACCAGCGCGCAGATCGCCACCTTCCGCGCGGCCACCGAGGGCCTGCCGGGCCCCACCAGCCTGCGCAATTCCCCCGCTACCCTGGGCTGGCCCCAGGCGGCTGGCGACTGGGTGCGGCCGGGGCTGATGCTCTATGGCGTGACGCCCTTCGCCACGCCCCAGGCCGCCGCCGAGCGGCTGCAACCGGTGATGACCCTGACCTCCCGGGTGATCGCCGTGCGCGAATTGCCGGCCGGCGAACCGGTGGGTTATGGCGCGCGCTTCGTCACCGCCGGGCCGACCCGGGTCGGGGTGGTTGCCTTGGGCTATGCCGACGGCTATCCGCGCCATGCGCCCAATGGCACCCCGGTGGCCATCGAAGGGCGTCCCGGCCAGCTGATCGGCCGGGTATCCATGGACATGCTCACCGTCGACCTCACCGATCATCCCCAGGCCGGGGTGGGTAGCGAGGTGGAATTCTGGGGCCGCCAGGTGTCGGTGGCGGACCTGGCCGAACGCTGCGACACCATTCCCTACCAGTTGCTGTGCAACCTCAAGCGGGTGCCGCGCAGCTACCGCGACTAGCCCCTGGGCGGTCTTTGGCCGCTATCCAAGTCAGGTGAGGGCGGCAAGGCCGCACGTCCGCCCTGGTGTTGTAAATCTCGAACAGCGTTGCCATGATGCCGAACACCGTGCCGCGGCACGCCTATCGCGCGTGGCCTGGCCACGTCTCACCCGCCTGCTCGAGGAGTCTTCTCCACCTTGGACGTCGGTGCCCGCCTGCAAACCATCCGTACCCTCAAGGGCCTGTCCCAGCGCGAGCTCGCCAAGCGTGCCGGGGTGACCAACAGCACCATCTCGATGATCGAGAAGAACAGCGTCAGCCCCTCCATCAGCTCGCTGAAAAAGGTGCTGGCCGGCATCCCCATGTCTCTGGTGGAATTCTTTTCCCTGGACCTGGAACAGGACGCGCCGACCCAGGTGGTCTATCGCGCCAATGAGCTCATCGACATCTCCAGCGGCGCCCACACCGTGCGCATGCGCCTGGTCGGCCGCGCCCATCCCAGTCGCGCCCTGGCCTTTCTCGACGAGACCTATCCACCGGGCGCCGACACTGGCGAAGAGATGTACGCCCATGAGGGCGAGGAGGCCGGCCTGGTGGTGGAAGGCCGCCTGGAGCTGACCGTGGGCGGTGAGGTGCACATCCTCGAACCCGGCGACAGCTACTACTTCGAAAGCAGCCGCCCGCATCGCTTCCGCAATCCCTTCGAAGCCCCCGCCCGGCTGATCAGTGCGACCACGCCGGCGAATTTCTAAGCACTTGCGTTATGGCGGTCGTAGGTGGAAAACGGCGCAGCCTTTTCCACCTGAAGGCCGGTGTCTGGGGCGGCCCTCACCCCAACCTTCTCCCGGAGGGAGAGGGGGCTTTCCGAGTGAACGCTCGGGTTCCTCGGTCCGGGTAGATTCATGAGCAGACCGTAGGTTGGGCTGAGACAGCTCTATCGTCGAAGCCCAACATTGCCGCCACGTTGAGGCAAGGCCTGTTGGGCTGCGCGGCGCTCGACCCAAGCTACAGGGCGATTCCCCACAACTCCCCTTCATCGATCCCCAACGCCGCCAGCTCCGTCCGGCGCAGCGGTTCGTCCTGAGCGAGAAAGAATTCGTCCAGTTGCGGCGGGGCGACGCCGCTGGCCAGGAGCAGGGCGTGGGCCTGGCCGCGGTGGTGCAGCTGGTGCACGAAGAGATGCTGCAGGGTGCGCAGTCGCTGTTCCCGTACCGGGCCGCTGGCGCGGGGCAGGGTGATGAATCCGGTCAGCTGCTGGGGAGCGAGGCCGCGACACAGGTCGATCAGGCGCTGGTCGCTGGCGATCTGGGCCGCACGCAGCGTCGCCAGGTCAGGCCAGTCCGTGTCCTGGTAAGGCCGGGGCTGGTCATGTAGCGCATCGAGATAGAAGAGATCCACGTCCAGCAGATGGCCGAGCAGGGCCCAGAGCGAACCAAAGAAGGCGGCGGGTTGGGCTGCGTGCAGGGCAGCGGCCGGCAAGGTGGTGCAGGCGACCAGCAGGCGGTGGTTCGACCAGCGATTGTTGCAGGCCTGGGCCAGCAGCAGGTTGGCGGTCATGGGCAGGTCCTCGACAAGGCGCGCGGACACCTACTGTAACGCGCCTGGTTGTGCGGGGGGTCGCAGCCTGGAGTCATCCATGATTGAGGCACTGGCGGCGCTTTGCCATGCTCCGCCGCTCTGCTGCCCACCTGCAAGGATGCGTCTGATGCCTCGAATGTCGCCCTGGTTCGGCCTGGTCGCTGCCCTGTGCCTGGGTGGCACGGTCCGGGCCGCCGAGCCTGTCACCCTGCCCGAATTGCCCTACATCCCCCTGGGGGTGGTCGGTCACGACAACAACGCCGCCTATCCCGATGCGCAGATGGAAAAGCGCCTGCAGCTGCTCGACCGCTACAACCTGCGCAGCTACCGCTCCGGCGAATTCCTGCTGCTGGATCTGCCGCGCCTGGATCGCCTGGTGGCCCTGGCCCGCCAGTACCACATCACCCTGAGGCCGGTGATCACCCAGCAACTGACCCAGGCCCAGGCCTATGCCCTGGCCAAGCGCTATGCCAACGACATCAAGATCTGGGAAATCGGCAATGAGCAGGATCACTCGCGGATCGGCGCCAGCATCCGCATCAGTCGGCTGGTGGATATCTATCGGGGCATCCGTCGCGCCTCCGACGAGCTGAACGCCGATCTCAAGACCACCATCAACGTGATGTCCTGCAATTCCTACGACACCGGGCCCAAGGCGCGCTGCCCGGGCGATCGCCTGGGCTCCATGTGGTTTCTCGATCAGGCCAAGGCCGCCGGTTTCGATTTCGACTACATCAGCTTCCACTACTACCCGCATTACCACGACCGCGGTCACTGGATGGATCTCTACCTGGGGCAGATGCGCGCCATGGCGGCCAAGTACCGGACGCAGATCTTCTACAACGAGGTCAATTGCGCGGAGATCTACAAGGGCACCACCGACGGCGGCCGGCCGGGCGATCGCAGCTGTTATGACAGCCTCGAGTACATCCTCTCCGAGCTCAACGGGCGCTATCGCGACATCGTCCGTGAGATCAACGTCTATGAACTGCTCGACGAGCCGACCCATCCGGTTGCCCATGAGCGTCACTTCGGGCTGATGTACGACCTGGATCGGCCCAAACCGGTCATGGAACTGGTCCGCCGCTATGCTGGAGCGCCTTGAGCCGCCAGAAAGCAGACAAGTCTGACTTTTGCCTGGGGATCGGCTCTTTGCGTGACCAGGTGGTCAGCGACGAGTGGTAGCGAAAGTGCCATCATCGGCACCGTACATCTGGCAAAACACCGCGTTCACCCCTGCTTCGTGATGGCACGGGTTCTTCTTGGTCTAGCGCTTGCACTAGGCTTCGCAGGTGCTGGGGAAACGATCTTCCCCGGCAGTTTTCCTGCTGTACCGAGGTGGGATGCACGGATCGAATCGCGCACCTCGGCCTATCTGGTTCCTTCTTGATGACAATCCTTAGCTCCATCTCCCGCCGCCTGCCGCGTCAGGCGCTGCTCTTGCCTGCCCTGTTCGCCACCGCTTCGCTTGCCACCTCCGCCCAGGCCGTTGACCTGGTCGGTCTCAACTTCTCCGGCGCCACCTTCGCCGCCCAGGTACTGCCCGGTGTCAACGACCGCAATTTCATCTTTCCGGCCGAGAGCCATTTCCAGCAGTGGAGCGCCAAGGGCGTGAAGCTGGTGCGCTTCCCCATTCTCTGGGAGCGCCTGCAACCGTCCATGGGGGTCAATCTCGATCCCACCTACGCCGGCCTGGTCGATCGCACCCTGGGCTACGCCCAGAAGTACGGCGTCAAGGTCATCCTCGATCTGCACAACTACGCCCGCTATCAGGGCAAGGTCATCGGCGCGGGCGAAGTCCCCTACGAGGCCTTCCAGAATCTCATGACCCGTATCGCCCAGCGCTGGGGCACCCATGCGGCGCTCTATGGCTACGACATCATGAACGAGCCCCACGACGCCGTGAGCAACTGGCCGATCGCCGCCCAGTACGGCATCGATGGCGTGCGCGCGGTCGATTCGACCCATCCGATCTTCATCGAGGGCAACGGCTGGGCCGATACCACCCGTTGGCCGCAGTGGAACGACGCCCTGCTCAAGCTCAACGATCCGGCCAACAACCTGATCTTCATGGCCCAGGCCTTCTTCGACGGCAGCCTGAACGTGGCGACCCTCTCGCCCAGCTATGGCGTCGAGCGGCTGAAGCCCTTCGTCGCCTGGCTCAAGGCCAACAACAAGCGCGGCTTCATCGGCGGCTTCGGCGTACCTGACACGGATGCGCGCTGGTTGCCCATTCTCGACGGCATGCTGGCCTATCTGAAGCAGAACTGCATTCCGGCCACCTACTGGGCCGCCGGGCCGGGCTGGGGTACCTACAATCAGGCGGTCGAGCCGATCAATGGCAAGGAGCGTCCGCAGTGGGCGGTGCTGGCCAAGTACCTGGACAAGGACAGCTGCGCCGCCATCGGCCCGCAGGTAGCACCGACCGCCGCCACACCACCCAAGACCGGGACCGCCACCAGCGGTGCGACCGCGGGCACCACCGGCGGTACCGGCGCCACGGGCACCACTGGCACCACCACTGGCACCACCACCGGCGTCGCGCCGACCACGGGTACCGGCACCACGGGGACCGCCACAGGTAGCACCGCCACGGCAGGGGCGACCACCGGCGCCGTCACGGGCACCGCAGGCAATGCCGCCAATGCCACCAAGCTGACCACCGTCGAGCAGCTCTACCTGGCCTACTATGGCCGGGCGGCCGATGCCGGTGGCCTCAACTACTGGGCCTCGCGACTGGCCAGCGACCTGAGCGTCGAGCAACTGGCGGCCACCTTTGCCGCCAATGGCGAGTCGACCACGCTTTACGGATCCCTGAGCGGCGCCGCCCTGGTCAACAAGGTCTATCAGACCCTCTATGGCCGGAGCGCCGACAGCAGTGGCAGCGCCTATTGGAGCAGCCGGCTGGCCAATGGCGTCACCTCCCGGGCCAACCTGCCGCTGGAAGTCCTGCGCGCCGCTGCCGGCGACGACAAGGCCGCCTTCGACAAGAAGGTGAGCGCGGCGCTGGCCCAGGGCACCACCACGACCACGCCGACCCCTGCGGCCAGCGTGCAACCGGTGCAGAACGTGGTCCAGCCAGTCACCGGCGGGGCGGTCGCCTCGGCCCCGCTGAGCGGCTACAAAAACATCCCCCTGGGGGTGGTCGGCCACGACAACAGCGCTGCCTATCCGCCGGCCGAGATGGAAGCCCGGTTGCAGGTCCTGGCGGCGCGCAACCTGCGTACCTATCGCTCCGGCGAGTACCTGGTGATGAACCTGCCCGAGCTGGATCGTCTGGTCGCCCTGGCCCGCAAGTACAACATCACCCTGCGGCCGGTCATCACCCACAAGCTGACCCAGGCGCAGGCCTATGCCCTGGCCAAACGCTACGCCAACGACATCAAGATCTGGGAGGTCGGCAACGAGCAGGACTATTCCAAAGCGGGTGCCCAGGAGCGCATCAATACCCTGGTCGGCATCTACCGCGGGATCAAGCAGGCTTCGGATGAGCTGGGCGCCAACCTCAAGACCACCATCAACGTGATGGCGTGCAACTCGGACGACCGCACCGCCACCGCCCGTTGCCCGGGTGATCGCAACGGTGCCATGTGGTTCCTCGACCAGGCCCGGGCGTCAGGCTTCAACTTCGACTACATCAGCTTCCACTACTACCCGTACTTCGACGACAAGGGCTACTGGATGGACATGTACCTGGGGCAGATGCGCGCCATGGCCACCAAGTACAGGACCAAGGTGTTCTTCAACGAGATGAACTGCGGCAACGTCTACCAGGGCAACACCGATGGCGGCCGTGACGGCGATCGGGCCTGCTACGACAGCGTCAAGCAGATGCTCACGGTGCTCAACACCAGCTACAAGGACGTGGTGGCCGAGATCAACGTCTACGAATTGCTCGATGAGCCGAGTCTCTCGGTGATCCACGAGCGCCACTTCGGGATGATGTACGACCTCAAGCGACCCAAGCCGATCTTCGACATGGTGACCAACTTCGCCAAGTAAGCGCCCGGCGCGACCATAGCACCGCCCCCGTTGCCTGACCGGCAGCGGGGGCGGTGTCGTTCTGGGGGTAGGGATCTAGGCTGGGCGGGCCCCCACGCCGCTCTTCCCCCTCTCCCAGGGGGAAGAGCGGCGTGGGGGAGGTGCGAGGGTGTCAGGCAGGTGCGGTGCCGGCCCTCATCTCGGGGGAGAAGGGGAAGAGCGGTGTGGGTGCAGGGGGGCTGTTTGCTCCCCTCTCCCTCGGGGAGAGGGGCTGGGGGTGAGGGTGTCAGCCCGGCGCGGGGTGGGCCCTCACCCTAACCCTCTCCCCCGGGAAGAAGGGACTGATCGGCGTATGGCGAAACCCGGTGGTGACTGCGGACGCCCCCTCTCCCTCCGGGAGGGCTGGGGTGAGGGTGATCCCAGTGAAGGCCTTCCCCTCAACGCTTGAGCATCGCCCGCATCGCCGCCAGGGCATCGTTGCCACGGGCGGCCTTCTGCTCCTGGGGGGCTTCTTCCAGGCCTTCCCATTGCAGGTCCTCGGGCGGCAGCTCGTCGAGGAAGCGGCTGGGGGTGCAGTCGATCAGCTCGCCGTACTGCTTGCGCCGGGTGGCGTAGGTGAAGGCCAGGGTCTGGCGCGCGCGGGTGATGCCCACGTAGGCCAGGCGGCGCTCCTCCTCGATGGTGTCGGCCTCGATGCTGGAGCGGTGCGGCAGGATCTCTTCCTCCATGCCCATGATGAACACATAGGGGAATTCCAGGCCCTTGGAGGCGTGCAGGGTCATCATCTGCACCCCGTCGGCGCCTTCCTCTTCCTCCTGCTGGCGTTCGAGCATGTCGCGCAGGACCAGCTTGGCGATGGCGTCCTCGATGGTCATCTGGCCGTCCTCGTCCTTTTCCAGGATGTTCTTCAGCGCATCCATGAGGAACCAGACGTTGCCCATGCGGAAATCGGCGACCTTGTCGGAGCTGGCGTTCTGGCGGATCCAGTTCTCGTAGTCGATGTCCATCACCATGCTGCGCAGGGCGCCGATGGGATCTTCGCCGGCGCAGTTCTGGCGCACGCCATCCATCCAGCGCTTGAAGCGCCCCAGGCGCTCGGTGAAGCGGGCGTCCAGGTGCTCGCCCAGACCGATCTCGTCGGCCGCGGCGTACATCGACAGGTCGCGGCTGCCGGCATAGTTGCCGAGCTTTTCCAGGGTGGTGGAGCCGATCTCCCGACGTGGCACGTTGATCACCCGCAGGAAGGCGTTGTCGTCGTCCGGATTCACCAGCAGGCGCAGGTAGGACATCACGTCCTTGACCTCCTGGCGGGCGAAGAAGCTGGTGCCGCCGGAGAGCCGGTAGGGAATCTGGTGGTGCTGGAGCTTGAGCTCCATCAGCTTGGCCTGGTGGTTGCCGCGATAGAGGATGGCGAAGTCCGCGTAGGGCCGCTGGGTCTTGAGGTGCAGGGTGAGGATTTCCAGGGCGATGCGCTCGGCCTCGCCGTCCTCGTTCTTGCAGCGCAGCACCCGGATCGGATCGCCATGGCCCATCTCGCTCCACAGCTGCTTCTCGAACACATGGGGATTGTTGGCGATGAGCACGTTGGCGCACTTGAGGATGCGACTAGTGGAGCGGTAGTTCTGCTCCAGCATCACCACCTTGAGCGAAGGGAAGTCGTCCTTGAGCTGCATCAGGTTTTCCGGCCGCGCGCCGCGCCAGGCGTAGATCGACTGGTCGTCGTCGCCCACCACGGTGAACTGGGCACGCTCCTGCACCAGCATCTTCACCAGCAGGTACTGGCTGGTGTTGGTGTCCTGATATTCGTCCACCAGCATGTAGCGGATGCGATTGCGCCAGCGCTCCAGCACCTCGGGATGCTCCTGGAACAGCTTCACCGGCATCAGGATGAGGTCGTCGAAGTCGACTGCGTTATAGGCCTTGAGGGTGCGCTGGTAGTGCAGGTAGACCACCGCAGCGGTCTGCTCCTTGGGCGTGCGCGCCTTTTCTAGGGCCTCTTCCGGCAGGATGAGGTCGTTCTTCCAGTTGCCGATGTAGTTCTTGATCTCGTCCAGGCCGTCGTCGCCCTGGTATTCCTTCTGCATGATGTCGGTGAGCAGCGCCTTGATGTCGCCCTCGTCGAAGATGGAGAAGCCCGGCTTGTAGCCCAGGTGCACGTACTCGCGGCGGATGATGTTCAGCCCGAGGTTGTGGAAGGTCGAGACGGTCAGGCCGCGGCCTTCGCCGGCCTTGAGCAGGCTGGCCACCCGCGCCTTCATCTCGCGCGCCGCCTTGTTGGTGAAGGTCACGGCGCAGATGTACTGGGCGCGGATGCCGCACTGCTGTACGAGGTAGGCGATCTTGCGGGTGATGACGCTGGTCTTGCCGGAGCCGGCGCCGGCCAGCACCAGCAGAGGGCCGCTGATGTAGGCCACGGCTTCGGCCTGGCGGGGGTTGAGCTTGGACATGGCGGACCGAGGGGTGACGACGCTGGGCGGGGGATTCTACCAGCGCTGGTCCGCCTCGGTCTCAAGGCTTGGGCGGTGGCGCGACGAAGGTCAGCTGGCGCGGATAGCCGTACTTCTCCCCGGGCAGCGCCGGGCTGTCGAGAAACACCGCCATGCTGCGGCCGAATTCGTTGACGTAGGTGACGGCATAGTCCTGGCCGTCGGCCAGGCGGACGATGGCGCCGGTCTTGAATTCTTCGCGATTGCGCTCGGTGACCGGGATGGAAATGCCGGCGGCCTTGCGGTAGACGCCCTTGAGCCAATCCTGGTTGGTGAAGTCGTTGATCGGGGTGCTGAAGCGCCCTGGCAGGCGCTGCAGGTGCCGACCGGTGCCGGGGGCGTCATCCACCGCCAGCCGCCGCGGATAACCCACGGCCTCGGCATCCAGCGGCTTGCCCTCAAGGAACACTGCCAGATTGTCGCCGACGCGTTGGACATCGGTGATGGCACGCCACTCGCCGTCGCCCAGCTGCGCCTGACGACCGCTGATGAAGCCCTCGACGTTGGCTGGCGTAGCGGGAATGGTCAGACCGGCCACGCGGCGCAGCACACCGCGATCCCAGTCTTCGTTGCTGAAGTCGTTGATGGAGCTGGAGAGCAGCGGCTGGGTGGCCGGGGCGCTGTGCGGCGGTTTGGCGTTCTCGGCATGGGCCAGCGGCAGGCCGAGATAGCAGGCGCAGAGCAGCAGAAGGGAGCGAGCCAGGCAGGTGGGCATAGCGGTCATCCTTAACGCAGGTTTCTTGTCGATCCCATACCGGGAGTGGGCGATAGACCCCTGATGTCCCCCGGCGTTTGGCGAGCGCGATGCAAAGCGGCAATTTTTTTCCCGCTCGGCGCCGGACGGCAAGGGCTGCGTTACCCTGGGGCTTTTCCCACCGGAGTCCGTCCATGAATTCGACCCTTGCCGCCGTCCCCCTGGCCAAGGCCTATCGGCTGCTCAACCATGGCCCCACGGTGCTGGTCAGCGCCGCCCACGACGGCCGGCGCAACGTCATGGCCGCAGCCTGGGCCATGGCGGTGGATTTCGAGCCGGGCAAGGTGGCGGTGGTGCTGGACAAGCAGACCTGGACCCGCGAACTGTTGGAAGCCGAGGGCAGCTTCGTGCTCAGCGTGCCCTGCGCGGCCCAGGTGGATCTGGTGCAGACGGTGGGCAACACCACCGGCCGGGAGCTGGACAAGTTCGCCGCCTACGGCATCGAGACGCTGGCCGGCGAAAGGGTCGGTGCGCCTTTGATCGCCGGTTGCGTGGCCTGGCTGGAATGCCGGGTGCTGCCCGAGGCGCACAACCAGCAGGGCTACGACCTGTTTCTTGGCGAGGTGGTCGCCGCCCGGGCCGATACCCGGGTGTTTCGCGAGGGGCGCTGGGATTTCCGCGGTCAGGACAGTCTGCGCACCCTGCATCACGTCGCCGGTGGTCACTTCCTGGTGATCGGCGACGGTATCCAGGGACAACTGCTGACGCCCAGGATCTGAGACCGACGACGCCAGCGCTGGCGTCGTCGGGCCGGGGTCAGACGCGGAAGCGCGCGACCATCTGCTGCAGATCGCCGCCCAGGCGGGCCAGTTCGTTGACCGAAGCCGCGGCATGGGCGTTGGCAGTGGCGGACTCCTCGGCCAGGCCACTGACCTTGACCACGTTGCCGTTGATCTCCTCGGCTACCAGGCTCTGCTCTTCCACCGCGGTGGCGATCTGCTGGTTGAGGCTCTGGATCTCCGCCACCGTCTGGTAGATGACGTCCAGGGCGCGCTCGGCGTCCTGGGCCAGGGTCACGGTGCCCAGGGTACGGTCACGGCTGGCCTGCATGCGCGCACTGGCCTCGGTGGTGCCCTGTTGCAGGGTGGCGATGAGTTCGCCGATTTCCTGAGTGGATTCCTGGGTCCGCTGCGCCAGGGACCTGACCTCGTCGGCCACCACGGCGAAGCCGCGGCCCTGTTCGCCGGCGCGGGCCGCTTCGATGGCGGCGTTGAGCGCCAGCAGGTTGGTCTGCTCGGCGATCGCCTTGATCACGTCGATGACGCTGCCGATGCGACCGCTGGCGGCGTCCAGGCGCTCCATGGCCGCGCCCAGGCCCTGCACCTCTTCGGCGGCCAGGGTGATTTCCTGGGCCGCGCGCTTGACCGTACGGCTGCCTTCGCGCGCCATGTTGTCGGCGTTCTGCGCGGCGCTGGAGGCGTTGGCGGTGTTTTGCGCCACGTTGTGCACCGTGGCCGCCATCTCGTTCATGGCGGTGGCCACCTGGTGCATCTCGTCACGCTGCTGGGTGGCGCCACGGCTGGTCTGGACGCCAAAGGCCGAGAGTTCGTCGGCCGCGCTGCTGAGTTGCCCCACGCCGCTGGCGATGCCACCGACGAGCTGGCGCAGGTCAGCGGCCATGGCCTGGGTGGTGCGTTGCAATTCGCCCAGTTCGTCACGGCGGGTCACCGCGTCGCTCGGGGTCAGGTCGCCGGCGGCGACGCGCTTGAGCATGGCCATGGCGGTCGCCAGCGGCTGGGTGATCTGGCGGGCGATCAGCCAGGCGGCGGCGATGCCGATGAGCAGGGCGATCAGGCTGGTCAGCAACAGCTTGAACAGGGCGGCCTGGCGTTCGGCGGCGGCGGACTTGAGCTGGCCCTCGCCCAGTTGATCCAGCAACTGCACCAGCTTGTTGCCCTGCTCCTGCAGGCTGGCGACCGTGGCCTGGGCCTGGCGATTCTGCGCGACGATGGATTCGAAGAAGGCGCGATAGCGGGTCACGTCCTGGGTGGCGCTGTAGAGGCGGGCGGCGGTGTCGCCATCGATCTGCTTCTGGGCGCTGGCCAGGGTCTGGAGCAAGCCGTCGATGACCTTGAGCGTCGCCTGGGACTTGCTGTCGTCGGGGGTGCCGAGGAAGCGGCGGATGGCCAGGCGCACGCCGACCATCTGCGCCTTCATCTCGGCCACGGCCTTGAGGTCGGCGGTGCTGTAGCTGCCACCCGGCGCGAAGACCAGGTCGAACAACTGGTCGAAGGTCTCGGTGACGTTATCGGAGACCCGGGTCAACTCCTTCTGGGCCTCGGCGCTGGTCTGATTGGACTGCTGCAGGGCGGTGAAGCGCTCCTGGTAGGTCTTCATCTCCTGCTGAATGCTGTGCAGGATGGCGACGTTGGCCGGGTTGCTCAGCAAGCTCAGGCCCTTGGCGACATCTTCCGCGACCACGGCCAGATCGGTCTGCTGCCGAGCGACGCTGGCGGCACTGGGATCGAGCAGGTAGTTCTTCTCGTCGATCCTGACGTTGAGAATGTGGGCTTTGAGCTCACCGCTGTAGCGCGTCTTGGTGATGCGATCGAGCAGGGTGTTGGCGGTGAGATAGCCGAACAGGGCTACCACCGTCACCATGACCAGCAGGGCGCCGAAGCCCAGGGCCAGCTTCTTGGAAATGCCGAGATTGCTCAGCCAGGAGGCTTTGGAAACAGACATGGGAGTACCGGAAGAGAGGTCGAAGACCCCCTTCATCGGCCGTCCCGATCGATACTTGAAAGCCGCACGTCAGGGCCGGTCGCCAGGCTAGCGGCCTGCTGCCGACCGGCGGTGGCGCCGGACGCCGTCAGGCGGTTTCGCGGCTGTTCACGGGCACTGGCAATTCCAGTTCCAGCACCGAGATAAGCGCCTTCTGCTGGCGCTCGTTGAGCTGGCGGAAGCGCTGCAGCAGCAGTTGCTCGCTGGCATTGAGCAGGTCGTCGTCCGCTTCGCCCTGCTGCTGCTCCAGAACCCCATCCTGCACCAGGCTGCGTTCCAGCCAGGCGACGATCTCGGTGTTCATGCTGTGGCGATGGGAGCGGGCCACGGCAGCGATGCGTTCACGCATGCCATCGGGCAGGCGGACGACGAATTTTTCCGTGGGGATTCCAGCGGGAGCGCGGTGGACGTAAGGCATGGCGGACCTCCAAAAAACGGGGTGGCTGACGTCAAAGCGCCGACAACAGCAGTCGACCGGCGAAGAAAACCAGCACCAGGCCCATGGTTCTCTCGAACCAGTGGCCCAGGCGCAGGAAGGTCTGGCGAACACGTGGACTGGAAAACAGCAGGCTGACCAGGGCGAACCAAGCGGCGTTGACCGCGCACATCCACAGGCCATAGAGGCCCTGGACGGTCAGCGGCGTACTGCCGCTGACCACCGTGGTGAAGATGGCCAGGAAGAACAGGGTGGCCTTGGGATTGGTGGCATTGGTCAGGAAGCCGGTGAGGAAGGCCTTGCCGGGCGACTGCCGTTGCAGATCGGCCTGCTGCCACTGGCTGTCGTCCAGCGGCGCGGCGGTGGGCTTGCTGCGGATCAGGTTGAAGCCCAGCCAGAGGATGTAGGCGCCGCCGACCACCTTGGCGACGCCCAGCAGCCAGGGCGTGGCGTGCATCAGGGCGCCGATGCCGAGCAGGGTGTAGAGCACGTGCACCGAGATGCCGGCGCCGATGCCCAGGGCGGTACAGAGGCCGATCAGGCGGCCGAATCTCACGCTCTGACGCACGGTCACGGCGAAATCCGGGCCGGGCGCCAGCACGGCGAGGAAGTGGATGGTCGCCAGGGCGAGGAATTCGCTCAGGTAGGGGGACATGTCAGCTCCAGTACGTGAGGGGTTCGGCCGCCCCGCGATAGCCGACGAAGCACGACAGCGACAGCCGCGGCTGGTCGTTGCCGGGGGTCACGGCGTGCATGCGGCGGGAATTGAAGAGGATCAGATCGCCCGGTTCGGGGCGGATGGTCAGGCAGGGCGGGCCGAGGCGGTCGGGTTCGATGCCGTAGCTGTCGCCGCGCATGGCGTCAAAGGCCTCCGGCGACAGCTCGCGCGACCAGAGCTGCAATTCGCCGCCGAGGCTGGGCATGGTCAGGTAGACGTTGCAGGCCAGCTGGGCGACCAGGCTCTCGGCTTCCTCGCTGCCCGGCGCGTCCTTGGCGAAGATGTCGTGGTGGGCGAGAAAGCGCACCCCCGGCTTCACCACCCGCGACAGGCCGACGTACATCTTGCGGCCCCAGAGGGTCTGCAGCTGGGCCCCCGCGGGCCAGACCTCGTCGAGGGTGCAGCGCACCAGGTCGATGGGATTGAGGTAGGGGCGGCAGCGGCGGCGCAATTCTTCCAGGTTGCTGGTGACGCTGGCGAAGTAGTCGTCCATCTGCGCGCGCTGGTGCTCCGCCTCGTAGAAGGCCATGCCGATGCGGCCGATGCTGGGAGCGTTGGTGTAGGTGGCGAAGCCGTTGCCGAGGATCTGCTGGCCGAGGTCGTCGGCCAGCGGACGCGGCACGAAGTGGCGCACCCGCACGGCCAGCAGGCGTTCATCGGTGAGACGGAGCAGACTCTCGGTGTCGAGAGCGTCGAGTTCGAGCAGCATGGCGCTTCCTTTCTGCGGGTGAGGTGAGCGGTTGATCAGGCGCCAGCCATGTCGTAGCTCACCAGCAGGCGTCCCTTCTTTTCCTTGACGCCCAGGGCGCTCAGGGCGCCGACCGCGCGCAGGGAGCGCACGTGGGTTCCGCCGCAGGCATAGCGCGCTACGTCCTCGCCAAAGCGCACCTGGCGCTGGCCATCGGCCTGCACCTCGACATGCAGCGGCAGGTCTTCTTCCACCAGGGCGTCGAAATGCGCCTGCAGGGCTTCGCTGTCCAGGGGCTGCGATGCCTCGCCCGGAATGAATTCGATGCGGCCTTCGCCCGGCCAGTGATGGGCCTTGACCGGCTTCCAGCCATGGGTCTCGCCGATGTGACCGAGCAGGTGCCCGGCCGAATGCAGCCGCGAATGCAACTGGCGCCGGCCTTCGTCGACCCGGGCCAGCACGCGGCCGGGCGGCAGGGGGCGGGTGGTGTGGTGCAGGATACGGTCGCCGTCCTGGACCACCCGGGTCACCTCGGCGGTGCCGATCCAGCCGGTGTCACTGGGCTGGCCGCCGCCCTGGGGATGGAAGGGCGTGGCCAGCAATTCGACGACATAACCGTCCTCGGCGGCGCTACAGGCGTGGACCTCGACCTCGGCGATCAGGCTGTCGCTCAGGAAATACAGGCGCTCGGTCATACGTCTACTACCTAGAAAACGAGAAACATCCTCATTCTAAAGAGCGCACGCAAGGGTGATAATCCACCCTCTCTCCAAAGGAATTTTGCGCTGTGAGCATAAATCTTCCCCTGCCGCTGCTCAGCGAGATGGCCATCTTCGTGCGGGTGGTGGAGAGCGGCAGCTTCTCTGCGGCGGCCCGTCAGCTGGGTCTGACCCCATCCTCCACCAGTCGCAGCGTGGCGCGCCTGGAGAAGGCTTTGGGCACCCGGCTGCTCAATCGCAGTACGCGCAAGCTGCGCCTGTCGGAGGCGGGGGAGGAGGTCTATCGGCGCTGCAGCGACATGGTCGGCGCCGCGCGGGCGGTGCTGGAGGTCAGTGGCCAGTTCAACCAGGCGCCGGCCGGCATCGTCCGGCTGTCGGTGCCCAAGGCGGTGGGCAGCACGGTGATCCATCCGCACATGGCCGACTTCCTGCGTCGCTATCCGGCGGTGGACGTGCAATTGCTGCTGGAAGACCGCTATGTCGATCTGATCGACGAGAACGTCGACCTGGCCATCCGCATCACCGACCGGCCGCCGCCCGGGCTGGTGGGCCGTCAGCTGCTGACCATCGAGCACCTGCTCTGCGCCACGCCGCAGTACCTGGCCGAGCATGGCCAGCCCGCCCATCCCCGCGATCTGGCCGGGCACAGCTGCATCTACCTGGCGGAAGAGCCGGCCGATTCGCGCTGGAAATTCCGCCAGGGCGCCAAGGTGGTCCACGTCAATGTGCGCGGTCGCTATGCCGCCAACCACACCGGGGTGCGCCTGGACGCGGTGCTCAACCACATTGGTATCGGCAGCCTGCCGCTGTTCACCGCCCAGGCGGCCCTGGCCCGTGGCGAGATCATCCAGGTGCTGCCGGAGTGGTCCTTTCTGCCGCACTACCACGGCGGCGCCTGGCTGCTCTATCCGGCGACGCGCCACCTGCCACCCAAGCTCAAGGTATTCATCGATTTCCTGGTCGAGCGCCTGGGCGATCAGGCGCTGCGCCCGGGGCAGGGCGCAGCGGCACTGCCCGAGCAGCGCTTCCAGGAACTGACCATCGGCAGCTAGGCGCTGCCGGTCGCCAAGCGTGATGCTTTTCACAAGTCCTGTTACAACTGGCATCATTAGGTGAAACGATTCACCTAACGTTTCTCTGCCTGCCGCATCGTGCTTTTCCCTGGGCCATGCTCCCCCACGGCCCGCCCGCGCGGGTGGATCAGGTCGCCGCCGCGATCCTTGCCCTGGCAAAACAAGAAAGGATTTCCCCATGCTCGCTTCATCACCCTCGCTCGCCGCACCCGTGGCGGCCACCCCGCGCAAGGGGCTGGTCGTGCTCATCGCCGTGATCGCCGCCCTGGGCGGTCTGCTGTTCGGCTACGACACCGGCATCATCGGCGTCGCCCTGCTCGGCCTCGGCCGCGAATTCGCCATGGACGACACCGTCAAGCAACTGGTGACCGGCGCCATCATCTTTGGCGCCCTGTTCGGCTGCCTCGGCACCGGCCCGATCTCCGACCGCCTCGGTCGCCGCAAGACCATCATTGGCGTGGCCCTGGTGTTCGCCCTGGGTTCGGTGCTCTCGGCGCTGTCGCCCAACGTCACCCTGCTGATCCTGTCGCGCTTCCTGCTCGGCCTGTCGGCTGGCAGCTCCACCCAGATCATCCCGGTGTACATCGCCGAGGTGGCGCCGCCGGAGCACCGCGGCAAGCTGGTGGTGCTGTTCCAGTTCATGGTGGTGTTCGGCATCACCGTGGCCTATTTCACCGGCTTCGCCCTGGACGAACACTGGCGCTGGATGTTCGGCCTCGGCCTGGTGCCGGCGCTGATCCTGTTGGCGGGCATGGCGGTACTGCCGGAAAGTCCGCGCTGGCTGCTGGTCAAGGGCCGCGAGGGCGACGCCCTGGCGGTGCTGGAACGGGTCCGTGGCGGCAAGGCCGCGGCCCAGGCCGAACTGGCCGAGATCAAGACCGTGAGCAACGCGCCGGAAGGCAACTGGAGTGACCTCTTCTCGCCCTGGGTCCGTCCGGCCCTGCTGGTGGGCGCCGGCATCGCCATGTTCTCGCAGATCACCGGCAACAACGCCCTGATCTACTACGCACCCACCATCCTCACCCAGGCCGGTTTCTCCGACCAGACCGCGGTGCTGGCCACCGGCTGCAGCACCATCCTGGTGGTGATCATGACCGTGGTCGGCAGCTTCCTGGTGGATCGCATCGGTCGTCGCCGCTATCTGCTGACGCTGATTCCCGGCTCCATCGTCGCCCTGGCGATCATGGGGTACCTGTTCCAGGGCGCCGGTCCCCAGACCGATGTCGAGCGCTGGACGGTGGTGGCCTGCCTGGCCGCCTACCTGATGCTCAATTGCGGCGGCTTCGGCGTCTGCATCTGGCTGATCAACGCCGAGGTCTATCCGCTGTTCGTGCGCGGCAAGGGCGCCAGCGTCGGCGCCTTCAGCCACTGGGGCTTCGACCTGCTGGTGACCCTCACCACCCTGAGCCTGGTGACCCAGCTGGGCGCCGCCCACACCTTCTGGCTCTATGCCGGCATTTCCCTGGTGGCCCTGCTGTTCATCTGGCGCCTGGTGCCGGAGACCAAGGGCAAGAGCCTGGAGCAGATCGAGCACGACCTGCGCGAACGGCGCTTCTTTCCCTATCAGCGGAAGGGCTGAACGCCAGCTCCGGTGCTAGGGTCGCAACAGGAGCGGAGCTCTGTCTCCGCTCCTGTTCGCCTGTGCCGGAGTCCTGCCATGCGCCCCCTGACCCTCGACCTCGAGCTACTGGCTGCCGCCCTCGACAGCCGAGAGCGAGGTACTCACTTCCTCGATCTCGAAAGCGGCGCCCTGCGCCTGCTCGACCCGGACGACCTCAGTCTGGAAGAGCGCGAGGAACTGGAAGATCCCGAACGCTACCTGCCGTTGCCGCGGCTGACCCAGGACGACCGCCTGGAGCTGCGCGAAGCCTTTCTGCACCAGTTGCGTCATCCCCACGCCCAGCCACTCTTGCGCGCTGCCCTGGAGAGCCGGCGGCCGATCCGCACCTTCGACTACGAACTGGAGCTCTTCCCTGCGGTACGCGAGGCCTGGCAGGCCTTTGCCCTGAGTCGCCTCAAGGAGGAGCTGCTGGTGCTGCTGGACGAAGCCGGCCTGGAGGCCCTGCCGGCGGATGGCCGGATGCCGCTGCCGGAAGACATGCCCGAAGGCATCCGGCGGCGGTTGGAGAAGGGGCAGGGGCGATAGGGCTTGCCGCCCCGATGGTCAGCTGAACGCCCTTAGTTTGACGAAGCGTCCGGCAGCATGCCGGCGCTACGCATGAGGTCCGGCAGTCCTTGCTCTTCGATGGCGTAAACGCCGCGCTCAGCTTTCCAGATCAATGCCTTTTCCTGCAAAGCAGCCAGGGCCTGCTGTACGTTCTGCGCGTAGGCGGCCTCCTGGGCCTGGGCCTCGCTCATACCGGCGAGCTGTAGCATTTCTGCGTACTTGCCAAGAGTTGCCAATTCGAAAGGCGCATAGTCCTTGCCCTGGACCGCCATCACCTTCAGTACGGCCGCTTGAATCGGTGTGAGGCTGCGAATCACGGCTAGAGCGCTCTCGGACATCTCTCGCACGTGCTCGTCGACGGCTTCAGCAAAAGCGACATTGCCCACTGCAGCATCATCGATCATTGAGTATTCGAGTACCTCACGGGCCGCTTGCAATGCCTCGGGGCGATAGCCCGCTTCGACGAATTTACTCCAGACTACTTCTGGATCAAGGGCGAAATCGAGCCTGGACTGCGCGCAGAACCAGTCCACATAGCATCTGTCAAGATGGGGAAAGTTGACCAGGGGCGCATTGAAGAAGGCTTGGTCGCGGCTGTTTCTGAGCATTGCCAGCTTGTCCCGGCTGGAACCGGTGCAGATAAGTCTCAGGCCGTGATGGTGTGAGCCGTTCAATTCGTCGCGAGCCGCCTTGAGGGCGAAGAGCGTGTTGCTGCCAGCCGCTGTGGTCACGGCATGCTGAGCTTCGTCGATAATGAGCACTATCGGCTTGCCGAGACTGTCGGAAAGCGCTGCCAGCGCAGCGGCCAGGGTTACGCCCTTGGCTTTGCCAATGCTGCCGGTATCTATCTCGACCCCACCCACCTTGAGTTTCACCACGCCGCTTTGCTTGGTCAGCTTGGCGATCAGACCAAGATTGCGCTCGATGGCAACCTGAACCGCTTGATTGATCAACTCAGCCGGATCAGTCTGTCGATTCGACCAGAGATCGACCTAGATCACCTCGGCACCTGCGAGCTGGAGTGCGGGCGCCAGATCTTCCCGCATGAAGGTGGTCTTGCCGGTTCGCCGTGGCGCCGCCAAAAACAGACCGGGATGCAGCGGGTCTGCCATGATCTTGGCAGCATAGGTAGTAGCCATGGCGTGTCGGTGATAGAAACGCTCGGGCATCGACAACTCCCAATTCAAGGCGATTAAAGTCGATTATAGATCTTTATAGATCTTTATAGATCTTTATAGATCTTTATAGATCTTTATAGATCGCTGCCCTGAAGCCTACTTTAGTGCTGGTCATGTCCATGCCGATAGAGCTTGAGCTCCACCATCAGGTCGTCGGTGAGGGTTTCCAGATGGGCCTGCAGGGTTTCGAGGGCCAGGTCCGCCGGCAGTGCCAGCAGGGCGGTGGCATGGAACAGCACCTCGCTGCTCATGGGGGCCGGGCGCGTCTCGGTGGACAGCCGTTCGACGTTGACCCCGACCTGATGCAGCGCCCGGGTGATGTCGCGGACGATGCCGACGCGGTCGTTGCCCAGGAGGTCGAGCTGCACCAGCGGCGCACCCACCGCAGCCGGCTGGCCGGGTTCGCCGACCAGGATGCGCAGACCGGGAATGGCCAGCTGTTGCAGGGCCTCCACCAGGCCATTGCGCAATTCCGGCTCCACTTCCACCGAAAGGATCCCGGCGAACTGGCCGGCCAGATGGGCCATGCGGCTTTCCAGCCAGTTACCGCCCTGGGCGGCCACGCAGTCGGCCAGGGCTTCCACCAGACCGGGGCGATCGGGGGCGATGACGGTCAGGACCAGGTGTTCCATGGCGGGCTCCAGGGCAGTCAGAGAGAACCCCGAGTCTAGCCCGCCCTGGAGCGCGGGCCTACTGGATGTCTTCGGGTTTGACGATCACCCAGTGCTGGTCGGCGTTGACCGCTACGCCGGCCTTGGCCTGGCCCTCGGCGTTGCTCTTCATCATCGCCTCGATCTGGGTGCGGTACTTGGCCTTGCGGTCGATCCACAGGTGGATGCCGTTCTTGGCGGCGTCCACGCCCTGGAACAGCATGGGACCGTCGCTGACCGGGGTGTCGCCGCCGACCAGGATGGGCTTCTTCCAGGGATCGATGTAGGTGAGGATGGCCGCGTACTTGCCGGCGAACCAGGTGGCCGGGGTCCAGAGGTAGGGGGTGACCTGCAGCCTCAGGTTGGCCTGGGGATCGTACTTGCCTTCGGCGATCTGCTTGCGGGCGGTGGTCAGGGCGCCGGTGGCCGGGTCCTTGAGCAGGGTGGTGACGCCAATTACATTTTCCGGCTTGACGCCATAGCCGTAGCGCGGATCGGCGGCCACCATGCGCACCAGCTCTTCGTGGGCGGCGCTGATCACATAGACCTCGATACCGTTCTCCATCAGCTTGCGATAGAGCTCCTGCTGGCCGGTGAAGGGCTTGGGTGGATTGATCTCCACCGTCTCGACCTTATCGTCCTTGCCGTAGTAGGTGGCGGGGATCGGCTTGCCGTAGGCCATCAGCTCGTCGACATAGCCCTTGAGCTGCTGCAGGGTGAAACCGGAAAACACTTGGGCGACCCAGGGATAGCAGACCAGGTCATCGATCTCGCAGAGCCGGTAGTAGTAGCTGTTGAGGCTTTCCTGGTGGCCGCCGACGTCCTTGAAGGGGATCAGCTTGAGCGAAGGATCGAGGGTCTCGCGGGTCAGCACGCCCTTCATTTCCAGGAAGGGCAGCAGGGCTTCCTCCAGGTCGTAGCGATAGCTGGTGTTGTCCATGTCGAACACCGCGTAGTTGCCCTTATTGGCATTGGCGGCGATCAGGGCATCGAGTTGGCGGGCGGCGTCGGCTGGCCAATGGGTCAGCTCGGTGGCAGCGGCGGTCAGCGACAGCAGACCACCGGCCAGACCGGCGAGAAGGCGGGGAAGGATGGGCATCGGCGGGCTCCGGCACAGCGACCGCCCAGTGCGGTCGCCTGCCGCAACCCTAGCAAAAAGCTGTTACAGATCAGGGTGAGGGACGACCTGTCCGGATGCGAGAGCGGCACAACGTGCCGCTCTGCGACAACCTCCTCAGACGGTAGCGGCCTTGAAGCGCGGCTGGGCGTTGCCCTTGAACAGGGTCAGGGTCGCGACCAGGCCGAGCACGGCGGCCAGGGTCAGCCACATGCCGGGGGCGGCCTTGTTGCCGGTCTCCTGGATCAGCCAGGTGCAGACCATGGGGGTGAAGCCGCCGAAGGTCGCGGTGGCCAAGCTGTAGGCCAGGGAGAAGCCGGTGGTGCGCACATGGGCCGGCATCACCTCGGTCAGGGCCACCACCATGCCACCGTTGTAGGTGCCATAGAGGAAGGACAACCACAGCTCGACCATCAGCAGGCGCGAGAAGCCCGGGGCGTGGGTCAGCCAGATCATCGCCGGGTAGGCGGTGAGGATGGCCAACACAGTGGCGAAGATCAGCAGCGGACGCCGGCCGACGCGATCGCTCAGGGCGCCCATCACCGGCAGCCAGATGAAGTTGGACACGCCCACGCAGGCGGTCACGATGAGGCTGTCCAGGGCGGTCAGGTTCAGCTCGTGCTTGCCGAAGGTCGGGGTGTAGGCGGTGATCAGGTAGAAGGAGGCAGTGGTCATGGACACCATGGCCACGCCGGCCAGCACCACGCCGAAGTTCTGGCGGATGGAGGTCATGGTCTCGCGGAAGGTCGGGCGATGCTTGCGCGCCTCGAATTCAGGGCTTTCTTCCAGGGAGCGGCGGATCATGAACAGGAAGGGCACGATCAGGCAGCCGATCAGGAAGGGAATGCGCCAGCCCCATTCACCCATCTCGGCGGGCGACAGCCAGTGGTTGAGCAGCGCGCCCAGCACGCCGGCGAAGACCACCGCGACCTGCTGACTGGCGGATTGCCAGGAAACGAAGAAGCCCTTGCGGCCCGGAGTGGCGATTTCCGACAGGTAGACGGACACGCCGCCCAGTTCGACGCCAGCGGAGAAGCCTTGCAGCAGGCGGCCGAGCAGCACCAGCAGCGGGGCGGCGACGCCGAGGGTGGCATAGCCCGGCACCACGGCGATCAGCAGGGTACCCAGGGCCATCAGCGCCAGGGTGACGATCAGGCCGTGACGCCGACCGTGCCGGTCGATGTAGGCGCCGAGGAAGATGGCCCCCAGGGGACGCATCAGGAAGCCGGCGCCAAAGGTGGCCAGCGACAGCATCAGGGAGGCGAGTTCGTTATCGCCGGGAAAGAAGGTCTTGGCGATGGCCGTGGCATAGAAGCCATAGACCATGAAGTCGTACATTTCGAGGAAGTTTCCGCTGACGACGCGGAACACGGATTTGGCTTTCGAGGTGGTGGCCATGACTGCTAGCTCGGATTGGGTTTGTTATGGAGACAGCTCGCGCAAGGCGCCCAGACCTCTCATGGGTGGGTCGCACTATTTGTAACCTTATGTGTTGCAAAAGCGCGCTGGCAAGCTGAATCGGACCGCAACCCCCGAATTTCACGGGTTTGAAAGGTTATTGAAAGCTTCGCGACATTACGTCTGGAAATTATTGTCCAGTTGACAAAATGTCGCAGTTCAAGACGAGAGCATCTGCCAGAAGGCCGCCCCGACACCGGCCAGGCTTTCCCCGGCGATGAGTCCCGCCGCGACCGCCAGGGCGAAGCGCTCGGCCAGGCGCGGCGCCCGCCAGCGCACCAGGGCGGTGAGCAGGGCACCGAGGGTCATCATCAGCGATACCGAGGCCGGCAGGATGAAGGCCAGGCCCAGGGCCGCCGAGCTGGGCAGCCAGTGCGCGCGTCTTGCAGGCAGCAGGGCTTCGGCCAGACCTAACAGCACGCCGGCCAGGGCGCCCAGGACGATGCCCAGGCGCATGGCGCCATCCAGGGCGCCCAGGCCCTGGGTCAGGGTTTCCGCCACCGCCTTCCACTGGGCCACCGCCGGTGCCGGCCAGGCGGCACTGAGCAGGAGCGCCTGGGGGTCGGGAATCAGCAGCCGATAGGTGAGCACCCCGGTCACCGCGCCCAGGGCGATGCCCAGGCACTGAGCCACCACCTGCTTGGCGGGCGTGGCGCCGATGGCCTGGCCGACCTTGAAATCGTTCATCAGGTCGGTGCTCTGGCCAGCCGCGCCACCGGCGGTGTTGGCGCCCATCAGGTTGATGTTGACCTGGCCAGGGGCAGCCAGGCCAAAGGTCAGCTGCGACAGCTGGCCGATGGCGCCGATGGGGGGAATGCCGGTGGCGCCCACCACCCGCGCGGCCATGGCGGCGAGAAACAGCGCCAGGGGCAGGGCGAGCAGGGCCAGCCAGGGATCGATGCCGAACAGCCGCACCTGCAGCACCACCACCAGCAGAGCCGCCACCAGCAACAGCGCCAGTGGCCAGGCACGGGGTCGCTGCCAGCCCTGGCGCTGCCGTTCGCCGCGCGGCAGGGTGATCAGCCGTACCGCCAGGGAAGCCAGGGTGGCGCTGACCATCAGGCTCACCCCCGGCCAGAGCAGCCATTGCACCAGGAAGGCGTATTGCGGGCCGCTGGCGTCCGCCGGCAGCGCGGCGACGCCGCTGGCCAGCAGCCAGGGCGCGACACCGCCCCAGGCCAGCAAGGTGCCGAATAGCAGCGACAGCCCGACCCTGAGGCCGATGATGCCGCCAAAGCCGAGCAGCAGCAGCGAGGGATCGAAGCTGAAGGTCAGCCGCTCCAGCGCGGGCGAAGGCGCCGCTCGCGGGAGCATCCAGGCGAAGGTGTCCACCAGTTTGACCGCCGCCGACAGCGTCAGGGCGCCCAGGAGCACCCGCAGCCGGGCCAGGGCCTCGGCGCCGCTGGTATAGACCTGGCGCAGCGCCTCCAGGGTGGCCAGGCCCTCGGGAAATCTCAGACTGGCATCGGCCAGCAGCAGGGGGCGCAGATACCAGGCCACCCAGATGCCGAGAAAGCTCACCGCGAACACCCAGCCCATCAGCGGCAGGGTCGGCAGTTCCTGGCCGGTCAGCAGCGTATAGGCGGGGATGGGCGCCACCAGCCCGCCGGAGACGATGCTGGCGGCCGCCGAGGCTACGGTCTGGTTGATGTTGCTCTCGTGCAGCGTCCAGCCCGGTTGCTGCAGCCGGCGGCCCAGGCGATGCCAGAGGCCGTAGCTCACCAGCAGGGCGATGATCGACATGTTGAACGACCAACCGATCTTGAGCCCGGCATAGACGTTGGCCGGGGTCAGCAGGATGCCCAGCAGCGCGCCGGTGAGCAGCGCCCGCGGACTGAGTTCGCGTTCCACGGGCAGCGGCAGGTCGGATGCGGCGGCGTTGGCAGCGGGCAAGGGGGCCTCCTCGGTCAGGCGATCACGGCGTGGTCAGGGGACCTCTCTCCGCGCCGGTTGGTTCGCCCGGTTCAGGGATGCCGCTCGGTCCAGGTCTGACGGAGGGCTTCGATCAGCTGGCGCAAGCCTGGCGGGGGCTGGCGTCGACTCGGGTAGTAGATGCACAGGGGCGCACCGGGTGAGGCCCAGTCCGGTAGTACCTGCTCCAGGCGGCCGTCGCGCAGCTCCGTGGCCACCCGCCATTCCAGACAGTAGGCCAGGGCCAGGCCATCGAGGGCCGCCTGGATCGAGGTCTCGGTCTCGTTGACCGTGAGCGGGCCCGGCACGTCCAGCGTGCGGGTCGTGGCGCCGCTGCCCAGTTCCCAGCGATAGAGGGCGCCATTGCCCAGCCGCAGCCGCACGCAGCGGTGCTCGACGAGATCGTCCGGCCGCTGCGGCCGACCGTGGCGGGCCAGGTAGTCAGGGGCGCCCACCACGATCCAGCGCAACTCGTCGGTGAGCGGCAGGGCGACCATGTCCTGGGGCACGGTGTCGCCATAGCGGATGCCGGCATCGAGGCCGTCGGCGACGATGTCCACCGGACGATCCTCGACGCTGATGTCCAGCTGCAGTTGCGGATAGGCCGCCAGTAGCCGGGGCAGGGTCGGGGTCACCAGCAGGCGCGCCGCATCCCGCGGCACACTCAGGCGCAGGCGACCGACCGGGGCGTCGCGGTGCTGGTCCAGCTCGCCCAGGGCCTCGCCGATGAGGGTGAAACCCTGTTCGAGCTTTTCCGCCAAGGCCGCGCCGGCCAGGGTCGGCACCACCGAGCGGCTGGTGCGATTGAGCAGCTTGACCCCCAGGCGGGTCTCCAGTTGGCGCAGGGCATGGCTCAGCGCCGAAGTGGTGACGCCCAGTTCGATGGCGGCCTGGCGAAAGCTGCGCCGGCGCACCAGGGCGACGAAGACGTTGAGATCGGCCAATTCGCCGCGATTTAGCGTTGGCATGCACAACCCTCACGCGATAAGGATCAAGAGTTCGTTGAGCCCCATTCAACGCCTTTTGAATTAGCCTCACAAGGCTAACCCTTCCAACTGGCGTCTTCGCCTGGAGCTCCCTATGACTGAAACCCTGCGCATCCCCGGTATCGATACCCCTGTTTCCCGTATCGGCCTCGGCACCTGGGCCATTGGCGGCTGGATGTGGGGCGGTACCGACGAGGCCCGCTCCATCGAGACCATCCGTGGCGCCGTCCAAGGCGGCATCAACCTGATCGACACCGCCCCGGTGTACGGCTTCGGTCGTTCCGAGGAGATCGTCGGCAAGGCCCTGGAAGGTATCCGCGACCAGGCGGTGATCGCCACCAAGGTGGCCTTGGAATGGCCGAACGAAGAGGTGCGTCGCAACGCCAGCGCCGCGCGCATCCGCCAGGAGGTGGAGGATTCCCTGCGGCGCCTGCGCACCGATCGTATCGACCTCTATCAGGTGCACTGGCCCGATCCCCAGGTGCGCCACGAAGAAACCGCGCGTGAACTGGAGCGCCTGCGCCAGGAGGGCAAGATCCTCGCCATTGGCGTGAGCAACTATTCGCCCGAGCAGCTGGAAGCCTTCCGCCAGTTCGCCAACCTGTCCACCGTGCAGCCGCCCTACAATCTCTTCGAGCGCGCCATCGAGACCGATGTGCTGCCCTATGCTCAGCGTCACGGTCTGGTAGTGCTGGCCTATGGCGCCCTGTGTCGCGGGCTGCTATCCGGACGCATGAACGCCGAGACCCGCTTCGACGGCGACGACCTGCGTCAGGGCGATCCCAAGTTCCAGGCCCCGCGCTTCGCCCAGTACCTGGCCGCGGTGGAGGCCCTGACCGCCTTCGCCCGCGAGCGTCATGGCAAGTCGGTGCTGGCCCTGGCGGTGCGCTGGATCCTCGATCAGGGGCCGACCATCGCCCTCTGGGGTGCGCGCAAGCCCGAGCAGCTGCAGGGGTTGGACGAGGCCTTTGGCTGGCAGCTGTCCGCCGAGGACCTAGCGGCCATCGACGCCCTCCTCGCCGAACACGTCAAGGATCCGGTGGGCCCGGAATTCATGGCGCCGCCCTTACGTTGATCTGCTGGCGCGGGCACCCTGGCCCCGCGCCGTTGCCTAACCTACTCAGCCACAAGAGGTGAGCATCATGGCCAAGCGCGACGATCTCGACCATAAGCCGGAAAACGCCGGCAAGGTCGGCGAGACCCACAAGGAACTCAATCAGGGCGGTGAAGAACAGCGCCCGCAGAACGACAAGCGGCCCGAGCAGCCCAAGGAAAATCCGGATCCGGGTTACTGAGGCGGGTACTGAAACGAGCAAAGGCGCACGGGTCAGACCTGTGCGCCTTTGCTGTTTGTGGCCGGGGTCCTTTGCTGACCCCGGCAGTCTTGCCGGGTTAGACGCTGCGCGGCGGGGTGGCCATGCCGCTCTCGTCGCCCACGGCACCAGGCGTATTGCCGTGGGCAGCGGTACGACCGACGTTCATGCCCGCGGTCGCCTGAGTGGCTCCCAGGGTACTGCCGGTGCCAGCGGTTGGGGAGCCCGCCACGGACTCGACGCCTGCGTCGGGATCGTTACCCAGGTGGCTGGACGACGGCCCTGTACCGGCGTGCTGATCCCGGTCATGACGGGTCTGGCGCGCATCGCTCGCCACGTCGCGCCCTGTTGCCTTGACCTGCTCATAGCCGCTGCTCGCCGCCTGCTTGGCCTTGGCGGTCAGCTTGTCGCTGTGCTTGCCCAAGGCGCGATCCTCGGTCTCGGTGCGCGGCAGCGAGGCTCCCAGCAGCGCACCGAGGGCGATGCCCAGTGCGCCTACCACCAGCGGCTGTTCGCGCAGCAGGGTATCGAAGGTGCCCTTGAGCTGTTGCGCCTGGGCGCCCAGGGCGTCCTTGGTCTGAGCCGCGGTATCGCTCAAGCGCTCACCCGTCTGAGAGGCCTTGGCCGATACGCTTTCGCCCAGGCCGGTCACCTTGTCGCGTACGTCGTGACCGCCGCGGTTCAGAGAATCGCGGGTATGGCCGGCACTGCTGGCCACTGAATCCATGGCCCCCGTCAGCTTGTCCTTGAGCGGGGTGCCCGGCGTAGCCGGCGCCGGGGCGCGGTTCTGGCTCAGGGCCAGCCACAGCAGACCCACCGAGGTCAGCACCGCCGGGACCGGATTGGCCTTGAGGGTATTGCCCAGATTATGGGCGAACTCCCCGCTGTGCCCCTTGGTGTAGGACAGCGCCTGGTCGAACAGCTGGCCCGGCGACAGGCGGCTTTCCAGGGCGCCCACCAGGTCTTCGATGTGTCCGCGCTTCTGGTCGATCTCGCGTTCGAGTTCCTCGGGATTCTTGCGGGATTCCTGATCGATATGATCGGTGATGCTCATTGTGCGGCCCTCCGTACGGCGTCCTTGTCCTTCTGCAGGCTGTTGACGGTGCGATCAGGGGTGAAGTGGGACGGCTCGAATTGCTTCTTGCCCGACTGCAGCATGATAAAGCCGATCACCATGACCACGGCGCCCACCAGCAGGGCGGCGGCCCAGGGCGTGAGGTACTGGGAGAGGAAGTAGACGACACCCATCAGCAGCACGATGAAGCCGGCCAGCAGCACGATGGCACCGGCAGCGACCCCGGCCACACCGGCCTTGGTGGTGCGCAGGGACTCGCCCAGTTCGGCCTTGGCCAGCGCCAGTTCCTTGGTGAACAGGGCCGGGACCTCATGGACCAGCTGCTTGACTAGGCCGACGACCGAGGTATCGCCTTCGGTGGGGCGCGGAGTGGGATTCTCGTTGATCATGGCTGCTTGCCTCCGCTCAGGGTGGGTCGATCCAGCTGGCTGGACGAGGTACCGGTGTTCAGGCTGCTGTCGCTGCGCGCTGGATTGATCGCCGCGCCGCCGATGGGGTCGCCGCCACGGGTCGTGGTCGGGGTATGGAGGTCAGGACCCTTGGGAATGTTGTTGGTGTGGATGACATCGGCACCCGCCGCCGGCTCCGCCAGTTCGTTTTCCGCCGCGACCGAGGGCGTGGTCAGCGAAGGCACCTCGTCGGGGCCGCTGACGCGCGAGCTGCTGCCGGTATCCGGCTGGCTGGAAGCCTTGAGAAAACGCGACAGTCCAAAGCCGATGGCGATGCTGCTGGTGAGGAACAGGGCCGGATTGTCCCGCGCCAGGGTGCCGGCCTGGTGCAGCAGCTGCTCGGCGCTCTTGCCGCGCAGGTCCTCGGCCAGGCCGGTCAGGCTTTGCGCCATGTCGCTGACATAGTGCGCCAGGCCCAGGGTGTCCTTGTCTTCCAGTTCGTCGGCGGCCGCCTGGGCGCTCTGGGCGATGGCGCCGAGCTGGTCGGCCGCGCTATCGCGATAGTGTTCGTAATGCGCAGCGCCTTCTTGCTTGGCGTCTTGCACCGTGTCCCGAGCGACCTCCTTGAGGTCGTGCAGATGGGCTTCTGCCGTAGAGCCGTCCTTGGCCTGCGAGGGGTGTCCCTGAGCGGAATCGAGAGGCGTCGTCATACGCTGGTACCTATGTGCAGAACCTTGTCTTGGCCGGCAGAGAACTCTCGGCGACCGTTCGTGTGCCTTGCCTTTAGGTGACCGGGTAGAAGGAGTGACGGTTCTCCCACAGCGCCGGTTTGATGGCGGAGCTGACAAACGGTTTTGCCTACAGAGCAAGCTACAAGCGCAACGGCAGCGGTGGCGGGCGGGCTCTAGGGCGGGCAATGAAACGCAGTCGCAACAGCGGCAACCATTCGTCATGCCCATGGTGGCGATATGCAAATTCGATGAACGAATTTTCGCCTGGCGCGGTCGATTTCTGCAGACGTTGATGTTCGCGCCAACCCAAGCGAACCCCTTTTTTCTCTCACGTCCTGACAGGAGATCTCTCATGGCCGTTGCCAATGCCAAGCAAGAACTCAAGACCGTTTCCAGCGTCAAGCAGAAAGCCCATCAAGGCGAAGACGCCACCCTGCAGAACCAGCAGGCCGTAGGCGAAGCCCTGGCCGTGCTGCTGTCCGATGTCTTCGCGCTGTACATCAAGACAAAGAACTACCACTGGCACATGAAGGGCTCGCATTTCCGCGACTACCATCTGCTGCTGGAAGAGCAGGCCACCCAGCTGTATGGCATCACCGACCTGATCGCCGAGCGTGCGCGCAAGATCGGTCAGCCCACCGTGCGCTCCCTGGAGCAGATGGTGCAACTCAAGCGTCTGGCCAGCAGCGATGCCACCGATCTGTCGGCGGATCAGATGCTGACCGAGCTGCACGACGACAACCAGTCGCTGGCCGCCTACATGCGCACCACCCACACCCTGACCGACGACGCCAATGACGTCTCCACCACCAGCCTGCTGGAAGAGTGGATCGACCAGGCCGAAGAGCGCGCCTGGTTCCTGGGTCAGACCGTCGGCAAATAAGCCGCGGTCGCTTCCCGAAAGCCCGTCTCCGGACGGGCTTTTTCATGGGCGTTCGCCAGCATGCGGGGTTGCTGCTGGTACTGGCGCGGAGTGCAACCGAACTCGCGCCGGAATACCGCGTGCAGGTACTGCGCCGAGGTGAAGCCGCAACGCCTGGCGACTTCCGCCAGGCTCGGCGCCTCTTCCTGCAGCGCCACGGCTGCCGCGGCCAGCTTGAAGCCGAGGATCTCGTCGTGGACGCTGCGCCCCAGCTCGCGGCGAAAGGACGTCTCCAGCGCCGAGCGAGAGATGCCGACATAGCTGGCGACCTGCTCGGTCTTGATGCCCTGGCAGGCGTACTGGCGGATGAAGTGCAGGGCGCGCATCACCTGGGGATGGCGCACCGCCTGGTGGCGACTGGAGGCCTGGACATTGATGCCCTCCGGCGGGATCAGCACCCGCGGCGCACCCAGCTCGACCCCGTGCAGCCGCTGGTGCAGCAGGCGCGCCGCTTCGCGACCGATGGCCTCGGTGCCCTGGATCACCGAGGTCAGGGGCACCCGGGTCAGGGTGCGCGCCAGGGGATCGTTGTCGATCCCCACCAGCGCCACCTGTTCCGGCACCGGGATGCCGGCGGTGAGGCAGGCCTGCAGGAGTTGCCGCGCCCGGGCGTCGGTGACGGCCAGGATGCCCACCGGCTTGGGCAGCGCCTCCAGCCAGGCGATCAGCTGTTCCACGGCCGTGTCCCATAGCGGCGCGCTGGTCTCCAGGCCGCGATAGATCTCTACCGGCAGGCCATCGCGGCGGAGCAGGGCGGCAAAGGCCGCCTCGCGCTCGCCGGCCCAGCGATTGGTCTCGGCGGCCGGCAGGCTGAAGCAGGCGAAGCGGGTCAGCCCGGATTCGATCAGGTGGTCATAGGCCAGACGCACCAGGGCGGCGTTGTCGGTGGCCACATAGGGAATGCCCGGTGGGTAGTCTCCAGGGGTCGCGTAGGAACCGCCGACGGCCACCACCGGCAGGGTGCTGTGGGCCAGGGCGGCGCTCACCGCCGGATCGTCGAAGTCGGCGATGATGCCGTCCCCCTGCCAGCGCTCGATGCCCTTGAGCCGGCAGAGAAAATCCTCCTCCAGGAACAGATCCCAGCGCGCCCGGGTGCCGCTCAGGTAGTTGCCGATGCCGGCCAGGATGCCTCTGTCATAGATCTTGCTGCCGTTGAACAGCAGGGCGACGCGGTGGACGGGCGGCTGGCGGGGCATGGCGGAATTCCGGCAGGAGGCGCGTGCGGGGCTCCAGACTACGACCGGCGCCTGCGCGCCTCAAGCGGCAAAATCGCACCTGGCTCTGGTGATTTTCACAATAGGCAGCCCGGGTGGCGGCGCTACCATCGAGACAAACCGGTACGCCGTATCGGGTGCGACAGATAAGAACAAGGACAACGTCATGGCTTATTTCCCCAATGTCGAAAAGGTCCGCTACGCCGGGCCCGACAGCGACTCCCCGCTTGCCTTCCGCCACTACGAGGCCGATCGCCTGGTCCTGGGCAAGCCCATGCGCGAGCACCTGCGCATGGCGGTCTGCTACTGGCACACCTTCGTCTGGCCGGGTAGCGATGTCTTTGGTCAGGGCACCTTCCAGCGGCCCTGGCAGGCGGCGGGTTCGCCCCTGGAGCAGGCGCGCGCCAAGGCCGCCGCGGCCTTCGAATTCTTCAGCAAGCTGGGTGTGGACTACTACTGCTTCCACGACACCGATGTCGCCCCCGAAGGCGCCAGCTTCACCGAGTACCGCGAGAACTTCGCCCGCCTGGTGGACGAGCTGGAGCGGCACCAGAGCGAGTCCGGCCTCAAGCTGCTGTGGGGCACCGCCAACTGCTTCAGCCACCCGCGCTACGCCGCCGGCGCCGCCAGCAACCCCGATCCGGAAGTCTTCGCCTGCGCGGCTACCCAGGTTTGCACCGCGATGAACGCCACCCACCGCCTGGGCGGCGAGAACTATGTGCTCTGGGGCGGTCGCGAAGGCTACGAGACCCTGCTCAACACCGACCTCAAACGCGAGCGCGAGCAACTCGGCCGCTTCATGCAGATGGTGGTGGAGCACAAGCACCGCCTCGGCTTCCAGGGCGATCTGCTGATCGAGCCCAAGCCCCAGGAGCCGACCAAGCACCAGTACGACTATGACGTGGCCACCGTCTTCGGTTTCCTGCAGCAATTCGGGCTGGAGAAGGAGATCAAGGTCAACATCGAGGCCAACCATGCCACCCTGGCCGGCCACAGCTTCCAGCACGAGATCGCCAGCGCCGTGGCTCTGGGCGTCTTCGGCAGCATCGACGCCAACCGCGGCGATCCGCAGAACGGCTGGGACACCGACCAGTTCCCCAACAGCGTCGAGGAGATGACCCTGGCGATCTACGAGATCCTCAAGGGCGGCGGCTTCACCCGTGGTGGCTTCAACTTCGATGCCAAGGTCCGGCGCCAGAGCCTGGACGACGTCGACCTGTTCCACGGCCACGTGGCGGCCATGGACACCCTGGCGCTGTCCCTGGAACGCGCCGCAGCACTGTTGCAGGACGACCCCCTGGGTAAGTTCAAGGCCGAGCGCTATGCCGGCTGGGACCAGTCCCTCGGTCAGCGCATCCTGGGTGGTCAGCTGAGCCTGGAACAACTGGCCGAGCATACCTTCAGCCAGGGCCTGGCGCCCCAGCCGGTGAGCGGTCGCCAGGAGCTGCTCGAAGGCGTGGTCAATCGCTATCTGTATCGCTAGCGACCGCGCGAGCGGGTCGGCAGAAATGCCTGCCTGACCCGCTTGTGCCAGCCCGCTGAATCGTTACACTCGAATCCGTTCGCCCGCTCCACAACAACAATAACCAAGGACGCCACCATGAACTTCAAGACGACCCTGCTCGCCGGTCTGCTCGCCCTCTGCACCACCGGTTTCGCCCAGGCCGACGCCCAGCATCCCAAGATCGGTTTTTCCATCGACGACCTGCGCCTGGAGCGCTGGGCCCGTGACCGCGACTATTTCGTCGCCGCCGCCGAGCAACTCGGCGCCAAGGTCTATGTGCAATCCGCCGACGCCAACGAACAGCGCCAGCTGTCGCAGATCGAGAACCTGATCTCCCGCGGCGTGGACGCCATCGTCATCGTGCCCTTCAACGCCACGGTGCTGAACAACGTGGTGGCCGAGGCCAAGAAGGCCGGGGTCAAGGTGATCTCCTATGACCGCCTGATCCTCAACGCCGACATCGACGCCTACATCTCCTTCGATAACGAGAAGGTCGGCGAGATGCAGGCCGGTGGCGTGCTCAAGGCCCAGCCCAAGGGCAACTTCTTCCTGCTCGGCGGTGCGCCCACCGACAACAACGCCAAGATCCTCCGTCAGGGCCAGATGAAGGTCCTGCAGCCGGCCATCGACAAGGGCGACGTCAAGGTTGTAGGCCAGCAGTGGGTCAAGGAGTGGAACCCGACCGAGGCCCTGGCCATCGTCGAGAACGCCCTGACCGCCAACGACAACAAGATCGACGGCATCGTCGCCTCCAACGACGCCACCGCCGGCGGCGCCATCCAGGCCCTGGCCGCGCAGAAGCTGGCCGGCAAGGTGGCCGTGTCCGGTCAGGACGCCGACCTCGCCGCCATCAAGCGGGTGATCGCCGGCACCCAGACCATGACCGTCTACAAGCCGCTCAAGCTGATCGCCTCCGAGGCGGCCAAGCTGTCGGTGCAACTGGTGCGCAACGAGAAGCCGGCCTTCAACTCCAGCTACGACAATGGCACCAAGAAGGTCGACACCCTGCTGCTCACCCCCACCGAGCTGACCAAGGCCAACGTCGACCTGCTGGTCAAGGACGGCTTCTACACCCAGGCCCAGATCGACGGCAAATAACCACTGGCCACCGGCTGGTCGCCTGACGCCTGGCGTCGGGCGGCCCCTGGGCAAGGAGCGGCCATGGCCGACTATCTGCTGGAAATGCACGGCATCGCCAAGAGCTTCGGTGGGGTGCGGGCGCTGGATGGCATCGATCTCAAGGTGCGTCCGGGCGAATGCGTAGGGCTGTGCGGCGAGAACGGCGCCGGCAAGTCCACCCTGATGAAGGTGCTCTCGGCGGTCTATCCCCACGGCACCTGGGAAGGCGAGATCCGCTGGGACGGGCGCCCCCTGGAGGCCCAGTCCATCGCCGAATCCGAGGCGGCCGGCATCGTCATCATCCACCAGGAACTGACCCTGGTGCCGGATCTGTCCGTGGCCGAGAACATCTTCATGGGCCACGAACCGCGCCGCTTCGGCGGGCGGCTGGACTATCCCACCATGCTGCAGCGCTCGGCCGAGCTGATGCGCCGGCTCAAGGTGCCGGACATGAACGTGGCCCTGCCGGTGTCCCAGTACGGCGGCGGCCTGCAGCAACTGGTGGAAATCGCCAAGGCACTGAACAAGAACGCCCGGCTGCTGATCCTTGACGAACCGACCTCGGCGCTGACCACCTCCGAGATCGCCGTGCTGCTGGACATCATCCGCGACCTCAAGGCGCAAGGTGTAGCCTGCGTCTACATCTCGCACAAGCTCGACGAGGTGGCGGCCATCTGCGACACCATCACGGTGATCCGCGACGGCAAGCACATCGCGACCACCCCCATGGCCGAGATGGACATCGACCGCATCATCACCCAGATGGTCGGCCGCGCCATGACCAACCTCTATCCGCAGATTCCCCATGAAATCGGCGAGGTGATCTTCGAGGCGCGTCGCTTCACCTGCCTGGACGTCGACAATCCCCAGCGCAAGCGCGTCGACGACGTGTCCTTCGCTGTGCGCAGCGGCGAGATCCTCGGCATCGCCGGGCTGGTGGGGGCCGGGCGCACCGAACTGGTCTCGGCCATCTTCGGTGCCTACGACGGCCGCTACGAGGGCGAGGTCTGGCTCCATGGCCAGCGCATCGACACCCGTACCCCGCTGAAATCCATCCGCGCCGGCCTGTGCCTGGTGCCGGAGGATCGCAAACGCCAGGGCATCATTCCCGACCTGGGGGTGGGTTCTAACATCACCCTCACGGTGCTGGATAGATTCGCCCACCTGAGTCGCATCGACAGCGAAGCGGAACTGTCCTGCATCGACACCGAGATCGCCCGGCTACAGCTGAAGACCAGCAGCCCCTTCCTGCCCATCACCGGCCTTTCCGGCGGCAATCAGCAGAAGGCGGTGCTCGCCAAGATGCTGCTGGCGCGGCCCAAGGTGCTGATCCTCGACGAGCCCACCCGCGGCGTCGACGTCGGCGCCAAGTTCGAGATCTACCGGCTGATCGGCCTGCTCGCGGCGGAGGGCGTGGCCATCGTCATGGTCTCCTCGGAGCTGGCCGAGGTGCTCGGCGTCTCCGACCGGGTGCTGGTGCTCGGCGAAGGCCGGCTGCGTGGCGATTTCCCCAATGAGAATCTGACCCAGGAGCGGGTACTGGCCGCGGCCCTGGGTACCACCGAACGGGCGGTCGCCCAAGCCCGGGAGCACTTCTGATGCACGCCGTGAAACAGCTGTTCACCCGTTACAAGATGCTCGCCCTGCTGATCGCCGTGGCCCTGATCTGGCTGTTCTTCAGCTGGCAGACCGAAGGCGGCTTCGTCACCCCGCGCAACCTCTCCAACCTGCTGCGGCAGATGTCCATCACCGGCATCCTCGCCTGCGGCATGGTGCTGGTGATCATCGCCGGCGAGATCGACCTGTCGGTGGGCTCGCAACTCGGTCTGCTCGGCGGAGTGGCGGCGATACTCGACGTCACCTACCACGTGCCCCTGCCGATCACCCTGCTGGCGGTGGCCGCCGGCGGTCTGCTGATCGGCCTGATCAACGGCTACCTGAGTGCCTATCGGGGGATACCGTCGTTCATCGTCGGCCTTGGCGGCATGCTGGCCTTTCGCGGCGTGCTGCTGGGACTCACTGGCGGCGTTACCGTCGCGCCGGTATCGCCGGAGCTGGTCTACCTTGGCCAGGGCTATCTGCCGCCGGTGGTGGGCAGCGTCCTGGGCGTGCTGCTGTTCGCAGTGGCCGTGGTGCTCACCTGGCGCCAGCGCAGCAAGCGCAAGACCCTGGGGCTGAGCCTGGCGCCGCTATGGCGCGACGTGCTGCGGGTGGTAGTGATCGGCGTGGTGCTGGTGGCCTTCATCCAGACCCTCAACCGCTACGACGGCATCCCAGTGCCGGTGCTGATCCTGCTGGTGCTGCTCGGGGTGTTCAGCTACATCACCAGCCAGACGGTGTTCGGTCGGCGCATCTATGCGGTGGGCAGCAACCTGGAAGCCACGCGGTTGTCGGGCATCAACGTCCGGGCGATCAAGCTTGGCATCTTCGGCCTCATGGGCGTGATGTGCGCCCTGGCCGGCCTGGTCAACACCGCTCGCCTGGCCGCCGGCTCGCCCTCGGCCGGCACCATGGGCGAACTGGACGCCATCGCCGCCTGCTTCATCGGCGGCACCTCCATGCGCGGCGGCTCGGGCACCGTCTATGGCGCCTTGCTTGGCGCCCTGGTGATCGCCAGCCTGGACAACGGCATGTCCATGCTCGACGTGGACAGCTACTGGCAGATGATCGTCAAGGGCAGCATCCTGGTCCTGGCGGTCTGGGTCGACGTCAGCACCCGCACCAGCCGGCGCTGAGCGGGATGGCCAAGGGTGGATGAGGCTGCGCCGTCATCCACCCTACGGCAGGCTAGCTATTGCTCCGAATGACCCCCTCTTCCCTTGGGAGGGGACCGGGGTGAGGGCCGACGCCTCGTGGATCGCGGCCATGGGCCGCTCCTACAGGGGAGGCATCCCGCGATCACTCCTCTGTCTACCTCGCGCTGTGTTGCCCCCTCTCCCTCAGGGAGAGGGCTGGGGTGAGGGCGGCTCAACAGGCGCTTGATCCCCCCTGCGATCTCCGCTCAGCTCTCGAACCGCTTCACCCGTGGACCGCGCTGGCGCAGGTCGGCGAGGCTTGCCGGACTCAGGGTGCCGATCGCACGATCGAGGTCGCGCTGCAGATCCTTGATCACGGTGGCCAGGGTGGTCTGGCATTCCAGGTTGCACAGGGGGATGGCCTTGGTGACCGTGACCGCGCGGGCCGTGTCGGTGACGGTGAACAGCAGGGTGCGGTCGGCGCGGCGGGGGACGGCCAGGCAGGAATGCGGGCTGAACGCGGTAATCAGCATATCAATGGCGTTTTGCATGGGCAGCTCGTCCTTGTTGTGACCGTGAAAGCGTGCGACTCAGACGTCACCGTGCGCTGAAAGGTTCAGTCCAGAGCGATTGCGCGATGCCCCTTTCATCCTATGAGCCTGCCCCGGCACTTAATCGGTCTTGGTGGCTGACGTAGTTGCAGGCAGCTGCCGCCGCCGTGCTCGGGGGTAAGCCAGGCGCCGCGCCATCCATCCCCGGCCTTTGACGCCCGTGCCGGGCTGCGGCAGAGTGCGCGCCCTTCTGGTGGTGCGGAGCTGGCGATGAATGCGGTGGTGGTAGCGGTAGGACTCATGCTGGTCTTGAGTCTGGCCCGGGTGCACGTGGTGGTGGCGATGATCGCTGGCGCGGTGGCCGGTGGCCTGGTGGGCGGCCTGGGGCTGGAGGGCACTCTGCTGGCCTTCAACGCCGGGCTGGGCAATGGCGCCAAGGTGGCACTCTCCTATGCGCTGCTGGGCGCCTTCGCCGTGGCCATCAGCCAATCGGGTTTGGCCCATATGCTGGCCGATCGCGCCCTGGCGCTGATGGAGCGCCAGGCGGCCCAGGGCGGACGCTCGCTGCGCTGGGCGCTGCTCGGGCTGCTGCTGGCGGTGTCCATCGCCTCGCAGAACATCCTGCCCATCCACATCGCCTTCATCCCGCTGCTGGTGCCGCCGCTGCTCTATGTGCTGACGCGCCTGGAGCTGGATCGCCGGCGACTGTCCTGCGTCATGACCTTCGGCCTGATCGCCCCCTACATGTTCCTGCCGGTGGGCTTCGGCAGTCTCTATCTGCACGACATCCTCCTGGCCAGCGTGGCCCGCGCCGGGGTGGACGTCAGCGGCGTGGACCCCAGTCGCGCCATGCTGCTGCCGGCCCTGGGCATGGTGGTCGGCCTGCTGCTGGCGGTCTTCGTCAGCTATCGCCGGTCGCGACAGTACGATCTCAACCTGGTGGCGCGCACCGAGCGGGCCGACCGTCCCTACAACGGCCGCACCCTGCTGGTGGCGCTGGTCGCGGTGATCGCCGCCTTTGGCGTGCAGCTCTGGCTGGACTCCATGATCCTCGGCGCCCTGGTCGGCTTCGTGGTCTTTACTGCCACCGGCGTGGTGCGTTGGCGCGAGGCGGACGACCTGTTCAGCGAGGGCGCGAAGATGATGGCGGTGATCGGCTTCATCATGCTCACCGCCGGCGGCTTCGCCGAGGTGCTGACCGCCACCGGCCAGATCAAGGACCTGGCCGCCACCGCCGCCGGCCTGATCGGCGACAACCGCGCCCTGGGCGCGCTGCTGCTCCTGCTGCTGGGCATGCTGGTGACCCTTGGTATCGGCTCGTCCTTTTCCAGCGTGCCCATCCTCGCCGCCATCCTTGGCCCGCTGTGCCTGCACCTGGGCTTTTCGCCGCTGGCCATCGTCTGCCTGATCGGCACCGCCGGCGCCCTCGGCGACTCGGGTTCGCCGGCTTCGGATTCCACCCTCGGCCCCACCTCGGGCCTCAACGTGGACGGCCAGCACAGCCATATCTGGGACACCGTGGTGCCGTCCTTCCTGCATTTCAGCCTGCCGATGCTGCTGTTTGGCTGGGCCGCGGTGCTGCTGCTGTAACCGGCGATTGCCGCCCGGGCGCAAAGCCCCGGCCGGGCGGGTCCAAGGCCTACAGCCCAGGAGCCGCCCCATGTCCAGTCCCACCTTCAGTGTCAAACCCCTCACCGCCGCCGACCTGCCGGCCACCACCGAGGTGGTGCGCCTGGCGTTCGCCACCTGGATGGGCGCCGCCGAGCCGGGCGAGTTCTGGAACGACCGCGACTATGTGCGCAGTCGCTTCGCCGCGCCCCACACCGCCTGGTTCAAGGCCTGCGATGGCGCGCGGCTGGTCGGCGCCATCTGCGTCACCCGCTGGGGGCGCCACGGCATCCTCGGGCCGCTGGCGGTGCATCCGGACTACTGGGACGCCAAGGTGGCCAAGGCGCTGATGGGCGCCGCGGTCGCGCAGCTCGATGCCTGGCAGCTGGTGCATGCCGGACTCTTCACCTTTCCCGACAGTCCGCGCCACCTGGGGCTCTACCAGGGCTTTGGCTTCTGGCCGCGCACCCTGACCGCGGTGATGGCGCGTCCACTGCAGACGCACCCGGCACCGCCAACGCTGAGATTTTCCCTGTCGGCCGAGCCCGAGCGGCTGCTGGCCGCTTGCGCCGAGCTGGGCCGGGCCAATGCCCCGGGTCTGGATGTGTCCGCCGAAATGGCCGCCGTGCGCGAGCAGGGGCTGGGCGAGAGTCTGGTGCTGGAAGACGAGGCGGGACGGATGGAAGGCTTCGCCGTCTGCCATTTCGGTCCTCACAGTGAGGCGGGTACCGGCGTCTGCTATGTGAAGTGCGCTGCTGTCCTGCCGGGAGCGGGTGCGGAGGCGCGCTTCGCCCGATTGATCGCCGCCTGCGACGGCCTGGCCCGGGACCATGGCCAGCAGCGGCTGTTGGCTGGCGTCAACACCGCGCGCCGGGGTGCCTACCAGTGGCTGCTGGCCCAAGGCTTTCGCAGCGAGATCCTCGGCATCACCCTGCACCGGGGCGAAGCCCATTACGACCATCCCGAGGTCTGGCTGCTGGACGACTGGCGTTAGGCCTTGGTGCTGTCCTCAGCGGTCTTCTTGCGCGACCGACTGCGGGGCTTGGGCGCTGGTGGCGCGACGCTGCTCTGGATGCCGCCGACCTGGGTCAGGTTGTCGTCGGGCTGGTCTTCCAGTTCGCGGTTGGCCTGAAACCAGTGTTCGAAATCCTGGCCATGGGGACGGCCTTCGCGCTCCCAGATTTCATAGGCGCGCTGGCGGATGCGTTCTTCAAGATTCATGCAAAGGACCTCTGGTAGAAGGGCAGGGAAGCGCGGCCAAAGGGTCCGGCGCTCATCCTGACTAGGCCCGGTCAGGCGTTGAAAAGTTCTTCCCGGTTGGTGTGGCCCGGATACTGTTTCCGCTTGCCAGGCTCTGGCACGGGGTTCTGCACGGAAAGACCGTTCGTCGAGGTGTGGCTAGGTGTGCCAGGCACGGCGATAGGCGCCCGGGGCTACGCCATAGGCCTGCTTGAATTGGCGATTGAGATGACTCTGGTCGGCAAAGCCCAGCTGCAGGGCTACCTCCAGGGGCGCCCAGCCGGCGCGCAGCAGGCCCTGGGCGCGGGTCAGGCGCTGCTGCTTGAGCCAGGCGTGGGGCGGCAGGCCCGTCGCGCGGCGGAATACCCGCAGGAAATGAAAGGGCGACAGCCCCACTGCCCGGGCCAGTTCTTCGAGACTGGGTGGTTGCTGCAACTGCTGACCGAGCAATTCGCGGGCGCGCTGCACCGCCAGGGGTTCGCGGCCCGGTTCCGCCAGGGCACCCAGGCGGGCATGGCGGCCGAACAGCAGGAGCAGCGCCTCGCGCCAGGCGGTCTGCTGCTCCAGCGCCTCGGCGCCGCCATCGGCCAGCCGATGCAGCTGGCTGAAGGCCGCGCTCACCTGAGGGTCGTGCAGCACGCTGGTGGCGAAGGCCGGGGTGGCGTCCAGCGGGCGTCCCAGCTCGGCAAACACGGGGCCCAGCTGCGCCAGCGTCGGATAGAAGCCGCGGTACTGCCAGCCTTCCTCGACCGCCGTGGCCCCGGTGTGCAACTCGTCCGGATTGATCAGCACCATGCTGCCGGTCGCGGCCAGGTGTTCGGCGCCGCGATGACGAAAGCGCTGGGCGCCGCGTTCGATCACGGTGAACACATAGCCTTCGTGCACATGGGGGGCGAAGCGTTGGCGGCGGTACCGGGCATGCAGCAACTCGACACCGCCCAGTCCGCGCGCCGCCCAGAGGCGGGCGTTTTCTTGTGGTCCGTTCATGAGACTCTCAGGGCATCGACCGTGCCCGATTCCACCTTACCGCGCTACAGCAGCCAGCGCAGCAGATAGAACACCCCCACGCTCAGGATCACCGTGGTCAACACCTGCCGGGTCCACAGCATCAGCCCCACCGCGGCCAGGCCCGCGAGCAGATAGGGATCGACCAGGGTCGCAACCAGCGACTTTTCGCCCGAGAACAGGAGGGGACCGCAGATGGCGGTGAGCATCCCCGGCACGGCGAATTCCAGGAAGGTGCGCAGGTGGCGCCCCAGGCGCAGTGGTAGGCGCGGTTCGAGAAAGAGATAGCGATTGAAGAAGACCAGGGCGGCCATGCCCAGCACGGTGGCGAGGATCATTGCAGGCGCTCCCGCAGACGCCGCACCAAGAAGCCCACGCTCATGCCCGCCAGCCCGCCCAGCACCAGGGCGCCCTGCCACTGCAGGTGATGCAGCCAGACCGACACCAGCAACGCGGTGAGCACGCAGGCGACCGTGGCCAGATCCCGCACCAGGGGCACCACCAGGGCGATGAAGGTGGCGGCGATGGAAAAATCCAGGCCCAGGGCACCCAGGTCGGGCAGCACCCGCCCCAGCAGCAGGCCGGCCAGGGTGAAGAGATTCCACAGCAGGTAGAAGCTCAGGCCCATGCCTAGGGCGCGCCAGCGGTCGAAGCCCGCCGGTTGTTCGGCATGGTTAAGGGCGAAGAATTCGTCGGTGAGCAGAAAGCCGAAGCCCAGGCGCCAGGGCAGTGGTTGGGGCGCCAGCACCCGTCGCATATGCAGGCCATAGAGCAGGTGCTGGGAGGTCAGCAGCAGGGTGGTCAGTAGGATGGTGGCCAGGCCCGCGCCGGCCTTGAGCATGCCCAGGGCCACCAGTTGCGCCGCGCCGGCGAACACCAGCAGGGAGAAGGCCTGGCCTTCCAGCACGCTGAGGCCGGTCTCGATGGCCAGGGCGCCGACCAGGATGCCCCAGGGCGCGCAAGCCAGCGACAGCGGCATGATCTGCCAGGCGCCCTGCAGGAAGGCGCGGCGGCGGGAAGCGGTCATCGGCAGGGCTCCGGATAGCGGGGAAACCCCAGAGTGACGCCCCGCGCCCCGGCCTGTCTTGAACGTTCTTGCGCTACTTCTCCAGCAGGGCGAAGAGTTCCAGGTACTGCTTGGTCAGCTTGTGGCCAGGGTCCAGATGGATCAGCGGACGATGCTGCTGGTGGGATTCGCGCATCTTCACCGAGGCCATCAGCGGCGCCGCCAATACCGGCAGGTCGCGCGCCTGGAGTTCCTCGATCAGCTGGCGTGGGGTGCTGGCCTGGGCGTGGTACTGGTTGATGACGATGCCTTCGACGGTGAGCCTGTCGTTGTAGTCCTCGCGGATCTCGTCCAGCTCCTCGATCAGGTCGTACAGCGCCTGCTGGGCGAAGACATCGCAGTCGAAGGGGATCAGGCAGCGATCGGCGGCGATCAATGCCGAGATGCTGTAGAAGTTCAGCGCCGGCGGGGTATCCAGGTAGATGCGGTCATAGTCTTCGCCGAGCTTGTCGAGGTACTTGGCGAGCTTCTGGATCTTGTACTTGGATTCGAGCTTGAACTGCAGCTCGGTCAGCTCGCCCGAGGCGGCGATCAGATCCAGATTCGGCCAGGCGGTGGCATGGATGTTGGCCTGGGCCTTCTTGCCGCCACTCAGGGTCTGCTTGAAGAAGTCGGCGATGCCGTGGGGCAGGTCGTCGCCTACCTGGCCGGTGAGGTACTGGCTGGAGTTGGCCTGGGGATCGAGGTCCACCAGCAGGGTGCGATAGCCCTCGTGGGCGCTGATGGCCGCCAGGTTGCAGGCGATGCTGGACTTGCCGACGCCACCCTTCTTGTTGAAGACCACGCGGCGCAGGGCATGACCGGCTGGAGAGCTGTGTGCGTTCATTGAGTCGTCCCGACAGAAATGGAAAGCCAGAGGCACAAGGCCCGATCGACCGTTTCGCTTATACCGAAACGCCACGCTCGGACGATGACGAATTTATGGCCATTGCATGACAGCTGTATGACGAGACTAGCGCAACGGTGGAACCTTGGCGCCTGCTCGCCCTTCGAACTCGGCAAGCTTCCGCCGAGAATCCACCATGAATACCCGTCGACTTTCCACCTTGCTGCTGCTCGCCTGTGCTCCCCTGGCCCAGGCCGCCAACGATACCCAGTCGCCGGTACCGGTACCGGGTGCCCCTGCCCAGACCGATACCCGGGTGCTCGAAGCCGGCGCCGATGTCTTGCAGCGCAAACCGCCCATCGCCGCCCTCAATACCTACCTGGACGGCTTCCATTTCTACAATGGCCATCCCCACGGCCAGATGGAAGCCCACCACTATTGCAGCGTCCTGGGCGAAGAGATGTTCCAGTGCGTGATCTACGACGGCAACGTCGCCGACGCCAAGCTGATGGGGGTCGAGTACATCATCAGCGAGCGGCTGTTCAAGACCCTGCCCGAGGCCGAGAAGGCCCTCTGGCATAGTCACGTACACGAGGTGAAGTCGGGTCAGCTGGTCGCACCCGGCGTGCCCCAGGTGGCCGAGCACCGGCTGATGGACAAGCTGGTGCACACCTATGGCAAGACCTGGCACACCTGGCATACCGACCAGGATCTGCAGCTGCCCCTGGGCGTCCCCCAACTGATGATGGGCTTCACCGCCGACGGCCAGCTCGATCCCAAGCTGCTCGCCGAGCGTGACCGCCGCCTGGGCATTTCCAGCACCGAAACCAAGGCCGCCCGCGCCGATCTGCCAACCCCCACGGTCGCCCCCGGCGCCGACGCCTGGCAGCAGGGCAAGGTCATCCAGCTGCAGGACCCCACCGGCCAATTGCACAACCACGATGGCGAGCACACCGAGCAGGGCGTCAATACCAGTTCGAACAAGCCCTGAGGCTTGGGTTAGGCTCCGGTCAAGTAACCCTCTGGAGTCCGCCCGTGTCCTTGCCCACGTTGTATACGCCCCGCCTGCTGCTGCGGCCCTTGCAGCTGGAGGATGCCGGGGCGATCCAGCGGATCTTTCCGCAGTGGGAGATCGTGCGCTACCTCTCGGCCAGGGTGCCCTGGCCCTATCCCGCGGACGGTGCCCTGAGCTTCGTCCGTGATCTGGTCCTGCCCGGCATGGCCGCGGGTACTCACTGGTGCTGGACGCTACGGCTGCAGGCGCGACCGGACGAGCTGATCGGCTTGGCCAGTCTGCAGGAGGAGCCGGACAACCAGCGCGGCTTCTGGCTCGATCCCGGATACTGGCGGCAGGGTTTCATGAGCGAGGCCTGTGTCGAGCTCAATCGCTACTGGTTCCAGACACTCGCACGACCGAGTCTGCGGGTGACCAAGGTGATCGCCAACGAAGGCTCCCGCCGGCTGTCGCAGCGCGAAGGCATGCAGCGTATCGCCTGCCTGGAGATGGACAGCGTGAGCGGACGGCTCCCCGCGGAGTGCTGGGCGCTCACCCGGGCGCAGTGGTTGGCGCAGCAGGGGTAGTCACGGGCCCACGCGCCGCCGTCCCACACGCCTGGCAGAAGTGTGCGAAGGCACTCTTGCGGGTCTGGCAGGCGCCGCAGTGGTCGTGCAGGCCGATGCCGCAATGGGGGCAGAAGTCGATCCCCGGGTCCTTGAGGTCCACCGGCCGCTCGCAACCCGGACAGACGCCCTTGGCAAGGCGCGCCAGGGCGGTATCGTAGTGCAGCTCTTCGCGCCTCACGGTGTCCGGCTGGGCTTCCTTGAGCGCCAGGCGGGCGCGGTAGTCCTGCAGCGCGCGGATGGCATGGCGTCCACCCAGCACCGTCAGCAGGATGCCCACCAGATAGCGCACATAGCCGCCATAGCTGGGCAGATAGGGCACCAGCTCGACGAAAAAGGCGAACAGCGCGAAGAAGATGAAGCCCCAGACGAAGGGCCACCAGGTGCTCTTGCGCTGCCGGACGAACAGCCAGGCCGCCACCGCTAGCAGTGGGAGGGTCAGGGCCAGACGATAGAGAAAGACCCGCAGCTCGGCCTGCTGGCGGGCCTCCAGCCAGGCGGACTGCGCCGACTCGCCAAGGCTGGCCAGGGTGCGCTCGGCGGCGTTGGCGCGCTGCTCGGCATCCAGCAGCGCCTGTTCCTGGCGTTCGACCTGCTGCTCGGCTCTACGCTCACCGGCCTTGAGCTCGTCCAGGGCGCGACTGCGGGCGATCAGCTCCGCGTCCTGCTCGGGGCGCTGGGTGGTCTGGCGGGTGGCCAGCCAGTTGTCGAAGGTCTCGCGGTTGGCCTGGTAGCTGTGCGCCGCCGCGGTCTGCTGCAACTGGGCCTGGTCGAGGGCGTCCTGGGCCGCGCGTCGAGCCTGGTGCGCCTGGCGCTGGTCCCCACGGGCCGTGGCAGTGGCCACCGGGTCCATGAAGTCTTCCAGACCTTGCTGGCGCTCGACCTGGGGCAGATCGCCGACCAGGGTGCCACCCAGGCCGATCAGAAAGCCGGCGAACACCAACGCCAGCAGCCAGAGGCCGCGATTGAACCACTTTTCCGAAAGCCGCAACGATTTGCCCATGGATCCCTCCTGGTCGAAAGAAGGCTCAGCTTAGCCGCTCCCTGGTCCTCTCGCTCAGGCCAGCTTGATCGCCACCACCCCGGCGGCGAGGCCGGCGCCGATCTGGATCAGGCTGGCGGTGAGAAAGCGATCGAGACCGATCTTGAGCAGGGCGTTCCAGCCGGCGTGCAGCAGGGCGGCGAGCAGTACCAGGGCGAACAGGGGCGTGGTCACGAGGCCTCCGGCCAGGCGGATCCATCAGTCTAGCCCAGGGCGCCTTCCAGGAGGCCGCCCATGGCGCCAGGATCCCCGACGCCGCACACTGGCGGTCGTTTTCGCTGCCGCGCCAGGATGGCCGCCATGAATCCCTCTGCTGCTCTTCCGCCCCTCGCTCCGCCCGTGACGCCACGCCACGGTGCGGTCGGCCTGGCGCTGGTCGCCGGGCTGTCACTGCTGGCTGGCATGACCGATGCCATCGGCTTTCTCGCCACCGGCGATTTCGTTTCCTTCATGAGCGGTAATACCACCCGTCTAGCGGCCGATGTGGCGGCGGGTCGTTGGGCTGCCGTGGGGCACCTGGCGTTGGCCATCGCCACCTTCGTGCTGGGCAACGCCGGCGGCGTGCTGCTGCAGCGGCTGACCCGCCAGCGCGCCTGCCTGCTGCTCGGCCTGCTGGCCCTGCTGCTGGCCCTGGCGGCCAGCCTGCCCGCAGGGCGCCTGGCGCTGCTGACCGGGGTGTTCGCCATGGGCATGGTCAATGCGGTGGTGGAGCAGGTCTATGGCCTGCCCATCGGCCTCACCTACGTCACCGGCGCCCTGTCGCGCTTCGGGCGCGGTCTGGGTCACTGGCTGCTGGGCGAACGCCGTCGCGGCTGGCGCATCCAGCTGGTGCCCTGGCTGGGCATGCTGCTGGGCGGGGTGCTGGGCGCTGCCCTGGAGGCGGGCCTGGGTCTGGCGGCCTGGTATGCCTGCGCGGCACTGGCGGCAATTCTGGCGGTGATCTTTCGCCTGATCCCGCGAGCCTGGCAACTGGGTTATCTGGCGTCATGAGCGAAGCGACCCCTGCCCTGGGCGTCCGCGATCCCGAACTCGGCCAGGCCAAGGTTCGCCTGGCCTTCATCCTGCCGGCCTCGGCCTACATCATCGGCGCCTGGGCCTGCGGCCTGTTCGGTACCGCCGTCCTGCTAGCCAACCTGCTGTGCTACGCGCTGTTCGCCGTGGTGGCCATCGGACTGTTCTTCGAGGTCCGGCAGTGGCCGGGGGTGAAGCCCTGGCGGCGCCTCCTGGCCATGAGCCTGGACTTCAGCGCCATCACCTTTTCCTCCATCACCAGCGGCGAGGCCCTGCTGCCACTGTTCGGCGTGCTGCTCTGGGTCACGGTGGGCAATGGCCTGCGCTATGGGCGTGGCTACCTGTTGCTGGCCACCGGACTGTCACTGACCGCCCTGGCCGCCATCATCGCCGGGATGCCCTTTCTGCAACGCTATCCCACGGTGGCCCTGATGATGCTGGTGACCGCCCTGCTGGTGCCCGGCTACGTCTATTTCCTGCTGACCCGCATCCAGGATTCGCTGCGCGAGACCCAGGCCGCCAACCTGGCCAAGGCGCGCTTCCTGGCCCAGGCCAGCCATGACCTGCGCCAGCCGATCCATTCCATCGGCCTGTTCACCGCCTGCCTGCGCGACAGCCAGCTGAGCGCGGATCAGGGGCAGCTGGTGGACAACATCGACCGCTCGCTGCTGGGCGTCGAGCAGCTGTTCCGTTCGCTGTTGAACATCTACACCCTCGATCAGAAGCAGGTCAGCCCGCGGCGCACGGTGGTCGACCTGGATACCCTGGTCGACGACCTGATCCGGCAGAACGCCGAGGCGGCGCGCTGGGCGGGGGTGGAGATCCGTTGGCGCCCTTGCGGCCTGCAGGTCTACAGCGATCCGGCGTTGCTGCTCACCTCGCTGCAGAATCTGCTGTCCAACGCCCTCAAGTACGCGCCCGGCCAGCCCCTGCTGCTGGCGGTGCGCCGCCGTCAGGGCCGGCTCGCCCTGGTGGTCTACGACCAGGGCCCCGGCATCGCCGCCGAGCACCTGCCGCACCTGTGCGAAGAGTTCTATCGGGTACGGGAGACACGGGATCGCGACATCGAGGGGGTCGGCCTTGGCCTATCCATCGTGCAGCGCATCGCCACCTTGCTGGAACTGCAGCTGATCATCCGCTCGCGGCCTGGGCGGGGCACGGCGGTCAGCCTCCAGGGATTGCCACTGGCCGCCGTGCCGCTGGAGGCGCGGCCAAGACCGGCGAGCGGTCCCCAGCACCTGCTCGCCGGCTGGCGGGTGCTGCTCATCGAAGACGATGCCAATGTGCTGCTGGCCACCGCGACCCTGCTGCGCAGCTGGGGCTGCGAGGTCGCCACCGCCACCAGCATCCCCGCCGGTGCCGTGGCCTGCGATCTGGTGATCACCGATTTCGATCTGGATCGCAGTGCCTCGGGTGCCGACTGCATCGCCTATCTCAACCGGCTGCAGGGCCGACGCATTCCGGCCATCGTGGTGACCGGCCATGACATCCCGCAAGTCCAGCAGGCGCTGGGCGATGCCGAGATTCCGGTGCTGGCCAAGCCGGTACGACCGGCGGAGTTGCGCGCCCTGCTGCTGGCCTTTCGCGTCGCGGCTACCTGAGCGAACGCTGGGCGCCGAGGCCGGTCTTGGCACCAAAGGCGGCCGCTGCGGCGCGGGTGCCGACGCCCAGGGTGCGCAGCAGCGCGGACACATGGATGCGCACGGTAAAGGGCGAGATGGTCAGGACCCGCGCGATCTCCTTGTTGCTCAGGCCCTGGGTGATCAAGCCGAGTACCTCCAACTGCCGCGGCGTCAGCGCCTGCAGCCGGTTATCGGGTGCCAGGCTGGCCGGGGCCAGACTCGGCGTGGCGTAGCGCACCACCGGTTGCCCGGCGAGACAGTCGGCGATGGCCTCGGCCATGGCCGTCGGCGGCAGGGCCTTGCCGATGAAGCCATCCACGCCCGCCGCCAGGATGTGCTCGATCACCGTGGCGTCTTCGAGCATAGAGACCACGATCAGGGTGCTGCGCTTGAATTCCTGGCGCAGCGCGCGCAGCGAAAAACTCAGGTCCTGACCGGGATAGAGCAGGTCCAGCAGCAGGCCGCTGGGCGGCTCGCCCTGGCGCGCCAGTTCCAGGACCTGTTGCAGGCTGTCGGCCTGCTCCACCTGTGCCTGCGGCTGCAGCTGGCGCAGGATGCGCACCAGGCCTTCACGAAACAGCGGATGGTCGTCGGCGACGATGAAACGTTGCATCTCTGGCTATCCTGGGGCCGCAGACGCCGGTCGCAACTCCGGGGTGGCCCAAAGCCTTTAGTCTAGCGCAGCGGTCGAAAGTGGACCACTTGGTAAAATTCCTGGGCCGCCGCGGCGCTCACCCGTTTTGCGCCATGCCGCGCGTGGCGGCCAGCGGCTCCGGCGGGGCCTGCACAGGGCCTGCGCCCAGCTGCCGCCGCATCAGCCACTCGAAGGCGGCGGTCAGCAGCACGGCCGCGCAGGCCAGTCCCAGCGCCAGCCCCCACCACACCCCGTGCGGACCGAAGCCTGCGTGCACTCCCAGGAGCCAGGCGCTGCTGGCGCCGATCAGGCAATAGCAGAGCAGCCCGCCATAGAAGCCCAGACGCGCCTGGCGGATGCCGCGCAGGGCGCCCTGGGCGATGCTCTGGGTGCCGTCGAAGATGACGAACAGCGCAGCGATCAGCACCAGCTGCCGCGCTAGCTCGCTGACCGGACTGTGGGCATCTGGCAGGAACAGTCCCACCAACCATGCGGGAAAGCTCCAGAACAGCAGGGCGATGCCCAGCATCACCAGGGCGCCGCCGCCGATGGCCAGCCGCCCCACCAGCAGCGCCTCCCGTGGCCGGCCCGCGCCCTGATGCTGGCCGATGCGAATGCTGGTGGCATAGGACAGCCCCGCCGGCAGCATGAACACCAGGTACACCAGCTGGTTGGCGATCTGATTGGCCGCCAGCGCCGTGGCACCCAGGGCGCCCATGCACAGGGCCGCGGCGAGGAACAGGCAGGCCTCCACCGCATAGGTGCCGCTGATCGCCAGACCCTGGCCGAGGGTGTCGGCGAGGGCGCGGCGATCCGGGCGGCGCAGATAACGACGCAGGGGATAGGCGGCATAGGCCGGGTGCCGGGCGATATACAGCGCCAGCCCAAGGGCTGCGCCATTCATCACCACGGCGGTCACCGCGCCGATGCCCGCGAGCCCGGGCTGCGGCAGGCCGCCCCAGCCGTGCAGCAGGGCGAGGTTGAACAGGGCGTTGAGCACCGCCGCACCCAGGACGATGGTCAGCACCGGCCCGGGTCGTTCCAGGGCGCTGGTGAAGCCGCGCAGGGTCATGAACAGCAGGTGGCCGGGCAGGGCGAAGGCCAGGCAGCGCAGGAACACCCCAGCCGCCTGACGACTTTCTTCCGGCTGGCCGGCCAGGGCCAGCAGCGGCTCGATGTGCCACAGCAGGGTGCCGGCCAGCAGCGCCAGCACCCCGGCGATCCAGATTCCCGCCGCGGTCACCGCCGCTACCCCTTCGCTATCCCCCGCACCCCGGCGCAACGCCGCCAGGTTGGCCACCGCGGTGATCACCCCCACGCAGATCACCGAGACGAAGGAATAGACCGCAGCGCCCAGGCCGCCACCGGCCAGGGCGGCAGGCCCCAGGCGCCCCATCATCAGGGTGTCGGTGAAGACCATGGCCACATAGGCCAGCTGGGCGCCGATCAGGGGCAGGGCGAGACGCAACAGCGCGAGCAATTCGTGACGCGGCAGGGACATGGGGCGATCTCGCTGAACGGGAGGCGACTTTGACAAGAACTCATTGTTGGATGCGGTCGCGCCGCCCACAATCGGAAAATAGCCATGTCATCCATGAGTCTGAGTCATGCCTGAAGTCTCCACGCGGCTGCCGCCGCTGTACGCCTTGCGCGCCTTCGAGGCCGCCGCCCGCCATGGCTCCTTCACTCGCGCGGCCCAGGAATTGTCGCTGACCCAGAGCGCGGTCAGTCGCCATGTACGGACCCTGGAAGAGACCTTTGGCTGCCGCCTGTTCGAACGCGCCGGGCGTCAGCTGGCGCTGACCGAGCCCGGCAAGCTGCTCTTGCCCGGCCTGAGCGAAGGCTTCGAGGCGCTGGCGCGGGCCTGCGGCAATCTCGTCGTGGCGGAGGGCACCCTGAGGCTCAAGGCGCCCACCACCCTGTCACTGCGCTGGCTGCTGGCGCGTCTGGCGCGCTTTCGCCAGCTCAGTCCGCAACTGGACATCCAGCTCACCAGCGTCTGGATGGCCAGCGACCGGGTCGACTTCGTCCATGAACCCTTCGATTGCGCGGTGCTGCTCGGCAATGGCCGCTTCCCGGCGGATTGGGAGGTGGTGCCGCTGTTCGACGAGTGGCTGGTACCGGTCTGTTCGCCAGCCGCGGCCCGAGAGGGCGTCTGGGATGTGGCGCGCCTGCAACGGGAAGAGCTGCTGCATCCCACCTTCGACCGCCGCGACTGGCGTCGCTGGCTGCAGGCCATGGGCTTGACCCAGGCGGTGCCGCTCAGCGGCGGCCAGGTGTTCGACACCCTGGAACTGGGCATGGCTGCCGCCGCGCGTGGCTATGGGGTTTCCATCGGCGATCTGGTGATGCTCGCCGAGGACCTGGCGGCCGGGCTGATCGCCTTGCCCTGGCCAGCGGCCGTGGCCAGTGGCGATGCCTATTATCTGGTCTGGCCACGCAATCGTCGGGGGCAGGCACGCGTTCGCCAGCTGGGCGATTTTCTGCAGCGGGAGGTGGCGTCCCAGAGCCTGCCAGAGGTCATTCGCCACAAATAAGGCGCCAGACATCCGTCATTCGCTTTAGTTCGTCACGCTCCAGCCGATAAACTACTCGTTCATCGCTAAGAAGGCCGCCGTAGAGCGGCTCGTCCCTGATGTAGACCCTTGCCCTCAATTTTGTACTGCCCTACAGGGATGTAGGCGCTTTGGAGTCCTCTATGGTCGTTTCTCCGCGTCGTAGTATTGCCCGACAACTTGCCTTGGCCCTCAGTCTGGTACTGATTGTCGTGATCGCCGGCAGCTGTCTGTTCGCCCTGCATGCCTTGAGCGTGTCCATCGAAGGCACCCAGCGCAAGCACCTGGGCAGCGAGGCCCGGCTGCTCGCCGATCAGCAGCAGACCTTCCTCGGTACGCTCAAGGTCAGCACCCAGCGCCTTGCCAATCTGTTCGAGCGCCGCTTCGATGGCGGCCTTTCCCGCAGCAGCGAGCGTACCGTCGTCGCCGGCACCGATACCCCGGTGCTGCTCTACAAGGGCGAGGCGCTCAACAATGACTTCACCCAGGTCGATGATTTCACCCGCCTCACCGGCGGTACCGCCACCATCTTCGTGCGCGATGGCGACGACTTCACCCGCATCACCACCTCGCTGAAGAAGCAGGACGGCAGCCGCGCCATCGGCACTCGCCTGGACCGCAAGCATCCCGGCTATGCCGGTCTGCTGCAGGGCCAGACCTACGTGGGGCGTGCCCAGCTGTTCGGTCGCTCCTACATGACCCAGTACAGCCCGGTACGCGACACCCAGGGCCAGGTCATCGCCGTGCTCTATGTCGGCTTCGACTACACCGACGCCCAGGCCCAGCAACTGGCCCAGCTGACCCAGCTGCGCATCGGCGAGACCGGCTCCCTGGCCCTGCTCGACGAACAGGGCAACTGGCTGGTCCCGCCGGCCAATGCCAAGCAGACCGACGAATTGCTCGCCGACCTCAAGAGCGATCCCAAGCAGCACGTACATGGCTGGCAGGACGGCAATCAAGCCTTCCTCAGCGTCAGTGCGCCAGTCGCCGGCGAAGGCTGGACCGTGGTCGCCACCCTGCCCAAAGCCGAACTGGACGCCCCAGTGCATGCCGTTGGCCTGCGCCTGGCCATCGGCAGTCTGATCGCCCTGGTGCTGGCAGTGGTCGCTTCGGTCGTGCTGCTGCGCCGCAAGCTCAGCCCGCTGGGCCAGCTGGTGGAGCGGGCCCAGGCCCTGGGTCGCGGTCAGCTCAGCGTGCGCGTCGAGGCGCGCAGTCACGACGAGATCGGCGAACTCGCCCAGAGCTTCAACCAGATGGCCGATGCCCTGGCCTCCACCGTCGAGCAGGTTCGTGGCTCCTCGCGCGCGGTCACCGAGCGCTCCCAGCAACTGAGCCAGCTCTCCGACCAGACTCTCAGACGCTCCGCCGAGCAGTCCACCCAGATCGACAGCATGGCCAGCGCCGTGGAGGAATTCAGCGCCACCGCCCAGAACATCGCCGATGGCATGCAGCGCACCGAGCGCCTGGTGCAGGAAAACGCCCAGCAGACCCGCACCGGTACCCAGGCCATGCAGGGCGCCTCGGGTGCCCTGGAGCAGATTGCCGATTCCCTTGCCAGCACCGCCGAACTGATCAAGGGCCTGGATGGCCGCTCCCAGCAGATTGGCGGCATCATCGGCGTCATCAGCGGGATCGCCGAGCAGACCAACCTGCTGGCGCTCAACGCGGCCATCGAAGCGGCCCGCGCCGGTGAGCAAGGCCGTGGCTTCGCCGTGGTCGCCGATGAAGTCCGGCAATTGGCCGGTCGCACCAGCGAGGCCACCCGCGAGATCTCCCAGATGATCGGCGCGGTGCAGGGCGAGACCCAGCGCGCCATGGGCGCCATCGACGAAGGCAATCGCCTCATGGAGCAGGGCCTGGCGCGTAACGCCGATGTGGCCCAGGCGCTGCGCAGCATCGACCAGCAGGTCGCCGAGGCGGTGGAGCAATTCTCCGGCATCGCCCAGGCCACTGCCGAGCAGAGCACCACCGCCACGGCGCTGAGCCGCAACATCCAGGCGATCGCCGTGGACAACGCCGCCCAGCGCGATGCCGCCGAGGTACTGGCCGGTACCGCTGGCGAGCTGCGGCACCTGGCGGAAGACCTGAGCGCCGAAGTGGGCCGGTTCAGCTAGCCGGATCTTTCTGGCAGAACCGAAAGGGAGGCTCAGGCCTCCCTTTTTCATTCCTGCGCACCTTGGCGCTTGCCTGGCTGCAATACTCTGACTACTGTATGCAAATACAGTATAAGAGGAGGGGTGTCATGGGCGTATCCAACGAGGCGGTGCAGGCCGTCGAACGCATGCTGACCACGCTACGGGCGGAGCGCGACGACTATCGCGAGCTGGCCCACCAATGGCGGGCCATGTGCTTCGAGCTGGCGCAGGAAAACCAGGCGCTGCGAGATCGGCTGCAGGAGCCGCCGCGGCACTATGGTCCGCCTGCCGGCGTCTAGTGACTCGCCCGATACTGCAGCGCTTCGGCCAGCTGCGCCCGCTGGATCTCGGCCTGGCCGGCCAGATCGGCCAGGGTGCGGGCTACCTTGACCACCCGGTGCAGGGCGCGCAGGGACAGATTCAGCCGTTCGCCGGCGCCTTCCAGCCAGCGCTGATCGGCTTCGCTCAGGACACATACCTGGTGCAGCTGATCGAGGCCGAGCAGGGCGTTGGGGCGGCCCTGGCGCGCCAGTTGGATGGCCCGGGCCTCGGCGACCTGGCGTGCGGCCTCCGCCGTGGTGAGCTCGGCAGCCGGTGAGGCGCCCAGGCGCAGGTGCTCGCGGGCCACGGTCAGGTGGAGGTCGATGCGGTCCAGCAGCGGACCGGACAGCTTGCCCCTATAGCGCTGGATCTGCTCCGGACTGCAGCGACAGCGGCCGCTGGGGTCGCCCAGGTAGCCGCAAGGACAGGGATTCATCGCCGCCACCAGTTGGAAGCGCGCCGGAAAGCGTACCCGCTCGCGTGCCCGGGCGATGACGATCTCGCCACTTTCCAGGGGCTCGCGCAGCACCTCCAGCACCTTGCGATCGAATTCCGGCAACTCGTCGAGAAACAGCACCCCGCGATGGGCCAGGGTGATCTCGCCAGGCCCGGGGCGGCTGCCACCGCCCACCAGCGCCGGACCTGACGCCGAATGGTGCGGCTGACGAAAGGGTCGCTGCGGCCAGTGTTCCAGCGGCTCGGGTCCGGCCACCGAATGGATGGCGGCCACCTGCAGCGCCTCTTCCTCGTCCAGGGGCGGCAGGAGCCCTGGCAGGCGGCTGGCGAGCAGGGTCTTGCCGGTTCCTGGCGGTCCGGCGAGCAGCAGGTTGTGGGCACCGGCTGCAGCCACCACCAGGGCACGCTTGGCCGCCTGCTGTCCCTGGACCTCGGCGAGATCGGGATAGGGCAGCGGGGTGCGCAGCAGGCCGCTGGGCTGATAGGGCGCCAGCGGCGCCTGGCCGCTCAAATGGCCGGCGAGCTCCAATAGGTGATCGACCGCCAGCACCGTCAGGCCGCTGGCCAGGCAGGCTTCTTCGGCATTGGCACGAGGCACCACCAGGATACGGCCCGCCGTTCGGGCGGCCAGCGCCGCCGGCAGTATGCCGCGAATCGCCCGCACCGCGCCCGACAAGGCCAGCTCCCCCAGGCATTCGTAGCCGTCGAGGCCTTGCGCCGGCAGCTGCCCGCTGGCGGCGAGGATGCCGATGGCCAGGGCAAGGTCGAAGCGCCCGCCGTCTTTAGGGAGATCGGCGGGAGCGAGATTGAGGGTGATGCGGCGACTGGGGAATTCGAAACCGGCCGTGAGGATGGCGCTGCGCACCCGATCCTTGGCTTCGCGCACGGCGGTCTCCGGCAGGCCCACCAGGGTGAGGGCGGGCAGGCCATTGGCCAGGTGCGCCTCGACGACCACCGGCGGCGCTTCCACGCCCACCTGGGCGCGGGTATGAACGAGGGCAAGCGACATGATCTCTCCTTGATCGTGCTTCGCTAGACAGCAGGCTGCACCATCCTGGCGCGCCTTCAAGGTCAGTCGGCGGCGGCGACATCCGTGGCCGGGGTCACCGGCGGCTTCACGTCCTGGCTCCGGCTGTTCTCCAGCTCGTTCAGACGCGCTTCGAGAGCCTCCAGACGCGCACGCGTGCGGGCCAGCACCGCCATCTGCGCATCGAATTCATCACGGCTGACCACATCGAGCTTGCTCAGTGCACCCTGGAGCAGGGCCTTGAACTGGCTCTCGATTTCCGCCTTGGGCAGCGGCGAGTCCTGACCGAACAGCCGGCTGGCCTGCTGAGTCAGGGAGTCGAACAGCGAACGGGTCGTGGACATGGTTATTCCCTGCCTGTAATCAAAGCCCGAGTGTAGCACAGCGGCTCCTGTGCCCCGGACAGCCACGACTGCACCGCTTTGGTGCCATCCCCATGCCAGAGCTGTTCGCTGTTGGTGCAAAGTCCTGCCCCATGACCGGTGGTCTGCCCTGTCAGGAGGCGCGCCAGGCCCACCGGCCCCGGTAATACGGCCCCCTTCACAAACCTGGCAAGCTTTCTGCTACTGCCGAAGCAGAGACGGGCGTCAGCGGACGCCTGGGGTAGAGGCGCGCTCTGGCCGCTTCTGCCGTAACCACGGCGATTACCACGCCGACGGTTAAACAGACGGTCACTGCGCTAGACTTGGGCCGGGGTTTGTTTTCCTGGGGCAAGTCAACTCAATCGGGAGAAGTTTCATGAAACTAGTCACCGCCATCATCAAGCCGTTCAAGCTCGACGACGTGCGTGAGTCGCTGTCCGAGATCGGTGTGCAAGGCATCACCGTTACCGAGGTCAAGGGCTTTGGCCGTCAGAAGGGCCACACCGAGCTCTATCGCGGCGCCGAATACGTCGTCGACTTCCTGCCCAAGGTCAAGATCGACGTCGCCATTGCCGACGATCAACTCGATCGCGTCATCGAGGCCATCACCAAGGCCGCCAACACCGGCAAGATCGGTGACGGCAAGATCTTCGTGGTGAATCTCGAGCAAGCCATCCGCATCCGTACCGGCGAAACCGACACAGACGCCATCTGACGCGTTAACCGACCGCCCAACCCCACACGAGCCCCAGGAGAAACAACGATGACTCTGCGCACCTACGCAGGGCTAGGAGCCCTCATGTCTTTCGTAGCGCTGCCGGGCCTGGCCATGGCCCAGGAAGCGGCTGCGGCACCAGCAATCAACAGCGGCGATACGGCGTGGATGCTGATCTCGACGGCCCTGGTGCTGTTCATGACCATCCCTGGTCTCGCGCTGTTCTACGGCGGCATGGTGCGTGCCAAGAACGTCCTCTCGGTGATGATGCAGTGCTTCGCCATCACCGGTCTCATCAGCATACTGTGGATGGTCTACGGCTACAGCCTGGCCTTCGACACCACCGGCATGGAGAAGGGCGTCACCAATCTGAATTCCTTCATCGGTGGCCTGAGCAAGGCCTTCCTGTCCACCCTGGAGCATGATGCCGTCACCTCGGCTACCGCACTGTTCCCGGAAAGCGTCTTCGTCACCTTCCAGATGACCTTCGCCATCATCACCCCGGCGTTGATCGTCGGCGCCTTCGCCGAGCGCATGAAGTTCTCCGCCATGCTGGTCTTCACCGGCCTGTGGTTCACCTTCGTCTACGCCCCCATCGCCCACATGGTCTGGAGCGGTGACGGCGGCCTGATGTGGGACTGGGGCGTACTGGACTTCGCGGGTGGCACCGTGGTGCACATCAACGCCGGTGTGGCCGGCCTGGTCGCGGCCCTGGTCCTGGGCAAGCGCAAGGGCTATCCCACCACTCCCATGGCGCCGCACAACCTGGGCTATACCCTGGTCGGTGCCGCCATGCTGTGGGTCGGCTGGTTCGGCTTCAATGCCGGTTCCGCCGCCGCTGCCAACGGCACCGCCGGCATGGCCATGCTGACCACCCAGATCGCTACCGCCGCCGCCGCCCTGGGCTGGATGTTCGCCGAGTGGATCACCCACGGTAAGCCGAGCGCCCTGGGCATCGCCTCCGGCGTGGTCGCCGGTCTGGTGGCCATCACCCCGGCCGCCGGTACCGCCGGCCCTATGGGCGCCCTGATCATCGGTCTGGTTTCCGGTGTGGTGTGCTTCTTCACCGCCACCAGCCTCAAGCGCAAGCTGGGCTACGACGACTCCCTGGACGCCTTTGGCGTGCACGGCATCGGCGGCATCGTCGGCGCTCTGCTGACCGGGGTCTTCGCCGCCCCGGCCCTGGGGGGCTTCGGCACCGTCACCGATATCGGCGCCCAGCTGTTCATCCAGTTCAAGGGCGTGGCCTTCACCATCGTCTACACCGGCATCGTCACCTTCGTGATCCTCAAGGTGCTGGACGTGGTCATGGGTCTGAGAGTCAACGAAGAAGAGGAAACCGTGGGTCTGGACCTCACCCTGCACAACGAGCGTGGCTACAACCTGTAAGCCGCCGCTCTGGAAAAAGGCGCCGCGAGGCGCCTTTTTCACGTCTGCCGTACGGCCGGAACAACCGTCGTCCTGCTGTGTCTAGACTGCACGCCAGCGGTGTGCAATCACCGCTTTGCTTTTCCGATCGTCGCGCTAGAATGCGCGCCCAGTCAGTCGGCGGGGGTTGTTCATGTGGCTGCAGCGGACCTTTTCCCTGCGCGCGCGGGCGCGTGGTTTCCATCTCGTCACGGCTGAGGTGCTGGAGCAACTGCCCGAGCTTGGCGAATGCCGGATCGGCCTGCTGCACCTTTGGCTGCAGCACACCTCGGCCTCGTTGACCATCAACGAGAATGCCGACGGGGCGGTGCGCCGTGACTTCGAGCGGTTCTTCAATCAGCTGGTGCCCCAGGGGCAGGCCGGTTACGAGCACGACTACGAAGGCCCGGACGACCTGCCTGCGCATTTCAAGAGCAGTCTGCTCGGCTGCAGCCTGAGCCTACCGGTCCAGGCCGGGCGCCTGGCGCTGGGAACCTGGCAGGGCATCTACCTGGGCGAGCATCGCGACCAGGGTGGCGCGCGGCGGCTGATCGCGACGCTGCAAGGCGAATAGCCAGGAATTTTTTTTAAGAGGCCGCGTCAAAACGCGCGGTCCGATTTTGCCAAAGTCTGTGGAGGCGGTTTATGAGCGACGAAGATCTGGAGCAGGACGACCTGGAGACCGGGGCGGAAGAAGAGGGCGATAACGAAGACTTCGCTGCCGCAACCGACGACGCCGAGCAAGAGGAAAGCGGCGAAAGCGAAACACCCGCGTCCGGCAGCAAGGCCAAGAAGAAGCGCGAAGCCGAGCCCGAGGAACTGCCTTCGGTGGAAGCCAAGCAGCGTGAGCGGGATGCGTTAGAAAAGGCCATGCAGGACTTTCTGGCCCGCGGTGGCAAGGTGCAGGAGATCGACGCCAATGTGGTCGCCGATCCGCCCAAGAAGCCCGACAGCAAGTATGGCAGTCGGCCCATCTAGGACCACGCCATACCGCCTTCGAAACCCCGCCTCGGCGGGGTTTCGTCTATCTGGCAGTTACAGCAGCGCCATCACCATGATGAAGCCGGTAAAGGCCGCAGCCATGGTCGCAAGGCAGGCCATGCAGATTACATCATCTCTCTCATACATGTTGGCAACGCCCTAAAGCCTAATGGGGTGATGGCATTTTGCTCCTCTGGCAAACATCTCCCTGTGTGGCTCATCGCAAAAGGCCACCATCTCGCCGCCGCGATGCCAAGCAGTTCACCAATGCCGGGGTGGTCCGTAATAGGGTCGCGCCTCATAGGCCGGCGGATAGGCGTAGTAGCCCGGCGGTGCCGGCCGCCAACGCGGCGCGGCATAACCCGGTTGCGGATAGGGCTGGTAGTAGCTGTAGGGGTAGCGATCCCTGCGGTAATAGGGGTGGTGCCGGTGATGCCGTCGAAATTCGCCCGCCGGCAGGAATTCGCCGCCCTCAGCGACGGCTGCGGCGCCGCCCGCCCAGGGTTGTCCTCGATCGGGGCCTTCATGGGCGGCGGCCAGGCCGCTGGCGGTCAGGGTGGCGGTCAACAGCAGAATCAACGACGCTCGCGATGCCATGGTGTTCTCCTCGCGGCGCTCGATAGGCCGCGTCACCATGAAACACCTTTGGCGGTCAGCGGACGTCAGGCCAGGTAAAGGTCCGGTAAGCCCGCCCGTCCACTCAGCCCCAATCGAGGCCCTGCATGCCCACGGCGACGATCAGCGCCATGGCCAGCAGGCCGATACCGCACATCAGGATGGTCAGCTCCAGTTGATCCAGACGTCGCTTCATCCCTGCCACCAGTGCCAGAGGGTAAAGCCGACCAGCGCCAGCACCAGGCCGAGAAACAACCGGTTCAGCCATAAGCTGACGCCGCTCAGCACCCTGAACCAGAGGGGTACGGCCGGCTCGGCGGCACGCGGGCCGGGCTGGTCGATGGCTGGTTGAGGCAGGGCGCCGGACAGGGCAGGGGCGATGAGGGGAATCGAGGGAATCGGCATGCAGTAAGCGCCTCCGTGCGCCTGGTGCGAGGTCTGGCTGACCGCAGCGGCCAACCGGGGTCGAGCGACGCCCTTGATCGGCGGCCACCCCTGCGATCGATCATCGCCGAAAATCTTGGCGATCGGGTGACGGGCTCCCGAAAAGGTCGGGCGGATCGCACTCTTGACGGCAAATGGCAGAGCACCTGAGGCCATGGCGGCGACTCCTGGATGGCGCGGATCCCTTCGAGACTTGAGCGCCTGGTCGGACAGGCGCAGTCTGGATGACCTTAGCGCACCCTGGCGCGAGGCCCTGTGGAAAAACGTCATGACCAATCTGTTTCGCGACCTGCCCGATGCCTCCGCCGCGGAGGTGTTCACGTCCCTGCTGGCGCGACCCGGTTGCCGCATCGAACGCATCGTTTCCCATGGCCAGACGACGCCAGCGCAGACGCCCTATCGGCAGGCCCATGAGGAATGGGTGCTGCTGCTGCGGGGCGCCGCGCGGATCGCCCTGGAAGGGCGGGAGGTGGCGCTCGAGCCAGGGGATACGCTGCTCATCCCCGCCCACGCCGAGCACTGGGTGACCTATACCGATCCCACAGTCGCCACGGTGTGGCTGGCTCTTCATCTCGACGTGGTGGGCGGAGCCCAGACGCCGGCGTGAGGGCGATGGCGCCTGATGCTCTTTCGACAGCCGTCGCTAGCTGACCAGGGTCACCGGGCCATGGTCGTCGCAGTGGCCGTCATGGACATGATGCAGCCGGCCATCCACCAGGTAGTCGACATGATCGCCGTGGGGCACGGCTTCATGACCGCAATCGGGCCCATGGACGTGGTCGGCCGCATGGCCGCTGCTCTGGCCATGGGTGCAGTGATCCGGATTGGTCGCATTGACCTCCAGCACGTGCTCGTCCACGTGATCGCCATGCATGTGGTGCAGATGGCCGTCGTGGAGATAGTCGACGTGGCCCGCGTGCTCGATGGCGGTGTGGCCACAGTTCGGACCGTGCTGGTGGCTGTGATTGGCGTGATGCTTTTGGCTGCAGGTGCTCATGGTGCTGACTCCAGAAAGGGTGGGTGTCGGGCGACGCCGTGCCATTAAAAAGTCTGAAGTGGGTAGAGAGTCAAGATCGTCCGGGCGGGTTTCGCAAAGGATTGCGGCCGTCTAGGACGGGCCTTGGCACCCTTGGGAGCAGGAGCAGGAGCAGGAGCAGGAGGGGGGTGCTGGGCCGCAAGGGAAGGGGCGTGACGAGATGGCGACGCCTGCAGGCTGGCTTGCCCATATAGCAGGCACAAAAAAACCGGCGCTAGGCCGGTTTCTCTGATTTCCAGATCCCGCAGGATCTGGAAGCTTGTCTTGGTGCCCAGGGACGGAATCGAACCGCCGACACGTAGCAACACTAGCCAAGCCCAGTAATGACGGGCCTTACAGCCCGATACAACAGGCCGTAGTGTACAAGTCCTGTGTACCTATGACCATTCGGGCTTGAGGTGGATTACGTCATGCGAGCGAGTCCAGTCACCAACGTCCATTTCGTGCCCGACATACACGACGCTGCTGGCAGACTTGAGATTGGTCAGGGCGTCTAACAGGTAATCTCTTGGGTGCACGGCCAGCACAACGTCATGTCGTGCGTAAGGATCAAGCGTCTGCTGAGAGTGAAGGGATACCGCCACACCTTCCACTGATACTGACTGATTGGCCTGCAGTTTTCTTAGCATCGGTCCGCCCAGGACGGGCTCAAGGAAAGGACAGGTATGCTTGTTGTTCACGTAAATCCAGAGTTGCTGATTACTCTGCTGAGCAAACCCTAAAGCAGCAACGTAGGTTGCCTTTACTTCCTCTTCGTCCGCGTACTCCGGTACAAAAGCGTAAACATCCATAGTGTTCCCTCACGTAGTTGGTGAGCTTTAACCCTAGCATCTGCGCAGCGTAACGGCGGCACTAGCGGACCTAAATCCGCTCTGGATTTGCGAGAGTACCCTTGAACCCTAAAGGAGTACGCCAGTCCCCATGGCCTGGTGCCGGGGTGTGCCCAGCCGGCAGGGAAAAACCAAGCCCCGCCACCTCATATCAAACCGTTCGACTGCGCCTTATCAAACCGTTGACAAGCGTCAGCGTTAAGATAAATGATGCCGGCATCACGTCCTACCGAGCATCCCAGCATGAAAGTCGTCGCGTACTACCGAGTCTCCACCGAGCGCCAGGGAGAGTCCGGCCTTGGCCTGGATGCCCAACGGGAATACATCCGTATCGCGGCAGAGCAGAATGACTGGGAAGTGCTGGCGGCCTTTGAAGATCATGCGTCGGGCACCATCGCACCGGAGCAGCGCCCGCAATGTGCGGCTGCCCTGGAGCACTGCAAGAAGCACGGCGCAACGCTCGTCGTGGCGAAGCTCGACCGCATCAGCCGGGACGTCGAGCACATCGCGGGGCTCATCAAGCGCGTGCAGTTCAAGGTGGCGACGATGCCCACGGCGGACAACTTCCAGCTCCATCTGTACGCCGCCCTGGCGCAGCAGGAACGGGAGTTCATCAGCCAGCGCACCAAGGCCGCTCTGGCGTCACTCAAGGCCCGCGCAGAGGCAGGGGATGCACAAGCGCAGGCCAAGGTAGAACGTCGCACAGCGGGGCGGCTGGCGGCCAATGCGGCAGGCACAGGGGCAGCGGTGCATGCAGTGAAGGTCAAGGCCGACGTGTACGCGACCAGCATGGCGAGCGCGATCAAGGCCGCGATGTTCGATGGCGTCAGGACATTGCAGGCGCTGGCCGATCACCTCAATCAGCGCGGGCACCAGACACCCAGGGGCGCCAGCTTTACCGCTACCGCAGCGAGCCGCCTGCTACAGCGCCTTTGCATCCCCTTCCCTTAGTAGGAGGACACTGGCGCAGGGGCACAGAGAGCCCGTCAGCGCAGCGAGAGCACTCGCCCCGCGATGGTATTCCTAGGCTCAGAACGTCGCTTAGGAGGGCCCGCAGGGAGGCCGGCGCTGCCCACGAAGCAGGAGCACTCAAGGCCCGCGGGCGCACGCGACACGCAAGCCGCCAGCGACGCCAGGGCATGCCGGGCGTAGTAGCACGAGCACCTAGGTAGCAGTGGATCAGCAGGCACGCCCAAAGCCTACGGGAGGCCCGTGATGCAATGATCCTTGTTCCCCCTATGCCTGCGCATGCCCGCGTAGAGAACGCAGCAGCACGGAGCTGGACAGGCCTTGCCGGCACAGTCGAGGGTATTGGCAGCGCGGACGCCCGCATCCTGTCTTCGTTTGGCATCTTTCGTATGTAGGCAGCAGGTCTATGCCTGACGCTCAGCAAGGCCAATCAGGCCCGTCAAGTAAGGCGGCTTGCATTCTAGCGATCACCCCTTCTGGACCTACTACGCCGGTTAGCTCCTCACTCGTAGCGACCCACCTTAGTTTGATGCTGCTGTCCGAGCAGAGATAAAGAGTAAAACTAATCATCCCAGGCGACGACTGCTCGGCCTTGCAGAAATGATCAGGAAAAGCCCTGGCTACAGCGCCCAAGGCTGCGTGCAAAGCTGGGTCTATCATTTGGGTGAAAGGTAGGTGAGATACGACGTTTGTCGCGACGAGCAATTTTATGGTAAGAGGAATGGAAAATGAAGGGGCTCCGCTTAGGAAGTAGCTATCGCGATAGTGAACGGAACTAAGCCCAGGTCTCCGGTCTGATTCTGGAACGCCATTATGCAAGGAAGCATGGACATGCCTTACCGCAGAATCAATCTCGTCATCCTCGACGAGAAGCCCCTTGAAGAACTCCAGCGTGATCTTGATAAGCAGCGACGCAAAGTCCAATCAAGCCGGCGCCTGCTCCGCCACCTGTTCAATCGCCTTGCTCATCAACAAGCTGACCTAGAAGCACTTGAGGCTCTGGTGGCCAGCAGGCGCGCCACAGTGCACTAGCATTTAAATGGAGCCCTATCGACAGAGGGGCGCTCCGGCTAAGTGGTGGCCTATGGGAAAGGAAACATCTTTCACCTAAATGGGGGCCTTTTGGATAGAGAAAGTCATCGGTGTTTAAATCGAAGGCGCTTGGGAACAGGCAGCAAGCCTCATTGAGGGCCTATCGACACCAGAAACGCTTTCCCCTTCTGTGGACTCAGGCGGAAGTGGTGACCTATCAGCAGAGCATAGAGCGATTGAGGGCTCATAGGTACAGGAGGCATTTCTGTTTGCTATCGGCACCTCGTGATTGAGGGCCTTTTGGAGAGAGAAACATTTCGGTCAGAGTTTTCGCTCTTTTGATCAAGGGCTCACCGGATAGAAAAACGTCCCAGAAGTCCTCATGTTTGATTGAGGTCCCATTGGTAGAGAAACGTTTTTGGTCTGCAAAGACTAGCTGAGCCCGGGAGGGCCCAAAAAAATTTATCCCTACCGCAACAAGAACAAGAATCCTTAAAAGGATCAGACAACAGGGCGATGTTGCTACGCACCAATCAGCCCACCTACAGACCATGGCTAGCCAAGGGCCGTGCGTAACCGCTGCACTCCACACCCATCCACACCCGTCCGACGCGAAGCCATCTGGCCTCGTGGACGCTTCCGGCTGCCCGTCACTTGGCGGCGGCCAACCCTAACAGGAGACAGACCATGACCAACCGCGCCAGCCACATTGACGCGAACCACCCCGACCGCTTCACGCCTGCCGACATCAGCAAGCACGCTCACCGCTGCATGTTGGATCGTCTCGCCAAGCACGACCGCGAACTAACGGCGATCCGCAAGCTCTTGCTGGGCGTCATCCAGCAGCAGCCCCTGGCTATCGAGGCTCGCGAACTACGCACCAGCGGTCACACCTTCGGCAGCATCGCTGCACGCACTGGCCTTACCCGGAACGTCGTCGCCGACATCATCGGCCAGGACGGTGACGCATGAGCGCTCATGAAGTCTGCCTAGATACCCAGGAGCAGATCAGTCTGCACAAGGCCGTACGCACAGCCGGGCACGAGCCTACCGACGCCAGCGGCAATGCGAGTCCCGCCTTGGCACAGTTCAGGCAGTCCGCTCTGGAGTACAAGAGCCAGCACGGAAGCTTAGAGGGCTGGACTCCTGGCCCTGCCAAGCCAGCCAGGACTCTTGGGGCCGAGCTTGCTCGCATTGAGCAGGACGCCCGTAGAGCCCGCAGGGAGGCCATCAAGGCCGCTGGAGTACAGACGCGCTACCTAAGCCTTGCCGAGGCCGAGCACGTCATCAGAGGCGCCCTGAATGCCTGCATGGACGACAAGCCTCCCAAGGCCACCGCCTTGCTCAGAGAGGCAGGCGTATCTCCAAAGGATGCCGCCAAGCTAGCCAGCCGTGGCAGCCCACACATCGTCCGAGTATGGAATGAAACCCGGCAACATCCGAACCGAGAGGTAATGCACATGACCAAAGTAATGACGCGCCGCCATGAGCGGAACATCCAGAGCGGTAGCCTCGCCAATGCCGTAGAGGGCATCTACTACAGCGCCGCACATGCCAAGGATCGGCAAAAGCTCGCAGACCACGAGCAGCGGATTAAGGAGATGGAAGCCAGGCTTGCAGCATTGGAAGCTGGCGATAACTGGAAAGCCATTGCAGAGCGTATGCGTGCGGAAGGCGCCAGCCACAATGCCATTGCCCAGGCTATCGGCAAGACCAGAGACGCTGTAGCCGGCTACCTACGTCGGTGTAAGCAGTAGCAGCAGAGATGGGCAGCATGGATCTCATAGGTACTTTAGTACCTTAGAGATTTACCCCGAAAAGGTGTGTCGTTTGACACACCCCTGGCACCGTGCCACTACTCCCGTCAGTACATGCAGCAGGCCGTGCAGGCCCAGCCTGAGCGCAGGAGGTACAGAGTCGCCAGCAGCAGGACATGCCAGGAGGCGCTACAGGGGCACTACAGGGGCGATACCGCGTGCCCTGTGTGAGCACACCCTCGAAGCCCTAGTGCCCCACCAGTGCCCCTGTACGGGGTGTACGGCAGGGCCAGGGCGGTAGCCGATCAGCGAGCCCCAGGGATCAGCAGCCCAGGCGCCGACGGATACCGCTGGAGTTCTTCACGCATCCGGCTCAGTGGCATCCCGCCGTACTCCCGGCTGACAGAGCCATCGCTGTGCCCGGTGATAGCGTCGTGTACGTCCTCGGGAATGCCTACCTGACGGCTCAGCGTCTTGAAGGTGTGTCGAAATCCATGAGAGGGCATGGCCGAGCTTTCCAGCGCCACCACGTCCTGCAGGTAGCTGCGCCAGGTCTTGCCGATGTTCCTGCCGTAGTAACCCTGGCGGTCAGCATGGAGCGACGGGAACAGTTGCCCGCTCGACGGAAGACCCTCGTGGTAATCCATGAAACCCAGGGCCAGCAGGTCAGGATGCAGCGGGACACGTCGGCGAGAACTCTCGGTCTTCACCGTCCGGCCATCGTCATCGTCGTCCGCTAGGCCCAGGATGGACAGGAACGGAATGCCCTCGTCCTGCTGCACGTCACTGGCGCGAAGCTGGCACAACTCCTCTCGCCTTGCGCCGGTGTAGTACATCAGGATCGGCAGCCAGTAGAGCGCCTGGCCGTAGTCCTTCCGTGCTGGGCGCCAGCCTTCCGCCGTGAACAGCGGGCTACGGAAGATCGTGCCCAACTCGTCGGCTGTGTAGTCCTTGCGACGGCGAGCGCCTTTGCTTTTACCGGCAGCAGCGCCAGCAGCCTTGGCTACCCCGGACTCATCAATCGGGTTTTCCTGAATCCAACCCATGCGGACGGCAAAACCCAGGATGGCGCCAACAGTTCGCAGGCGATTGCGGATCGTGGCCGCTGACAGCGTGGGCAGCCCCTCCGCTTGGGCACGGGCTATCAGTTCGTTCGCTGTGAGTTTGGAAGCCCCTGGCATTTGCAGTGGGAAAGCAGTGAGCTTTGCCCGGTACTCCAGCGCCGTGCTCCGCGTTATCGACGTCACGGGCAGATCACCGAACATCTCGACGAAGCGAGCCAGTGTGCCCTTGGCTTCAGCGAGGGAGGTCCGCGTGGCGCGATTATCACCATCGAGCAAGCGCGATTGGCTGTACGCCTCAAACACCTCGGTAACCGTCTTGGTCTTCACCTCATTCCGCCGGTGCTCAAAGCTCAGAGGCTCACGCTCCAGCACGTTAGCCTGCACGATCCAGTTCCCTGAGTCCCGCTGCTTGGCGATGTCGGACAACCGGAACACATGATCGTGGAATGCTTCGGCCAGCTCCGCATAGTCATCAGAGCCTTCGGCTGGCGGAGGAACGTTCACGGACCGCAGAGCCTGCAACAGGTGAGGCCGCATCACTGACAGCCAGTCCGTCTCGTCGCCCTCCGCTAGCGCCTCACGGATCGTCAGGTACTCCCGATGCTCCTCCCAGCCATGCGGCGTCTCGAACGCTGTGCTGTCGCCGGGCAGCATCCAAGCTCGGAAGCTACCGGACTGCTCCATTTCTTCTAGCTCTTGGCGGAACCAACGTGCGGCTAGCTGCTGCATGTCGCGCTTTGTCAGAGCCTGCACGCCAGCGAGCTGGGCACGGGCGAGGGAGAACGCTTCTTCGGAGCGCGTCCACTCAACAGCATGGCGGGCCTTGGCTTCTAGCTGATCACGGGTCTTTAGAGAGCGCTTGTACTCTCGCCCCAGGACAGGGCGAAGCTCATCGGGGACACGGCGCCGAATGTAGTACACGCCGGTGGATGGATGCTTGAAGGGCTGGGCCATGAAAGCACGGAACCGAGGGGAATGCGGTGCAACGATTTTAGGAGTCTGGATCGCCATGTGTACCTGCCGTGTGTACCAGAACGGAAGGGCGTGGCTAGGTCCTGAAACGAAAAACCCCCGATTCCTCGCGGAATCAGGGGCTTAGGTATCATGGTGCCCAGGGACGGAATCGAACCGCCGACACGGGGATTTTCAATCCCCTGCTCTACCAACTGAGCTACCTGGGCAACGGGGCGCATTAAAAGCGTTTCTCGATCCTGTGTCAACAGCGAGCCCAAAAAAATTTAGATTTTTCGGGCGCTTAGGCGTCGACTCAGGCGCTGGGGGGCACGTAGCCCTCGGCCTGGGCGTAGTCTTCGCCGGACAGGAACTTGTCCATCTCGGCTTGCAGGAACTTGCGATCCTCGGCGTTCATCATGTTCAGCCGGCGCTCGTTGATGAGCATGGTCTGGTGCTTCTGCCACTCTTCCCAGGCCTGCTTGGAGACGTGTTGGTAGATGTCTTCGCCCTTGGCGCCGGGGTAGGGCGGACGATCGAGGGCGGGCAGCTCCTGCTTGTGCTTGCGGCACATCACGGTGCGGGTCATGCGGGTTCTCCTTTGAGCGCCTGCTCGGCGCGCTTGAGCAGTTTCTGCACCGGGGCGGCGAGGCCCAGGCGCGGCGGGGACGCGAGGTTATACCAAAGCCAGTCGCCCTCGGCCACGCGGTGCTGGCGGTGGTCCACCTGCACCAGCCAGGGTTCGATGGCCAGTTGGAAATGGCTGAAGGTGTGCACCAGGCCGGGCAGCGCCTGGCGTTCGTCGATGGCGAGGCCCTGGCGTTCGGCGAGGGCTTCGAGTTCGGCCACGTCGGCCACCTCCGGCGGACCCCAGAGACCGCCCCAGAGGCCGGTCGAGGGGCGGCGCTGGAGGAGCACGGCATTGGCGTCGTTGACGAACAGCGGCATCAGGGTGCTGCGCTGCGGCAGTGTCTTGCGTGGCTTGGCGGCGGGAAAGTCGGTTTCCTGGCCCAGCAGGTGGGCACGGCAGCCGGGCTTGACCGGGCACAGCAGACAGCTGGGTTTGCTGCGGGTACAGAGGGTGGCGCCCAGGTCCATCATCGCCTGGGTGTAGTGGCCGACCCGCTCGTGGGGCATCAGTCGGTCGGCCACCTCCCACAGACGGCGGGCCACGGCGGGTTCGCCCGGATAGCCGGGAGTGGCGGTATAGCGGGCCAGGACGCGCTTGACGTTGCCATCGAGGATGGGCGCCCGGATGCCCATGCTCAGGCTGGCGATGGCGCCAGCGGTGGAGCGACCGATACCGGGCAATTCGGCCAGGGCCTCGACGCTGCGCGGGAATTCGCCGCCATGGCGCTCGACCACGGTCTTGGCGGCCTTGTGCAGGTTGCGCGCGCGGCTGTAGTAGCCGAGGCCGGTCCAGAGGTGCAGCACCTCGTCTTCCGGCGCCGCGGCCAGGGCCTCGACGGTGGGCAGCGCCTGCATGAAGCGGTCGAAGTAGCCCAGCACGGTGGCGACCTGGGTCTGCTGGAGCATGATCTCCGAGACCCAGACGCGATAGGGCGTCACGCCCTGTTGCCAGGGCAGGTCCTTGCGGCCGTGCAGGTCGTACCAGGCCAGCACGGCGGTACCAAAGGCGTCGTCAGTCATCGGCGTTGCAGCAGCCCTCGGATGGCGTTCTGGATGTCGGGGCTGATTTTATCACCGAGCTTCTCTTCGATTTTTTCGTTCAGACGATTGCCAGCGGCGCGGGCGATGATCTGGCCCATGGCCTCGCGATCCAGGCGGCAGGCCTTGGCGCCCAGTTCCAGGGGGCCGCGGCACTGCAGCGGCCACTCGATATCCGCATAGCGCTCGCCGACCCGGCAGCCGGGATCGGCGGCGGCATTGGTGTCGCCCTGCACGGTGATGCCCAGGCGGTAGTCGAGGCCGAGGGTGCGCAGGTCGATGTCGCCCGCGCCCTTTACCGCCAGGCCCGGCACGCTGACGCTGAGGTCCTGGTTGCGGGCCACGCCGTTGACGATGTTGAGGCTGCCGCTCAACTGGCGGAACGGGGTGTTCTGGCCGCCATGGGGCAGCTCCAGCGGCTTGCGATTGAGCAGGGCGATGCCCTGGCACAGCTGGCTTTCGACGTTGGCGTCGATCAGTTGGCCATTGCGTAGGGCGAAGCGCGCGGTGCCGCCCAGGTTGTCGATCAGGGTGCGTTGGCTGGCGCCCGAGCTGCGCAGATCGGCGTCCAGGTCCAGCAGGCCTTCCACCGGCGGCTTCTGGCCCTGGGCCTGGAGGATGCGCTCCACCGGTACGCCCTTGATGCGTTCACGAGCGGTCAGTTGCGGCTGGACGCCGCGCACGTCGAGGGCGCCATTGGCTTCGAAGCGACCGCCGAACAGCTCGCCTTCCAGGGCGCTGAGTTGCAGTTGGCCATCGGCGGCCTTGGCCTTGAGGCTGGCGCCTTCGAAGGGCAGGCGATTGAGGGTCAGGTGTTGCAGGCTCAGGTCGACATCGGCGTCCAGGCTGCGCAGGCGCTCCACCGGCAACAGGGTTTCCTGGCTCCAGGCGTGCTGGGTCGGCGCCTCGGGCAGCGGCGAGTTGCCCTGGGTGGCGATGGCATCGACCTGGGCGACCTCTTCCTGGCGCGCGCCATTGGCCTGGCGCGCCGCGGCGGCCTTGGCCGGCAGATAGCGATCCAGGTCCAGGGCGTCGCCGCTGACCTGGATACGCAGGGCGCGGCGGGCGATGTCGGCGACGGCGACGCGGCCCTTGAGGGTGCTGTCGTCGAACTGGAAGTTGAAGTCGTCCAGCGCCAGGGCGTTGCGGCTGGCTTGCACCTGGGCATTCATCTCGAAGCGCTGCAGGGTCTTGGCATCGGCCATGGCCGGCAATTCGACGCCGATACTGTCGAGGAAGGCGCGCAGGTCCAGGCGGGCGATGGAGACGCGCCCGGCCAGCTGCGGATCGGTTTCCAGACCGGTGAGCTTGAGGTCGCCCAGTGCCTTGAGGTCATTGGCAGTGAGCTTGAGGCTGGTCCACTCGGCGGTCTGGGCGCGGCGGTCGACGGCCAGTTGGCCGCTGGCGGAATAGTTGACCACCTTGCCGTTGAAGGGCTCGCCACTGGCGTCGCCGGTCAGCTGGAGATTGTCCAGGGCGTATTGCTGGCTGGCCGGATCGAAGCGCAATTCACCGTTGAGCAGTACCGTGGCGTTGACCGGCGGCTGGGTGGTACTGGCGGTGCCGGCCAGCTTGATGGGAATGGGCGTGCCGGCGTAGATGGCACTGGTCTCCAGATCGATGCCCTCGAAGGCATAGCGGGCGCCGCTGCGGGCGTCGCTGTATTCGACGCGGGAATTGCGCACGGTCAGGCTCTCGACGTTGAGCTTGAGCGGCTGGCGCCCCGCGGTCGGCTCGCCAGACGTGGACGCGTCGGCGGGGGTGTCGGCCGGCGCGGCGCCAGCGCCCGCCTTGGGCGCCGGGCGGCCGATCTCGGCCCAGTTGGTGCGGCCCTGGTCATCGCGGCTGGCGGTGAGGTCCAGACCGTCGATCTTGATGTCGCTCATCTCCAGGTCGCGACGCAGCAGCAGCGGCAGCAGGCGGACCGAGAGGATCAGCCGCTGCACCTGCGCCAGCTGGCGATCGGGGGTGGCGGCGCTGGCCAGGGTGGCATCGTGCAGTTCGACGCCCAGCCAGGGGAACAGACTCCAGCCGATATCCCCCTTGAGCTGCAGGTCGACGTTGGCCTTGTCGCGCGCCAGCTGGCGGATCTCGTCCTTGTAGTCGTTGGGATCGACCAGGTGGGTGAGGGCGAAGCCTGCGGCGACCAGCAGGAGCAGCAGGCCGACGAGGACGATACCCAGCACTTTGGCGAAAGCTTTCATGACGAGGAAATTCCTGTTCCGACGGGCGATGGCGCGACTGGCCAGTATAGGGGCTCGGTCGCGCCCGATGACATCGAGGTGTCGGCGCTGTGACAGCCGTGGTACTCGCCCGTTTCGTCGGATGGCTGATGCCGCCCGTACCCTCGCAAATGAGCAGGGCTGGCAGTTGGCTAGGGTGCGCTTTAATGTCGCGCACCTCTAGTCGGTTGGCGCCGTTTCTTTGACTCGTTTACGGGGAAGCGTGCAGGGAATGTCCACCGGCCTGGACGCTATACACTAGAAAAGGGCTGAACCCATGAGCACTACTCTCACCGCTGGCAGCGCCGCTTCGGCACGTCCGGCTTTCCTGTCCAAGGAGCGCATCGTCGCCCGGCCCGGTTTCAACCGCTGGCTGGTCCCGCCGGCCGCTCTGGCCATCCACCTGTGCATCGGCATGGCCTATGGCTTCTCGGTCTTCTGGCTGCCGCTGTCCAAGGCGATCGGCATCACCGCCGCCGTGGCCTGTCCGGTCGAGATGGGCTTCTTCGAACAGATCTTCAGTGCCACCTGTGACTGGAAGATCTCCCAGCTCGGCTGGATCTATACCCTGTTCTTCATCTTCCTCGGCTGCTCGGCCGCCCTGTTCGGTGGCTGGCTGGAGCACGCCGGTCCGCGCAAGGCCGGCGTCGTCTCGGCGCTGTGCTGGTGCGGTGGTCTGCTGATCTCCGCCCTGGGCATCTATACCCACCAGATCTGGATGCTGTGGCTGGGTTCGGGCGTGATTGGCGGTATCGGTCTGGGCCTGGGCTACATCTCGCCGGTGTCGACCCTGATCAAGTGGTTCCCGGACAAGCGCGGCATGGCGACCGGCATGGCCATCATGGGCTTTGGTGGCGGCGCCATGGTGGGTGCACCTCTGGCCGATGCCCTGATGCGGCACTTCGCGTCGGCCACCGAAATCGGTGTTTGGCAGACCTTCCTGGTCATGGCGGTGATCTACTTCGTGTTCATGATGAGCGGCGCCCTGGGCTACCGCGTGCCGCCGACCGGCTGGAAGCCCGCCGGTTGGACGCCGTCCACCAAGAAGGCCGGCAGCAACATGATCACCAATCGCCACGTCCACGTGAGCAAGATCTGGGGCATCCCGCAATTCTGGCTGGTCTGGGCCGTGCTCTGCCTGAACGTGACCGCCGGCATCGGCATCATCGGCATGGCTTCGCCGCTCCTGCAGGAAGTCTTCGGTGGTCGTCTGCTGGGCAACGGCCTGGCCTACGGTGAACTCAGCGCCGATCAGCTCAAGCAGATCGCCGCCATCGCCGCCGGCTTCACCGGTCTGCTGAGCCTGTTCAACATCGGCGGGCGTTTCTTCTGGGCATCCTTCTCCGATTACATCGGTCGCAAGATGACCTACTTCGTCTTCTTCACCCTGGGCTTCGTGCTCTATGCCATCGTGCCCTGGACCGGTCACCTGGGCAGCGTGGCGCTGTTCGTCTTCGCCTTCTGCCTGATCCTGTCCATGTACGGCGGTGGTTTCGCTACCGTGCCGGCCTACCTCGCCGACCTGTTCGGTACCCAGATGGTCGGCGCCATTCACGGTCGCCTGCTCACCGCCTGGGCCGCCGCTGGCGTCTTCGGTCCGGTGCTGGTCAACTACCTGCGCGAGTACCAGCTGAGCATGGGCATCCCCCGTGCCCAGGTGTACGACATCACCCTGTACATCCTGGCCGGTCTGCTGGTGCTGGGCTTCCTCTGCAACCTGATGGTGCGCCCGGTGGCCGACAAGCACTTCATGACCGAGGCCGAACTCGCCGTCGAGCGCGCCAATGGCCACGACAGCAATGCCGGCAGCGCCCAGGTGCTGGAGTGGAGCGCCGATCCCAAGACCAAGCCGCTGGCCATCGCCGCCTGGCTGGCCGTGGGCATCCCGCTGGCCTGGGGTATCTGGATCACCCTGCAAAAGACCGCCGCGCTGTTCAGCTGAGTCACAGCCGAATCAAGCGGTAACGGGGCGTCCCCACGCGGGCGCCCCTGGCGGTGGGACGCCTCGTCCCGCCGCGCTTTCGATCCAGTCCTCGCGCCCCTATAATATCGGCCCTTTCGCCCACCGATTTTCGCGGAGCAGGCTATGGCCGAACGCAAGGCAACCGTCGAGCGCAACACCCTGGAAACCCAGGTCAAGGTATCCCTGGATCTGGACGGCACGGGCGCGGCGCGCTTCGACACCGGGGTCCCCTTCCTCGAGCACATGCTCGACCAGATCGCCCGCCATGGGCTGATCGACCTCGATATCCACTGCCGCGGCGACCTGCACATCGACGACCACCACACGGTGGAAGACATCGGCATCACCCTCGGCCAGGCCTTCGCCAAGGCCGTCGGCGACAAGAAGGGCATCCAGCGCTATGGCCATGCCTATGTGCCCCTGGACGAGGCCCTGTCACGCGTCGTCATCGACTTCTCCGGCCGGCCCGGCCTGCACTGGAACGTGCCCTTCACCCGCGCCACCGTGGGCCGCATGGACGTCGATCTGTTCCTCGAATTCTTCCAAGGCTTCACCAACCACGCCCAGGTCACCCTGCACATCGACAACCTGCGCGGGGTCAACAGCCACCACCAGATCGAAACGGTGTTCAAGGCCTTTGGCCGCGCCCTGCGCATGGCCCTCAGCGAAGACCCGCGCATGGCCGGCGTCATGCCCTCCACCAAGGGGTGCCTGTGATGCAGACGGTAGCCGTCATCGACTACGGCATGGGCAACCTGCACTCCGTGGCCAAGGCCCTGGAGCATGCTGGTAGCCATCAGGTGCTGGTGACCGGTGATCCCGCGGTGATCCGCGAGGCGGACCGCATCGTCCTGCCCGGCGTCGGCGCCATCCGCGACTGCATGGCCGAGATCCGCCGCCAGGGCATCGATGAGCTGGTCCGTGAAGTCAGCCAGGACCGGCCCTTCCTCGGCGTCTGCGTCGGCATGCAGGCGCTGATGCAGCGTAGCGAAGAGAATGGCGGGGTGGACTGCATCGGCCTGTTCCCCGGCGCCGTGCGGCGTTTCCCGGGCGGCATGCAGGAAGAGGGCGAGACCCTCAAGGTGCCGCACATGGGCTGGAACGAGGTCAGTCACGTGCTCGACCATCCGCTCTGGCACAGCATCCCCGATCGCGCCCGTTTCTATTTCGTGCACAGCTTCTATGTCGAGGCCGGCAGTCCGCGCCAGGTGGTCGGTCGCGGCCACTACGGCCTGGACTTCGCCGCGGCCCTGGCCGACGGCTCGCGCTTCGCTACCCAGTTCCACCCCGAGAAGAGCGCCGACTGCGGTCTGCAGCTCTATGCCAATTTCCTCGCCTGGGACGGCCGCTGGTAATGGCGCGCAAGCCGTCCGCGCCGCTGGTCAGGCTCGAACCCGAGCAGAGCCAGCGCCTGGTCACGGCCTTGCAGACCCTGCTGGACGATCGCTTCGAGGTCCGCCTGGGGCGGTTCGAAGTCGAGGAGCTGCTGGATTTCTTCGCCCGCGAGTGCGGGCCGCTGTACTACAACAAGGCGGTTGCCGACGTGCAGGCCCTGCTCAGGGAGCGCGTCGACAGCCTGGAAAGCGACATCTGGGCGCTGGAAAAGCCCTAGATCGCCCTCACCCCCGAGCCAAGGTATTGCCATGCTGATCATCCCCGCCATCGACCTCAAGGACGGCGCCTGCGTCCGCCTGCGCCAGGGGCGCATGGAAGACTCCACCGTGTTCTCCGACGATCCCGTGGCCATTGCCGCCCAGTGGGTCGACGGCGGCTGCCGTCGGCTGCACCTGGTGGATCTCAACGGCGCTTTCGAAGGCCAGCCGGTCAATGGCGAGGTGGTCACCGCCATCGCCAAGCGCTATCCCGGCCTGCCGATCCAGATCGGCGGCGGCATCCGCTCGCTGGAGACCATCGAGCACTATGTGCGTGCCGGCGTCAGCTACGTGATCATCGGCACCAAGGCGGTCAAGCAACCGGAATTCGTCGGTGAAGCCTGCCGCGCCTTCCCGGGCAAGGTCATCGTCGGACTGGACGCCAAGGACGGCTTCGTCGCCACCGACGGTTGGGCCGAGGTCAGCGAACTGCAGGTCACCGACCTGGCTCGCCGCTTCGAAGCCGACGGCGTCAGCGCCATCGTCTACACCGACATCGCCCGCGACGGCATGATGCAGGGCTGCAACGTCCCGGCCACCCGCGCCCTGGCCGAAGCCACCAGCATCCCGGTGATCGCCTCCGGCGGCATCCACAACCTGGGTGACATCCAGAACCTGCTCGACGCCCGCAGCCCGGGCATCATCGGCGCCATCACCGGCCGGGCGATCTACGAGGGCACCCTCGACGTCGCCGAGGCCCAGGCGCTGTGCGACAACTTCAAGGTCTGAGGACTCAGTCATGGCGCTGGCGAAACGCATCATCCCCTGCCTGGACGTGGACAATGGCCGCGTGGTCAAGGGCGTCAAGTTCGAGAACATCCGCGATGCCGGTGATCCGGTGGAGATCGCCCGCCGCTACAACGAGCAGGGCGCCGACGAGATCACCTTTCTCGACATCACCGCCAGCCACCAGGGCCGCGATACCACCCTGCACACCGTGGAGCGCATGGCCAGCCAGGTGTTCATCCCGCTGACCGTGGGCGGCGGCGTGCGCACCGTGCAGGACATCCGCAACCTGCTCAACGCCGGTGCCGACAAGGTCTCGATCAACACCGCGGCGGTCTTCACCCCCGAGTTCGTCGGCGAAGCCGCGGCGCGCTTCGGTTCCCAGTGCATCGTGGTGGCCATCGACGCCAAGCGCGTCAGCGGCCCCGACGAAACCCCGCGCTGGGAGATCTTCACCCATGGCGGGCGCAAGCCCACCGGTCTCGACGCCGTGGCCTGGGCGCAGAAGATGGAAGGCCTGGGCGCCGGCGAGATCCTGCTCACCAGCATGGACCAGGACGGCATGAAGAACGGCTTCGACCTGGGCGTGACCCGCGCCGTCAGCGAGGCGGTGGGCATCCCGGTGATCGCCTCCGGTGGCGTCGGCAATCTGCAGCACCTGGCCGACGGCATCCTCGAAGGCAAGGCCTCTGCGGTGCTGGCCGCGAGCATCTTCCATTTCGGCGAATGCACCATTCCCGAGGCTAAACGGTACCTGGCCGAAAAAGGGATTGTGATACGCTCCACAAAATCTTAAGCACCGGCGGGGCCGGCAGGGAGAGGGGCGTGCGCAAGGGAGTCTGGGCCTGCTTGGCCGGTTTGCTGCTGGTATCCACCGCGGTCAGGGCGGAGCTTCCGGCGGGTTATCAGCTGACACTGCTGACGGAAAACTTCCCGCCCTACAACTTCTCCACCGACGGCAAGAACTTCGCCCGCGAGGACGATCTCAAGGGCATCGCCGTCGACATGGTGCGCGAGATGTGCCAGCGCGCCGGCATCTCCTACAACCTCACCTTGAGATTCCCCTGGGAGCGGATCTACGGCATGGCCCTGGATCAGCCCGACCACGGCGTCTTCGTCACCGCCCGGCTGCCGGAGCGCGAGGCCCTGTTCAAATGGGTCGGTCCCATCGGCCCGGACGACTGGGTCCTGCTCGGTCGCGCCGACAGCCACCTGCAGCTGCGCAGCCTCGACGACGTCCGCAAGCAGCAGCTCAGGATCGGCGCCTACAAGGGCGACGCCATCGCCGAGAGTCTCGTCCAGCAGGGCTTCCAGCCGGATCTTGCGCTGCGCGATCAGGAAAACGTGCAGCGCCTGGTCAAGGGACAGATCGATGTCTGGGCCACCGGAGATCCCGCCGGTCGCTACCTGGCCCGCCAGGAAGACGTGACCGGACTCAAGCTGCTGCTGCGCTTCAACAGCGGCGAGCTGTTCCTGGCGCTGAACAAGCAGACCCCCGACGAGGTGGTACAGAAGCTGCAGAAGGCCCTCGACGAGATGCGCCAGAGCGGCGCGGTTCAGACCATCTTCAATCGTTATCTGTGATCCCGGCGGGCCGAGCGATCGGCGCGGACGGTCGCCTGAGGAGAGAGCTATGCGCAAGTCCTGGTTGGCCATCGCCGCCGTGCTATTGAGTTGCACCCTCGGCCTGGGGACAGCCCGGGCGGAATTGCCAGCGGGCTATCGCGTGGTGCTGCTGACCGAGAACTTCCCGCCCTTCAACATGGCGGTGGACGACAAGAACTTCGCGCGTGACGATGCCATCGACGGCATCAGCGCCGATCTGGTGCGCGAGATGTTCAAGCGCGCTGGGATCGACTACAACCTCTCGCTGCGCTTTCCCTGGGATCGCATCTACAACCTCACCCTGGAAAGCCCCAACTACGCGCTGTTCTCCGTGTCGCGCACCGAATCCAGGCTGCCGCTGTTCAAGTGGGTCGGCCCGCTGGGCAAGACCCGCAAGGTGTTCATGGCGCTGTCCGGCAGCACCCTCAAGGTGCCGGACCTGGCCACGGCAGCCCGGCTGCGCGTCGGTGCCTACAAGAATTCCGCCGTGAGCCTGATGATTCAGGAAAAGGGCATCGTCCCCATCGACGCCCTGCGTGATCAGGAGAACATCGCCAAGTTGCAGAAGGGCGAGATCGACGTCTGGGCCACCACCGACGTGGTCGCCCGTTACCTGGCCAAGCAGCAGGGCGTCAGCAACCTGCAGACCCTGCTCAGCTTCCAGGAATCCGACCTCTACCTGGCCCTGAACAAGGACACCCCCGACGAGGTGGTGACCCGCCTGCAGCAGGCCCTGGATGCCATGCGCCGCGAAGGCCTGGTCGACAGCATCACCAACAACTATCTCTAGTGCGGCGTTGCGTGGCGGGCGCCTGGCGAGTTGCGCTGGAGGTGAGCATTCGCCAGCGTCCTGTCTGGACGCGAGGTACTAGGGATTCCGCATGGCCCCGGCAGCTGGACGGGGCCGCGAAGCCTTGACCGCCGCGGTGAGGCCAGCCGCAGTGAGCGCTGAGCGTTGTAAAGGGATACTCAACGAAACCTCGGAAATGCGGCCTTGTGTCGCCAGGGAGTTGCAATGCAAAAGCTGTGGTTGCGTCTTGCAGGGGTACTGCTGGGTTGCACGCTGGGCTTGACCCAGGCCCGTGCCGAGCTGCCGGATTACTATCAGGTCGTGCTCCTGACCGAAAATTATCCTCCCTTCAACATGTCGGTCGATGACAAGAACTTCGCCCGCGATGACGCCATCGACGGTATCGCCACCGATGTCGTCCGCGAGATGTTCAGGCGTGCGGGCATCAAGTACAGCCTTTCGCTGCGCTTCCCCTGGGACCGCATCTATCGGCTGACCCAGGAAACGCCCAACTACGGCCTCTTCTCCGTGGCCTACACCGAGGCGCGCAAGGATCAGTTCAAATGGGTGGGGCCCTTTGGCCGATCGAGCTGGACCCTGCAGGCGTTGCCTGGCAGCAAGCTGGACGTCAAGACGCTCAAGGACGCCGCCCGCTATCGCATCGGTACCTATCGCAACGATGTGATCAGCAAGACGCTGACCGCCCAGGGCATTCCGGTCATCGATGCCCTGCGTGATCAGGAGAACGTCGACAAACTGGTGAAAGGCCAGATCGATATCTGGGCCACCGCCGATCCAGTTGGTCGCTATCTCGCCAAGCAGCAGGGGGTGACCGGCTTGCAGACGCTGCTTCGCTTCAACGAGGTGGATCAGTATCTGGCGCTGAACAAGGATACGCCTGACGAAGTGGTGACACGCCTCAAGGCGGCCCTGGAGCAGATGCGCAAGGAAGGGGTGATCGACAGCATCACCAACAACTACCTCTGACGCCTGGAGGCCACCAGCCGGTCGCTAGCGATAGCGACCATCGCGACCGTGCCCGGCCATGGCCTGATTGGCGCGCAGGGCGATCATCTGCGGCAGGTCGATCACCTCCACGCCCTGGGCCTTGAGCAGCGGCAACTGCTGGGCCAGCACCGCCAGAGTCGCCGGGTGCGGATGGCCGATCAGTACGGCGCTGCCCTGGCGCTTGGCCAGACGCACGCCTTCGGCCAGTTGCGCGGCCACGGCTACCGGAGTCGCCTCGTTGTCCAGGAAGACATCGCGCGAGACGCTGGCCAGGCCGATCTTCTGGGCCTCCGCGGCGGCCACGGTGGCAGCGCTGGTGCGGCTGTCGAGAAACAGCAGGTGGCGCTCCTGCAAGACCTGCATCAACTCGGCCATGGCCGGTCGGTCGGCGGTCATGCGACTGCCTTCGTGGTTGTTCACCCCATCCGCCTCGGGAACCCGTGCCAGCGCTCGATCGAGGCGTTGCAGGCGCTCGACCGAGGACATTTCCGGATGCCAGGCATAGGGACCGCCGGCCGGGTCCATGGGCAGGTGCAGCAACACGGTGCGCCCGGCGCGATGGGCCTGGGTAGCCAGCTCGGCGGCGTAGCGGGTCTCGGGGATGATGGCCAGGACCACCGGCGCGGGTAGCGCCAGGACCTGGCGATCCCGGGCCGGATTCTGGCCGAGGTCGTCGATGACGATGGTCAGCTGCGCGGTGGCGGCCTGGGCCAGACCGCTGGCCAGGGCGAGCACCCCGGCCAGTAGCCAACGTCCCATCCTCACGGGGTATGGGTGACGTTGAGCCCCTTGAGCAGCGACAGCGCCTGGGAGAGCTGGAAGTCGTCATCCTGCGGCCGCGGACTCTGGTTGGGCGCCTTGCTGCCGGTGGGCCGATCGGCGCCGCCGTTGCCATTGCCCAGGTGACCGGCCAGATCCGCTTCGCGGAAGTATTCGTCGCCACCGCTCTGCGGGGTGACCTTGGCCGGCGCCACGGCGATGTCCGGGGTGATGCCCTGGGCCTGGATGGAGCGACCGTTCGGCGTGTAGTAGAGCGCCGTGGTGAGCTTGAGCGCCCGGTCGTTGTTGAGCGGCAGCACCGTCTGTACCGAGCCCTTGCCGAAGCTGTCGGTACCCATGAGGATGCCGCGCTTGGAATCCTGCAGGGCGCCAGCGACGATTTCCGCGGCCGAGGCACTGCCGCCGTTGATCAGCACCACCAGCGGTACCTTCTCGCTGGGATCGGCGGCATCGGCCGAGAAGCGCAGTTCGGAATTGGGCAGGCGACCCTTGGTGTAGACGATCAGGCCATGGGTCATGAAGGCATCGGCCACCTCGACCGCCGACTGCAGCACCCCACCCGGGTTGTTGCGCAGGTCGAGGATCAGGCCCTTGAGCTTGCCCTTGTTTTCCTGGCGCAGCTTGGCGAGCGCCTTGACCGTCTCTTCGCCGGTGTTGACCTGGAACTGCGAGATGCGCAGCAGGCCGTAGCCGGATTCGAGCAGCTGGCTCTTGACGCTGTTGACCTTGATCACCGCCCGCGCCAGCTTGACGTCGAACGGCTGGCCACCACCGCGGACGATGGTCAGCACGATGGGGCTGCCCGGCTTGCCGCGCATCTTGTCGACCGCTTCGTTGATGGCCTGGCCCTTGGTTGGCTGGCCGTCGATCTTGACGATCAGGTCGCCTGGTTGCAGGCGCGCCTTGGCCGCCGGGGTGTCGTCGATGGGCGAGACCACCTTGATGAAGCCGTTTTCCTGGCCGACTTCCAGGCCCAGGCCGCCGAATTCACCGCTGGTGGTTTCCTGCAGCTCGGCGAAGTCCTTGGGTTCCAGGTAGGCCGAATGCGGATCCAGGTTGCTGAGCATGCCCTTGATGGCGTTTTCCAGCAGGACCTTGTCGGACACCGGCTCCACATAGGCCGCCTTGATGCGGTCGAACACCTCGGCAAAGGTGCGCAGCTCGTCCAAGGGCAGCGGAGCGCTGGCCGGGGCCGCGGGCGCGGCGCCCGATGCGACCGGCGTCACCGCAGCCGGGGTACTCTGCGGCGATTGCGCCTGGACGACTCCAACGCCGCTGAACAGCAGGGCGAGGACCAGGACGGTGGGACGAAAGCGATGCGGCATGTGCAGCTCCTAAACCGAGGTGTGTCGCACTATCCCTGAGCACGGCACCAGATGACCGGGTCCGTCGGACGGCCCTGTTGGCGGATGGCGAAGTACAAGGCGGAGGCTTCCTGACCGCCGCTGGCGCCGACGGTCGCAATGGCATCTCCGGCCTTGACCACGTCACCTGCAGACTTGAGCAGGCTCTGATTATGTCCGTACAGGCTGAGATAGCCATTCCCATGATCGATGATAACCAGTTGGCCGGCGCCTCTTAGCCAGTCGGCGAAGACCACCCGGCCGTCGTGTACCGCCTTGACCCGGGTGCCGGCACCGGCGGCGATCAGGACACCGTCCCATTTCGCGCGGGGATCGTCGCCGCGGGCACTGCCGAAACGGGCCACCAGGCGACCATCGACCGGCCAGGGCAGCTTGCCGCGCGCATTGGCGAAGGCACCGCCATAGGCAGGTGCTGCACTAGACACCGCCAGCTCCGGGGCGTTCGAGGGGCGCGGGGCTTTCGGCTCGCTTTGCGCCTGGCGCCGTGCCGCTTCCCGCGCCTGGGCGGCGCGAGCTTCGGCCAGTTGCCGTTGGCGGGCCTCCTCGGCTTCGCGGGCCTGGCGCGCGAGGGTTTCCTCGATGGTCTTGAGCACCTTGTTCAGGGCTGCCTGATCCTGCTCGCGGCTTTCGATCTCGCGACTCTTGTCGCGGTAGTCCGCATTGATCTTGGCCAGGGCCGCCTGGCGCTCCTTGCGCACCTCGGCCAGCTCCGCCTGACGCTTCTCTAGGTCTTCCCGACGCGCGACCAGCTCACCCTGTTCCTGCTGGATGCCCTGTTCCACCTCGCGCAATTCGCGCAGAGTGTCGTTGAAGCTGGCGAGCTGATCCAGGCGGGTGCGATTCAGGTAGTTGTAGTAGGTGAGGGTGCGACTGACCTTTTCCGGATGCTCCTGATTGAGCAGCAGCTTGAGGTATTCCTGGCGCCCGCTCTGGTAGGCGGCGCGCACCTGCACGGCGATCAGCTTCTGTTGCTCAGCGCGAGACTGGTCGAGCTTCTTCTTGCGCCCGTCCAGCTCTTGCAGCTTTTTTTCGCCGTTCTCCAGCTGCTTCTGCAGCGAGTCGACCTGCTTTTCCAACTCGCCCATCTGGGTCTCGGTGCCCTGCAGCTGCTTCTGCACGCCGGACTTCTCGGCCTGCACCTGCTTGAGTACCTTCTGCATCTCCTGGATTTCCCGGCGGGTCTGCTCGATCTGCCGCTGGGTGTCGGCGCGGTCGTCGGCCAGGGCGGGAGCGAGAACGCTGGCAAGCAGGAAAAGGGCAAGAACAGGGCGCATGCGAGGTCGTACGTTTCAAGGGCGAAGCGCCTAGTATGCCCGTCACATCCGGCAAAAAAAACGGCAAGGCACGCCGTTCAGCGTTCACGGCCCGACCAGGCGGCCAGGCTGCGAACGAGGGGGCATTTCTGTTTCAGTAACCCACGGTGAAACGGGTGCGGTGGTGGACAGGCCGTTCGGCCTCGTCCAGCAGCGCCACGGCGAAGTCCTCGTAGGAGATATGGCTGTCACCGGCCGCATCGAACAGCAGGGCATCGTCGCCCAGGCGGAAGCCACCGGTACGCTCGCCGGGCGCGAAGACCATCTGCGGACTGACGAAAACCCAATCGAGGTCGCTGACCCCGCGCAGGGCATCCAGGGTGGCGATGCCGGCTCCGGCTTCAGTGCGGTATTCCGCGGGAAAGCCAGGGGCGTCGAACAGTCGCGCGCCGTCCGGCAGGTGCAGGCTGGCGGCGCCGCCGACGATCAGCAGGCGCGGGATGCCGGTGGCCCGGGCGAAGTCGATCAGGGTGCCTGGTGCTATGTCGGCGAATCTCAGGCTGCTGATCAACACCTCGTGACCGGCCAGGGCCTTGGCGGCCCGCGGATCGGTGACATCGCCGGCGACCACGGTCAGGCCGGCGCGGGACGCCAGGCGCGCGGGATCCCGTACCAGGGTGGTGACCTGGTGGCCGCGGGAGAGGGCTTCGTCGAGCAGACGGCTGCCGACGTTGCCGGTAGCGCCGAGCAGGGCGATGGAGGTCATGGCTGGATTCCTCGGAAATGAACGGAAGCCAAGCCTAGGCATAGCGGCGGAAGCCGCCAAGGAGGCAGTTCGAGATGAGCTGGTTACCTGCGGATAACCCGGGGTCGGCGAGGGTATGGCGCCATCGGGGGGCTGTGTATACTGGCCAGCATTTTTAGCCTTCCTTGGATAGCTCTTTCATTATGGAATTTATCGGTCGGGCGGTTGAATTCGCCACCCATCATCCGCTTCTCGTCGCCGCCTTCCTCGCCATCGTCGCCCTGATGCTGTTCAACGAGACCCGTCGTGGCGGGCGCAGCCTGTCCACCGCTGAACTCACCAACCTGCTCAACCGCGAGCAGGGCGTGGTCCTCGACATCCGTCCGAGCAAGGACTTCGCCGCCGGGCATATCGTCGGCGCGCTGAACATCGCTCAGGAGAAAGTCGCCAGCAGCCTGTCTCTACTGGAGAAGCACAAAGCCAAGACCCTGATCGTGGTGGACAGCGCCGGCCAGCAAGCCGGTGCCGTGTGCGGCGATCTGCAGAAGGCCGGCTTCACCGCCGCCCGGCTGAACGGCGGCATTGCTACCTGGCGTGCAGAGAATCTGCCCCTGGTGAAGTGAACCCCTAGCGTGGCCGCCTCATCGGCCACTGGAGACCGCGCATGTCTGACGTCGTCATCTATACCAGTGCCTGGTGTCCCTTTTGCCATCGTGCCAAGCACCTGCTCGATCGCAAGAACGTGGCCTACCGGGAAGTCTCCGTCGACGGCCAGCCCGCGCTGCGCAGCGAGATGGCCCGCAAGGCCGGTCGCACCAGCGTGCCGCAGATCTGGGTCGGCAGCACCCACGTCGGCGGTTGCGACGAGCTCTATGCCCTAGACCGAAGCGGACGCCTCGATCCGCTGCTGTCCGCCTGACCAACACTCACAACTCAAGGCCCTACCATGACCGACCAAGCCAATGGCGCCCAGGAAGACGGCGCTCAGTTCTCTCTCCAGCGCATCTACATCCGTGACCTGTCCTTCGAAGCGCCCAAGAGCCCCGAGATCTTCCGTCAGGACTGGCAGCCCAACGTCAACCTGGACCTGGCCACTCGCCAGAAGACGCTGGGCGACGACTTCCACGAAGTGGTGCTGACCCTGACCGTGACCGTCAAGAACAACGAAGAGACCGCCTTCATCGCCGAAGTGCAGCAGGGTGGCATCTTCCTGATCAAGGGTCTGGACGCCGCGTCCATGGCCCATGCCCTGGGCGCCTTCTGCCCCAACATCCTGTTCCCCTACGCCCGTGAGGCGCTGGACAATATGGTGGTGCGTGGCTCCTTCCCCGCGCTGATGCTGCAGCCGGTGAACTTCGACGCCCTCTACGCCCAGGAACTGGCGCGCATGCAGACCGCTGGCGAAGCCTGATCGGCTCCACCGCGATGACGAACGCCCCTTGCGAGGGGCGTTCTGCTGTCTGGCCTCAGGTCTCTTGGGGAATGCCTAGGCCTTGTCTGCCTCTCGCTCGCGCGCCTTTGTGCTCGCTCTGAGCTTGCGGCTGGCGCGCCAGAGATCGAAGCTGAACACCGCAAGACCGGTCCAGATGCAGAGAAAGGCGAACAGCCGCTCACGGGGGAAGGGCTCGTCATAGAGCCAGACCGCCTGGATCAGCACCAGGGTCGGCGCCAGGTACTGCAAAAAGCCCAGGGTCGAATAGGGCAGCTTGCGCGCCGCGGCGTTGAAGCACAGCAGCGGGATCAGGGTGACCGGTCCGGCGAGCACGATCAGCAGGCCCAGGGAAGACTGCCAGGTCTCGGCCTGCAAGCTCACCCCAGGGGTCAGCAGCGGCAGCGCGACCAGGGCGATCGGCACCAGCATCCAGCTCTCCACCACCATGCCCGGCAGCGCGGCCACCGGCGTCTGCCGCCGCACCAGGCCATAGAAGGCGAAGCTCAGCGCCAGAGCCAGGGAAACCCAAGGCAGTTGCCCCAGGGTCCACAGCTGCTGGGCCACGCCGAGCACCGCCAGGCCCACGGCGATCCATTGCAGCGGGCGCAGGCGTTCACCGAGGATCACCAGGGCGAGCAGGATGTTGACCAGCGGATTGATGTAGTAGCCCAGGCTGGCCTCGACCACATGGGCGTTGTTGACCGCCCAGATGTAGACCAGCCAGTTGCAGGCCACCAGCGCGCCGGATACGGCCAACCAAAGTAGCCGTTTGGGATGAGCGCGCAGCTCCGCCCACCAGCCGCGATGGCGCCAGACCAACAGCAGCAGGGCGCTGAACAGGGCGGACCAGAGGATGCGCTGGAACAGGATCTCGGTCGCCGGCAGGGCCGCCAGCAGTTTGAAGAACAGTGGAAACAAGCCCCACAGCCCATAGGCGGTGAGGCCCAGGGCATAACCCTGGCGCAAGGCAGACATGAGGGATCCTTAGGCAGGCAACGTTCTTGTCCGGGCAGGATAGCTCAAGGGACGGCAGGATGTCGGAGTGGGTGGTGCTTCCTGTCGTCGGCCCTGAGCAGGCTGGCATCCCGCACTCGCAGCCATGGCAGTGCGCCGCTGCGACCGCTGCATAGGCCGCTCCCACGGGTCGGGTTCCGGTAGGAGCGGCCCATGGCCGCGATCAGTGTTGTAGCGTGGAAAACGGCGCAGTCTTGTCCACTGGAGAAGTCTTCACGAGGCGTACCCTCACCCCGACCCTCTCTCAGGGGGAGAGGGGTATTCGGGCGCCCAGGCTAGAACAGTCGCAACGGCGCCTCGTCCAGGGCGGCGCGCTGTTCGCGCAGGGTTAGGATCTGATCGCCCCAGTAGCGTTCGCTGCCGAACCAGGGAAAGCTCTTGGGAAAGGCCGGATCGTCCCAGCGACGCGCCAGCCAGGCGCTGTAGTGCATCAGGCGCAGGGTCCGCAGCCCTTCGATCAGGGCCAGTTCGCGCGGCTGGAAGTCGTGGAATTCCTCGTAGCCGTCCATCAGTTCGGACAGTTGCGTCAGTCGCTCCTGGCGATCACCGGCCAGCAGCATCCAGAGATCCTGCATGGCCGGACCGTGGCGGCAGTCGTCGAGGTCGACGATATGGTAGGCGTCATCGCGGCAGAGCAGGTTGCCCGGATGGCAGTCGCCGTGCAGACGGATGACGTCGTAGCTGACGCTCTCGAAGAGTTCGTCGAGGCGCAAGAGCAGGTCGCGCGCCACGGATTCATAGGCGGGCAGCAGGCTCTTGGGAATGAAGTTGCCGGTGAGCAGGGTGTCCAGCGAGGCATGGCCGTAGCCCTGGACGTCCAGCGACTCACGGTGCTGGAAGGGCCGGCTGGCACCCACCGCATGCAGCCGACCCAGTAACTGGCCGAGGCGATGCAACTGGTTGAGATCACCCGGCTCCGGTGCGCGGCCACCGCGGCGGGGAAAGAGTGCGAAGCGAAAGCCGGCATGGGTGAACAGCGTCTGGCCGTCGCGCTGCAAGGGCGCGACCACGGGCACCTCGCGCTCCTCCAGTTCGGCGGAAAAGGCGTGTTCTTCCAAAATGGCCGCGTCGGTCCAGCGATCCGGGCGATAGAACTTGGCGATCAGCGGGGTCTCGGCTTCGATGCCGATCTGATAGACGCGATTCTCGTAGCTGTTGAGCGCCAGCACCCGGGCATCGCTGAGATAGCCCAGGCTTTCGATGGCGTCGATGACGAGGTCGGGACTCAGATTTTCGAACGGATGAGACATGGCGCGCTCCTCGGTCACGGGGGACGATGGCGATTGCCACCCTGCATCCGGGAGATGCTAGCGCATGCCCGAACCCCTTGGCGAAGGCTCGAGCGCTATCCGCTCGCCGGTCAGGCGCCGATCACCCCGCCGTCTTCCCGAGTGATGACCATCACCGAAGAGCGGGGCTGACCATCCGGTCGTTGCTCCGGGAACTGGGAGCCGCCTTCCTCGCCGGGGTGCTGGATGCCGACGAACATCGTCCGGTAGTCCGGCGAGAAGGCCAGGCCGGTGACCTCGCAGCCGACCGGGCCGACCAGGAAGCGGCGCATCTCGCCGCTGCGCGGATCGGCGCAGAGCATCTGGTTGTTGCCCATGCCCTCGTAGTCGCCCTTGTTGCTGTACTTGCCGTCGGTGAGTACCCACAGCCGGCCGGCGGCGTCGAAGCCCAGGCCATCGGGGCTGTTGAACATGTTCTCGGCATTGATCTGCTGGGAGCCGGCTTCCGGCGTGCCCGGGTGCACCTTGGGATTGCCGGCGATGACGAACAGGTCCCAGTCGAAACTCAAGGCCGCGGCATCGTCACCGCTCTCGCGCCAGCGCACGATCTGGCCGTAGAGGTTATTGGCGCGGGGATTGGGACCACCCACCGGCATGCCGTCCTCGCCGCGCTTGGTGTTGTTGGTCAGGGTGCAGTAGACCTGGCCGTCCTTGGGGCTGACGGCGATCCACTCGGGTCGGTCCATGCGCGTGGCGCCCACCTGGCTACCGGCCTGGCGGGCGTGGATGAGCACCTCGGCCTGGCTGGCGAAGCCGTTGGCGGCGGTGAGGCCGTTCTCGCCATGCACCAGCGGCAGCCACTGGCCGCGGCCCTTGGGACGGTTCGGGTCGCGGTCGCCCTCGTCGAAGCGAGCGACATAGAGGGTGCCGTGGTCGAGCAGGTCGCGATTGGCCTTGGGGTCGTCCTGCAGGCGGTCGCGGCTGACGAACTTGTAGATGAATTCGCCACGTTCGTCGTCGCCCATGTAGACCACCACGCGGCCATCACGGGTGCGGGCGAGGGCGGCGTTCTCGTGCTTGAAGCGGCCCAGGGCGGTGCGCTTGACCGGCTTGGCCTGGGGATCGAAGGGATCGATCTCGGTGATCCAGCCGTGGCGGTTGAGTTCGTTGGGATTCTGCGCCAGGTCGAAACGATCGTCGTGCAGGTGCCAGTCGTTCTCCACGCTGGCGTGCTTGACGCTGTAGCGCTTCTGGGCCGCATCGAACTTCAGGTTGGCGTCGCGGCTGCCAAAGACATCGGTGAAGTTCTCTTCGCAGGTCAGATAGGTGTGCCAGGGGGTGGCGCCGCTGGAGCAATTCTGGAAGGTGCCCAGCACCTCGCGACCAGCCGGATCGGCGGCGGTCTTGAGCAGGGCGTGGCCGGCGGCCGGACCGCTGACGGCGATGGGCGTGTTGCCATGCACCCGACGGTTGTAGGGCGAGCCCTGGACGAAGTGCCATTGGCCGTCCACGCGCTTCACCTCGATCACCGAGACGCCTTCGGCGGCCTGAGCCTTGCGGGTGTCTTCCAGGGATTTGGGCGGGGTACCGTGGCTGAGCAGATAGCGGTAGTTGGTGTATTCGTTGTTGATCGCCATCAGCGCCCGGTCCGGATCGTCCGGGAAGGGATAGAAGGCCATGCCATCGTTGTTGTCACCGAACTGCACGGCCTGGTCGGCGGCGCTGGGGCTGCCATCGGGGCGGAAGGCCGGGCCATCGGTGTGCAGTGGCTGGCCCCAGCTGATGAGCACGCTGGCGCGATAGCCGGGCGGCACCACCAGGGTGTCGGCGGTGGAAGCCGGGATGTTGGCGAAGCCGATCAAGGGATTGCCCGTGGCCTCGCTGACGGCATCGGCCAGGGCGCTCCGCCCGAGCAGGCCACCACCGAGGAACAGGGCGGCTCCCGCCAGGGCGCCAGCGCCAATGAAGCGTCGGCGGCTGAGGTGGACGAGGCGTTCGAGATCGGTCTGGTCGTTGTGCATGCGGATGGCTCCCTCACGGTGTGCAGGCGAGGCTAGTCAGACTAAATGACGTTTTGGTGACAGCGGCTAGTCGCCGGGTGGTGGCGTCCGCGCCAGGCAATAGACGTCTACCCGCCTGGCGCCAGCGCGCTTGAGCAGGCGCGCCAGGCTGTCGGCGGTGGCGCCGGTAGTGAGGACGTCGTCCACCAGGGCCAGATGGCGACCCTCCAGCTGGGCGTCCTGCACCAGGGCGAAGGCCTGTTTGAGATTGCGCCGCCGCTCGCTGGCGCTCAGGCCTTGCTGGCTGTGCTGTTCCTGCACCCGCTGCAACAATCCGCCATCCACCGGCAGTTGCAGGGCCTGGCCGAGCCAGTTGGCCAGCAGGGCGGCCTGGTTGAAGCCGCGCTGGTGCAGGCGCAAGGGTGAGAGCGGGACCGGCAGCAACAATTCCGGGCGTGGCTGACCTTCGTCGAACAGGTGCTGCAGATGCCGCGCCAGCAGCGTCCCGGCCACGCGACCGAGACTGCCCTGGTCGCGATGCTTGAATCTGTTGATCAGGGTGTCGACTGGAAAGGCATAGCGCCAGGGCGCCAGTACCTGGTCGAAGGCCGGCGGCCCGGCCAGGCAGTTGCCGCAGAGTAGGCCGTCCACCGGCAGGGGCAGGGCGCAGCATTGGCAATGGGGCCCAAGCCAGGGCAATTCGCTGTCGCAGCCTTCGCACAGTGGCAGTCCGGCCGGAAGCCAGGCGGCGCAGAGGGCGCAACTGGTCCCGGGCCGCAGGCGTTGCCAGTGGCGCTTCATTACCTGGGAGAGCGGTGGGGGCATGACGGCATCCGTGCCGAGCGAGAGCCCTACTGTGCCAGGCGGCGCGCCTGGCGACCAGTCAGCCGCGGATCAGCCAGCTCATCACCATGAGGCCGAGAATCAGCCAGATGACGCCACCCACCACCGAGCGCGCCATGAAGGCCCGTACCGCGGCGTAGAGCAACAACAGGCCGATGGCCAGGACCACGAAGCTGATATAGGAGTCGTCCATGCCGATGGAGCGGGCCATGCCATGGAGGAAGTCGTGCACGGCATCGGCAAGGCCGCCCAGGACCGAACCGAACAGATCGATGATGAAACGGATGACCTGGCCGAGCGCAGCGCCGAGCCAGTCGAAGAAGCCTTCAGTACGCATGGATGTTCCCGGATCCTTGGCAATGTCCCTTGGAACCCGCGAAGCCCGCCGGGTTCGCTGGTGATCCGCGCTACACTGCGCGTTTTCCGCAGTGTCTCTCAAGTTCCTAGTGATGACAGCTACCGACGCGCTACCCCTGATCCTGCTTCCCGGCCTGCTCTGTGACCAGCGTCTCTGGGCCATCCAGGCCGCCGACCTGGCCGATACCTGCCCGGTGCTTATCCCCGATCTCACCCGCGATCTGGGTATCGTCGCCCTGGCGCGCCGGGTGCTGGCCGAGGCGCCGCCGCGCTTCGCCCTAGGCGCCCTGTCCATGGGCGGCTATGTGGCCTTCGAGATTCTGCGCCAGGCGCCGGAGCGGGTGGTGCGGCTGGCGCTGTTCGACACCATGGCCAGCCCGGATGCCCCCGAGCGCGCCGCCCAGCGCCGCGCCATGCTCGACCTGGCCGAGCGCGGGCGCTTTCTCGGCATCAGTCCGCAACTGCTGCCGCGCCTGATCCACGCCTCGCGCCTGGGCACGCCGGTCGCTGACACCGTGCTGGCCATGGGCAAGGCGGTGGGCAAGGAAGCCTTCCTGCGTCAGCAGCAGTCCATCATCGACCGCCCCGACTCGCGGCCCACCTTGGCGCAGATCCGCATACCGACCCTGATCGTGGTCGGCGCCCAGGACCAGCTCACCCCGCCGGCTGAAGCCGAACTCATGCACGCCGGTGTCCAGGACTCGCGGCTGGTGGTACTGGACAGCTGCGGCCACCTGCCGCCGCTGGAACTGCCGGAGCGGACCACGGCGCTGCTGCGGGAATGGCTGGCCTGACCCCTCGTCGCGGGCGCTGAACCCGGGCGGCAGGCGGGCCTCCATTGGCAAAGCCTTGAGGGAGTTCCGTATGTCGCGTCGTCCACCGCTGTCCGTCCTTTCCCTGGTGCTGGGCCTCGCCCCCACTGCCGTGGCCCTGGCCGCGCCGGTGGGGACCGGTCAGCCCGAGCACCTGTACTTCGCCGATGACGGCGTCATCCCCAACAGCCGCCTGCCCGTGCTCCTCTATCGCCAGATTCCTCTGGAAGGAACCGACCGCGCGGCGGCGCTGGAGCGACTGTTCGCCGACAACGCCTGGCCGCCGCAGTGGCGCTATGGCGTCTACGACTACCATCACTATCACCCCAATGCCCATGAGGCCCTGGGTGTGGCCCGTGGTCAGGCGACCCTGCGTCTGGGCGGCGAGCAGGGGCAGGACGTGGCGGTGACCGCGGGTGATGTGGTGGTACTGCCGGCGGGTACCGGGCACCGCAATCTGGAGTCCAGTGCGGACTTCCTGGTGGTGGGCGCTTATCCGCCCGATCAACAGGACTTCATCACCCAACGCGCCGATCCGGCCGCCCATGCGCGTTCGGTCGAATTGATCGCCCAGGTGCCCTTGCCCACGAGCGACCCGGTGAGCGGGCGCGAGGGCGTGCTGCCCACGCTGTGGCGCTAACAGAGTCGCGTCAGGGTGGCTTCGTCTGGCTGACCGGCGAAAAAGGTCTTCAGCGCCTGGCGAAAGGGCTCGGGGTCTTCGGCCACGGCGGCGAAGAGGGTCAGGCTGGAGTGAAACTTGAGATCGTCCGGCTGCCCGAACAGCGCCGTGGCGGACAGCTCAGGATGTTCCAGTGCCGCCGCGGTGATCTCCCGTAGGCGCGATCCCAGCAGCGGATGTGCAAGGTAGGCACTGGCCTCGTCGCGGGAGGCGATGGCGTAGTACTGGGCGGTCTCGCTACGCCCCAGTCCCTGGATCTGCGGAAAGATGAACCACATCCAGTGGCTGCGCTTGCGCCCGGCGCGGATCTCCGCCAGGGCGGTGGCATAGGTGTCGGCCTGGGCGTCGAGGAAGCGTTGCAGATCGTGAGTGGCGGGCATGGGGGAAACTCCGGGCCTTTTGCCTATCGGCAGGTCAGCCCGGAGGAAGTGCCGGCCAAGGGACGAGCGGTCTAGCTGCGGATCGTCTGGTAGCGAGCCTCAGCGCCGTCGCCGGCCTCGTCCAGATCGATCCGCGAGGTCTCCGGCAGGCTCAGGCCACCGACCAGGCCGAGCAGGGCGACCAGGATCAGGTAGAGCGCCGGTGAGAGATTGCTGCCGGTGGCGCCGATCAGCCAGGTCGCCATCAGCGGCGCGGTGCCGCCGAAGATGGTGTAGGCCAGGTTGTAGGTAATGGCGCCCGCGGTGTAGCGGGTGCGGGTCGGAAAGATCTCGCTGAGCAGCGGCGCGGTCACCACGTTACACAGTACCGCGCCGGCGCCCAGCAACAGGGAGCCCAGCAGGGCACTGCCGAATTGGCCGCTGCTGGCCAGCAGCAAGGCCGGATAGACGCCTACCGCCAATACCAAGCTGGCCAGCACCGTGGTCATGCGTCGCCCGATGCGATCGGTGACGCGCCCCAGCACCGGACAGGCGGCCGCGGCGGCGAACAGGGTGATCAGGCTGATGGCCAGGGCCGCGGCCCGGTCGAAGCCGCCGGCCAGTTGCAGGTAGGTGGAGAAGTAGGTGGTGAACATATAGAAGGACAGCGCCGTCAGCGAGATGAAGGCGCCCAGGCGCAGGATCGAGCGACCCTGCAGCCGGAGCGTCTCGCCCAGCGGCGAATGGCTGACCTCATGGTCGGCTTCCAGCGCCTGGAAGGCCGGCGTCTCGTCCAGCTTCAGGCGCAGGTAGAGACCGATCAGACCCAGCGGCGCGGCGGCCAGGAAAGGGATGCGCCAGCCCCAGTCGGCCATGACCGCGGCGCCCAGCAGCCGCTCCAGGCCCCAGGCGGTCAGGGCGGCGCTGGCGAAGGCGAGAAAGGTCGAGACCGGCACGAAGCTGCCATAGCGTCCGCGACGATCGCGCGGCGAATGCTCCATCACGTAGGCGCAGGCGCCGGCGTATTCGCCCCCGGCGGAAAAGCCCTGGGCGCAACGGATCAGCGTCAGCAGGATCGGTGCCCAGATGCCGATGGTGGCGTAGCTGGGCAGGATGCCGATCAGGGCGGTGGCGCCGGCCATGATCAGGATGGTCAGCGCCAGGGTACGCTTGCGGCCGATGCGGTCGCCCAGCAGGCCGAAGACGATGCCGCCCAATGGGCGAAAGGCGAAGGCCACGGCAAAGACGGCAAAGGTCTTGAGCAGGCCGGCAGTGGCATCCCCACTGGGAAAGAAGTGCGCCGCGAGCAGAGTGGCGAGAAAGCCGTAGAGGGCGAAATCGAACCATTCGACGAAGTTGCCGATGGACGCGGCGGAGATGACCTTGCGCAGGGTGGCGGGTGAAACGGGGGTCGCTGTCTGGCTCATGGCGGGCCTCAGGAAAGGGAGGAGACGGAGGCAGAAATGAAGCGCCTGGTTTTATTGTCATGAAGTCGGGGCGTACCGCAGGATCGACCCTAGTCCTTTTCCCGTGATCGAGTAGTCCCGCCAGCGACTTGTCCACCGTTGGAACCGACTTCAGGAGCTCAGCCATGCCCATGACCACCACCTATGCGGAGCGGGAACCCGCCCGCGCCGACGTCGATGCCCTGCCCGGGGTGACCCTGCTGGAATTCGGCGCACCCTGGTGCGGCCACTGTCGCGCCGCCCAGCCGCTGCTTGCCACGGCCCTGGCAGAGCATCCCACCGTGCGCCATCTCAAGATCGAAGATGGCTCCGGGCGCCGCCTGGGGCGCTCTTTCCGCGTCAAGCTCTGGCCGACCTTGATCGTCTTCAAGGAAGGCCAGGAGCTGGCGCGGCTGGTACGCCCGAACGGGGCGGCAGAACTGCGCGAAGCCCTGGCCCTGGCGGACTGACCGGTCGTTCCGCTCGTCCTCGCCGCGCTTGACAAGGCCGGGGCTGGAACATTAGTTTCAAACGACTGTTTAAACGCCCTGGCGGCGGGTCCGTAGCGACGCTGCCGCCACCCTCGACAACAAGCATTCGCAAAGAGGTAACAGTCATGCCCGATTACAAAGCCCCCCTGCGGGACATCCGCTTCGTTCGCGACGAACTCCTGGGCTATGACGCGCACTACCAGAGCCTGCCGGGTTGCGGCGATGCCACCCCGGACATGGTTTCCGCCATCCTCGAAGAGGGCGCCAAGTTCTGCGAACAGGTCCTGGCGCCGCTCAATCGCATCGGCGACCAGCAGGGCTGCACCTGGAGCGAAGAGGGCGTGAAGACCCCCGATGGCTTCAAGGAAGCCTATGCCCAGTTCGTCGAGGGCGGCTGGCCGAGCCTGGCGCACAACCCGGCCCACGGTGGCCAGGGCCTGCCCGAGTCCCTCGGCATCTCCCTGTCGGAAATGGTCGGCCAGGCCAACTGGTCCTGGGGCATGTACCCCGGCCTGTCCCACGGTGCCATGAACACCCTGGAGCAGCACGGCACCGATGAGCAGAAGCACACCTACCTGGAAAAGCTGGTGACCGGCGAATGGACTGGCACCATGTGCCTGACCGAACCCCACTGCGGTTCCGACCTGGGCATGCTGCGCACCAAGGCCGAGCCGCGTGCGGACGGCAGCTACGCCATCACCGGCACCAAGATCTTCATCTCCGCCGGTGAACACGACATGGCCGAGAATATCGTCCACATCGTGCTGGCCCGCCTGCCCGACGCCCCAGCTGGCACCAAGGGCATTTCGCTGTTCATCGTGCCCAAGCGCCTGCCCGACGCCAGCGGCGCGGCCGGCGAGCGCAATGCCGTGCACTGCGGTTCCCTCGAACACAAGATGGGCATCCACGGCAACGCCACCTGCGTGATGAACTTCGACGGCGCCACCGGTTTCCTGATCGGCCCGCCGAACCGTGGCCTGAACTGCATGTTCACCTTCATGAACTTCGCTCGCGTCGGTACCGCTCTGCAGGGTCTGGCCCATGCCGAGGTGGCGTTCCAGGGTGGTCTGAAGTACGCCCGCGAGCGTCTGCAGATGAGATCCCTGACCGGTCCCAAGGCGCCCGAGAAGCCCGCCGATCCGATCATCGTGCACCCCGACGTGCGCCGCATGCTGCTGACCATCAAGGCCTTCGCCGAAGGCAGCCGGGCAATGATCTACTACACCGCCAAGCTGGTGGACATCCTCAAGTACAGCCAGGACGAGGAGCAGAAGCAGCAGGCCGAGACCCAGATGGCCTTCCTCACCCCCATCGCCAAGGCCTTCATGACCGAGGTCGGCTTCGAGGCGGCTAGCCACGGCGTGCAGATCTATGGCGGCCACGGCTACATCGCCGAGTGGGGTATGGAGCAGAACCTGCGCGATGCGCGCATCGCCATGCTCTATGAGGGCACCACCGGCATCCAGGCCATCGACCTGCTGGGTCGCAAGGTACTGATGACCCAGGGTGAGTCGCTCAAGGCCTTCACCAAGGTGGTGCACAAGTTCTGCCAGGCCCAGGCCGAGAATGCTGACCTCAAGGCCTTCGTCGAGCCACTGGCCAAGCTGAACAAGGAGTGGGGCGAGATCACCCTCAAGGTCGGCATGGCCGCCATGAAGGATCGCGAGGAGGTGGGTGCCGCTGCCGTCGACTACCTGATGTACTCTGGCTATGTCTGCCTGGCCTACTTCTGGGCCGACATGGCCCGGGTCGCCGCAGAGAAGCTGGCCGCCGGTACCGACGAGGCCGCCTTCTACCAGGCCAAGCTGGCCACTGCGCGCTTCTACTACGAGCGCCTGCTGCCCCGTACCCGCGCCCACGCCGAGGCGTTGCTGGCCGGCGCCGGCAGCCTGATGGCCCTAGCCGAGGAGGACTTCGCGCTCGGTTACTAAGGGCACGAAGCTCCTCTGAAAACCTCGCTCCGGCGGGGTTTTCGCTTTTTCACGGATGCGAAAAAGCCAGGCGGCGCGGACCTCCGATCGGCTGACCGCCAGGTCAGATCATGAACCTATGTCTCCCTTCCGGTTCGGTCTTACACTCGGGTCATACCGATAAGAACACCTTCCGAGGAGACTCGACATGGCTGACTACACCCCGCCGCTTCGCGATATCCGTTTCGTGCTGGATGCCGTCCTCAAGGTCAAGGACCGCTGGAGTCAGTGGCCTGCCCTGGCCGAGGTGGTGGACGGCGAGACCGCCGATGCCATCCTCGAAGAAGCCGGCAAGCTGTGCGCCCAGGAACTGGCGCCGCTCAATCGTAATTCCGATGAAGAAGGCTGCCACTGGAAAGACGGCGAAGTGACCACCCCCCAGGGTTTCCGCCAGGCCTACCAGGCCTTTGCCGAAGGTGGCTGGGTCGGGGTCGGTGGCGATCCCGAATACGGCGGTATGGGCATGCCCAAGGTGCTTACCGCCCAGGTCGAGGAGATGATGCACGCCAGCTGCCTGGCCTTCGGTCTCTATCCGATGCTCAGCGCCGGCGCCTGTCTGGCCCTGCACGCCCATGGCAGCGAGGCGCTCAAGCAGGCCTACCTTCCCAACCTCTACAGCGGCCAGTGGGCCGGCTCCATGTGCCTGACCGAGCCCCATGCCGGCACCGACCTGGGCCTGATCCGCACTCGCGCCGAACCCCAGGCCGACGGCAGTTACCGGGTCACCGGCACCAAGATCTTCATTACCGCCGGCGAGCACGACCTCACCGAGAACATCATCCATCTGGTGCTGGCCAAGCTGCCCGATGCTCCGGCCGGTTCCCGGGGCATCTCGCTGTTCCTGGTGCCCAAGATCCTGGTGGACGAGGCGGGCGCCCTGGGCGCGCGCAACGCCGTGGCCTGTGGCTCCCTGGAACACAAGATGGGCATCAAGGGCGCCGCCACCTGCGTGATGAACTTCGATGGCGCGGTCGGCTATCTGGTGGGCGAGGTCAACAAGGGCCTGGCCGCCATGTTCACCATGATGAACTACGAGCGCCTGGGCGTTGGCATCCAGGGCCTGGGGTCGAGCGAGCGCTCCTACCAGAATGCCCTGGCCTATGCCCGCGAACGCCTGCAGAGCCGCTCGCCTGCCGGTATCCAGCAGGCCGCCAAGAACGCCGATCCCATCATCGTCCATCCCGATGTCCGCCGCATGCTGCTGACCATGAAGGCCCTGAACGAAGGCGGCCGGCTGTTCTCCAGCTATGTCGCCCTGCAACTCGACACCGCCAAGTACAGCCCCGAGCCCGTCGAGCGCGAACGCGCCGAAGCCCTGGTGGCGCTGTTGACCCCGGTCGCCAAGGGCTTCCTCACCGATCTCGGCCTGGAACTCTGCGTCGCGGGTCAGCAGGTGTTCGGCGGCCATGGCTACATCCGTGAATGGGGCCAGGAGCAGTTGGTGCGTGACGTGCGCATCACCCAGATCTACGAAGGTACCAATGGCATCCAGGCCCTCGACCTGGTCGGCCGCAAGCTGGCCGGCAGTCGTGGCGCCCTCTACCGGCCCTTCAGCGAAGAGGTCCACAACTATCTGGCCAGCCTGCCGGCGGACAACGAATTCGCCGCACCCCTGCGCCAGGCCCTGGATCAACTGGACGGCGCGACCGAGTGGCTGTTGCAGGCCGGCGCCAGCGATCCCCATGAGCTCGGCGCGGCCTCGGTGGATTACCTGCATCTGTTCGGCTATGTCGCCTATGCCTATCTCTGGGCGCGGGCCGCGGCGGCTGCTGCGGATCAGGAAGCCAGCTTCGCCGAAGCCAAGCTGGCCACTGCACGCTTCTATTTCGCCCGCCTGCTGCCGCGCACCCTGAGCTTGGCCGCCGCTGTGCGCAGTGGCGCGCAGCCGCTCTACGCCCTGGCTGAGGAGGGCTTCTAAGCTGTTGACCGGCAAGGTGAAAAGCCATGCCGTGTAAGCTTTGGCTTACATGACGTCGCCGCGATAAGCCATCGCCTAGTCCATGGGAGCTGCGTAATCTACACCCATCGGATCGCGGTACAGGATGTACCCAGCGCTCCAGATGATTTCAAGGAAATGTGGCCAGGATGGCCCCCCGGCAAGGATGTCGGGCAGAGACTTACAGGGATAGATGGCCAAGGATTGGCGGCCCGACAAGGATGTCGGGTTAAGTCTGCGAAACCCCGCTTCGGCGGGGTTTTTTATTGCCTGCCGGAACCTGATTCGGGCGTACCAGTCTTAGAGGCATCTTCTTGCCCACCCACTACTGGAGCCTGAAATGGACCTCATCCGCCTTATCTTTGCCATCATCCTCCCTCCCGTGGGCGTCTTCCTGCAGGTTGGCTTCGGCGGTGCCTTCTGGCTGAACATCCTGTTGACGCTGCTGGGTTACATTCCGGGTATCATCCATGCCGTCTGGGTGATTGCCCGTCGCTGACCAGAGGCGCGGACGCGCGTTGCGTGTCTCGATCGATCAGTTGAGCTGCGAGCCCGCTGCAACGGAGGCGACGACGCCAGCGCCGCTGGTGTCCACGTCCGGCCAGCGCGTGTTCTGCAGGCTTTTCGAAAGAACCCTGCCAAGGCGTGGCAGGGTTCCGATCGGTCTTCGGTCGTGTCTCGGCGGATGACGGCAATCCCGCTGACAGAGGCCTAGCCGCCGCCGACCGTTTCGTCCTGTACAAGGCTTTCAGACCCCATGAATCGCGAGTCGCCCCTCGATCAGAAGCACTTCAGCCAGATCCTCAAGCGCAATCTTTCCCTGCCCCTGAGTATCGGTGTCTTCAGCGCGATCTTCTTCATCGCCATCATCTATTACCTACTGAAAGTTACCCAGTGGGTCGAGCACACCGACCGCGTCATCAGCGAGGCCAACGCCAACTTCCGCCTGGTGGTCGATCTGGAAACCGGGATGCGCGGCTATCTGCTGAGCGGCAATACCAGCTTTCTGCAGCCTTATGAGCGCGCCTTGCCCAATGTCGAGCCGCAACTCGATGAGCTGAAGAATCTGGTCAGCGACAGTGCCGTGCAGATTCGCCGACTGGAGCGGATCGAGGCGGTGCACCGCGAGTGGCGCCAATACGCCAGCCAGGTGATCGAGGCGCGCCGCATTGGGGGGGATTTCCAGACACCGCTGAGCGATGGTCAGGGCAAGAATCGCATCGACAGCATCCGGCGCGACTACACCGACTTCATCGCCTACGAAGAGCAGATGCGCGCCGAGCGCACCGAGACGGCCAGCCGCATGACGGTGATCTTCGTCGCCGCCTTCCTCATCGTCAGCCTGCTGTTGTCGGGCATCATGGCCTTCTTTGGTCGCCGGGAACTCATGCGGCTCTCCGCGACCTATACCCGGCTGCTCGATCAGCAGGCCGAGCACACCGACAACCTGGAGCGGCAGAGCTGGTTCCGCTCCGGCCAGAATCAGCTGTCGGAAGCGGTCATCGGCCAGGCGTCGCTGGCGCCGCTGGGCCAGAGCATCCTGCAATTCCTGGCGCGCTATCTGGGCGCCGCGGCCGGCGCCCTCTATGTCCGTCTCGACGATGGCAGCCTGGAGCGCGTCGCCGACTATGCCCTGGACGACGAGGGGCGCCGCCGTCGCCAGCGCCTGGCACCGGGCGAGGGCCTGGCCGGTCAGGCCGTCCTGGACGGTCGCCCCATGGCGCTCGACCAGCTGCCCGTCGACTACCTCAAGGTCAACTCGGCGCTGGGTGAACGCCAGGCCAGCGCGGCGCTCATCGTACCCATCGAGAACGATGGCCGGGTGAATGGCGTGGTGGAACTGGGTTTCCTGCGTGCTCTGCGTCCGCAGGACGAAGAACTACTGACCCTGATCGCCGATTCCATTGGTTCCTCGGTGGAAGCCGCGCGCTATCGCCAGCGCCTGCAGCAGGTACTGGCGGAAACCCAGCAGCTCAACGAAGAACTGCAGGTGCAGCAGGAAGAGCTGCGCACCGCCAACGAAGAGCTGGAAGAGCAGTCCCAAGCACTGAAGGAATCCCAGGTCCATCTGGAGCAGCAGCAGGCCGAACTGGAGCAGACCAACGAGCAGCTCTCCGAACAGGCCCAGGAACTACTGCAGCAGCGCGACGTGCTGGACGACCGCAACAATCGCCTCAACGAAGCCCAGCAGTTGCTGGAAGATCGGGCACGCGAGCTGGAGCGGGCCAGCCAGTACAAGTCCGAATTCCTGGCGAACATGTCCCATGAATTGCGTACGCCGCTGAACAGTTCGCTGATCCTGTCCAAGCTGCTGGCGGACAACCCCGTCGGCAACCTGAGCACCGAGCAGGTGCGCTATGCCGAGTCCATCTATTCGGCGGGCAACGATCTGCTCACCCTGATCAACGACATTCTCGACATCTCCAAGGTCGAGGCCGGCATGCTGGAGATCCGTCCGGAGCAGATGTCCGTGCGTCGCCTGGTGGAAGCCTTGAAGACCGCCTTCGAGCCGGTAGCCCAGAACAAGGGCGTCGCCTTCGTGGTGGAGCTGGACGAGCGGATGCCGCCGGCCTTCTTCAGCGATCGCCAGCGGGTCGAGCAGATCCTCAAGAACCTGCTGTCCAACGCCTTCAAGTTCACCGAACACGGCCAGGTCAGCCTGCGCCTGTCCCTGCAAGACGGCCAGCCCAGCTTCGCGGTGAGCGATACCGGCATCGGCATCGCCGCCGAGCAGCAGGAGCTGATCTTCGAGGCCTTCCGCCAGGCGGATGGCGCCATCACCCGTCGCTACGGCGGCACCGGTCTGGGACTGTCGATCTCCCGCGACCTGGCGCTACTGCTGGGAGGCACTCTGAGCGTCACTAGCCAGCCGGGCGAGGGCAGTACCTTCACCCTGCGCCTGCCGCTGGAGTACCAGGAAGCCGCTGCGCCCAGCCTGCCGGTGACACCGATCATGGCTCCGGCCCAGGCCGCCACGTCGGCCGCCGCAACGCCCGCGCCTCTGGCGACCCTGGCCGCCACCCCGCGTCCGGCCGCGCCGCCGCCGGTCACCGAGGCCGCGGCACCCGTGGGCGCCGCCTTCGCCGACGACCGCGACAGCTGGCCCTATCCGGATCGCCGAGTGCTGGTGATCGAAGACGAGGTGCCCTTCGCGCAGATCCTCTTCGATCTCGCCCACGAACTGAAGTACAGCTGCCTGGTCGCCCACCGCGCCGAGGAAGGCTTCGCCGCGGCGCTGGAATACCGCCCCGACGCCATCCTGCTCGACATGGGCCTGCCGGATCATTCCGGTCTCACGGTGCTGGAGCGGCTCAAGGAAAATCCCCTGACCCGCCACATCCCGGTACACGTGGTCTCGGCCTCGGATCGCATCGAGACCGCCATGCACATGGGCGCGGTCGGCTACGCCATCAAGCCCACCACCCGCGACGAACTGCGCGAGGCCTTCACCCGCCTGGAAGCCAAGTTCGCCGCCGGCATCAAGCGGGTGCTGCTGGTGGAGGACGACGCCCTCCAGCGCGACAGCATCGCCAAGCTGATCGGCGACGTGGACGTGGAGATCACCCCGGTGGAGATGGGCAGCCAGGCCCTGGAACTGCTGCGCGACGAGGTCTACGACTGCATGGTCATCGACCTCAAGCTGCCCGACATGGAAGGCGGCGAATTGCTCGAACGCATGGCCAGCGAAGACATCTGCTCCTTCCCGCCGGTCATCGTCTACACCGGTCGTAGCCTGACCCGCGATGAAGAAGCGGCGCTGCTCAAGTATTCGCGCTCCATCATCATCAAGGGCGCGCGCTCGCCGGAGCGGCTGCTGGACGAGGTGACCCTGTTCCTGCACAAGATCGAGGCCGACATGCCGCTCGATCGCCAGCGCATGCTGGAAAGCGCTCGCAGCCGCGAGAAGGCCTTCGACGGCCGCACCCTGCTGCTGGTGGACGACGACGTGCGCAACATCTTCGCCCTCACCAGCGCCCTGGAGCAGAAGGGCGCCAAGGTGGAGATCGCCCGCAACGGCCTGGAAGCGCTGGAGAAGCTCGACAACAGCGACACCATCGACCTGGTGCTGATGGACATCATGATGCCGATGATGGACGGCTACGAAGCCATGCGCGAGATCCGCAAGCGGCCGCACATGAAGAAGCTGCCGATCATCGCCATCACCGCCAAGGCCATGAAGGACGACCAGGAGCGCTGCCTCGCCGCCGGCGCCAGCGACTACCTGGCCAAGCCCATCGATCTGGACCGGCTGTTCTCGCTGATCCGCGTCTGGATGCCGTCGCTGGAGCGCCTCTAGGTCATGAGCGAACGGCTGCAGGACATCGAGCTGAGGTTGCTGCTGGAAGGCATCTTCCTGAGATACAGCCACGACTTTCGCAATTACTCCAAGGCCTCGCTCAAGCGGCGGGTGCTGCAGGCGCTGACGCGCTTCGACTGCCCGAGCATCTCAACGCTGCAGGAGCGGGTCCTGCGCGATCCGGCGCTGTTCGCCGAGCTGCTGCAGTTCATCACCATCCCGGTGAGCGAGATGTTTCGCGATCCGGGCTACTTCCTCGCCCTGCGTCAGCAGGTGGTGCCGGTGCTGCGCACCTATCCTTCGCTCAAGGTATGGATCGCCGGCTGCAGCACCGGCGAGGAAGTCTTCTCCATGGCCATCCTGTTCCAGGAAGAGGGGCTGCTCGACCGCACGCTCTTCTATGCCACCGACATCAATCCGCGCTCCATGGAAAAGGCTCGCCAGGGCATCTTTCCGCTGGAGCGGATGCGCGCCTACACCGCCAGCTACCAGAAGGCCGGCGGTACCCGCGCCTTTTCCGACTATTACACCGCGGCCTACGACGGCGCCCTGTTCGACAAGTCGCTGATCGCCAACGTGACCTTCGCCGACCACAGCCTGGCCACCGACAGCGTCTTTTCCGAGACCCAGCTGGTGTCCTGCCGCAATGTGCTCATCTACTTCAACAAGAATCTGCAGAATCGGGCGCTCGGCCTGTTCCACGAGTCCCTGAGTCATCGCGGCTTTCTCGGCCTGGGCAGCAAGGAGTCGCTGGACTTCTCCGCCTATGCCGGTCACTTCGAGCCGGTGGTGAAGCAGGAACGGCTGTTCCGCAGGCTCTAGCATGTTCCCGCCCCGCAAACCCTTGCGCCTCATCGTCATCGGAGCCTCGGCCGGCGGGCTGCAGGTGCTGCTGCGTCTGCTCTCGCCCCTGCCGGCCAGTTTTCGCCTGCCGCTGGCGGTGGTGCTGCACCTGCCGGACGACCGCAATTCGCGCCTGGCCGAGTTGTTCCAGGCGCGGCTGGCCCTGCGGGTACGCGAAGCCGAGGACAAGGACGCTATACTGCCGGGCACCCTGTATTTCGCGCCGCCGGGTTATCACCTGCTGGTGGAGGACGACTTCACCCTGTCGCTGTCACGCGACGAGCCGGTGCAGTTTTCCCGGCCGTCCATCGATGTCTTGTTCGAAAGCGCGGCCGATGCCCTGGGCGAGCAGGTCTGCGGCGTCCTGCTCACCGGTGCCAACCACGACGGCGCCAGCGGCTTGCACGCCCTGGCTCAAAATGGCGCGGTCACCGTCGTCCAGTCGCCGCAATCGGCCGAGGTGCCGACCATGCCCGAGGCGGCGTTGAAGAGATTCCACCCGGATTTCGTGCTGGATGTGCCGGGCATCCATCTATTGCTCACCGAGTTGGAACGCGACCATGGCTGATGTACCCGTCGAACAGGCGAAGATCCTGCTCGTAGACGACCTGCCGGAGAATCTCCTGGCACTGGAAGCCCTGCTGCGCAGCGAGGCGCTGGAGATCTTCCAGGCCACCTCCGCCGAAGCCGCGTTGGAGCTCCTGCTGATGCACGAATTCGCCCTGGCGATCCTCGATGTGCAGATGCCGGGCATGAACGGCTTCGAACTGGCGGAGATGATGCGCGGCCTGGAAAAGACCCGGCACATTCCCATCGTCTTCGTCAGCGCCGCCGGCCGCGATCTCAACTATGCCTTCAAGGGCTACGAAAGCGGTGCGGTGGACTTCCTGCACAAGCCCCTCGACGTCCATGCGGTCAAGAGCAAGACCCGGGTCTTCGTCGACCTCTACTGGCACCGCAAGCGCCTCGCCGAGCAACTGGTGGCCCTGGAACAGAGTCGTCAGGAACAGGAGATCCTGCTGGCCGAGTTGCGCCAGACCCAGGTGGAGTTGCAGCAGGCGGTGCGCACCCGGGACGACTTCATGTCCATGGTTTCCCATGAACTCAAGACCCCGCTCAATACCCTGATGCTCGAAGCCCAGCTGCGCCGCATGTACCTGGACAAGGGCAAACTGGAAGCCTTCACCCCCGACAAGCTGGCCGGCATGGCCGAGCGCGACGAGCGGCAGATCCAGCGCCTGGTGCACCTGATCGACGACATGCTCGACATCTCGCGCATCCGCACCGGCAAGCTGTCCATCCGTCCCACGCAATGCGATCTCGCCGCCCTGGTCAACACCGTGGTGGACAGCTTCGCCTCGCAATTCGCCGCCGCCGGCTGTCCGGTGGAGCTGCACGCCGAAAGCCCGGCGCCCGGCTTCTGGGACGAATTCCGCATCGAGCAGGTGATCACCAACCTGCTGACCAACGCCATGAGATACGGCGCCGGCCGGCCGGTGGAAATCTCCCTGCGCTGCGACGGGACCGAGGTGGAACTCAGCGTCAAGGACCATGGCATCGGCATCCCGGTGGAGCACCAGGCGCTGATCTTCCGCCAGTTCGAGCGCGCCAGCGGTACCGAGAACATCGCCGGCCTGGGCCTGGGGCTCTATATCGCCGACCAGATCGTCAAGGCGCACCGCGGCAGTCTGCACGTGGAAAGCATCGCCGGACAGGGCGCGACGTTCAGGCTAAGGCTGCCCTGCCTGTCCGCTTAGGTAGCATTGACAGGACTCCAGACGCTCGCGAGAATCGTGAAAAGAGGTGGGATGTCGTACCTCTTGCCAGATAACTCCATAAGAAGGCGCCCAGTCATGTCCGAAGTTTCCTCGTCTCGTTTCCATCGACTCCTGCTCACCGGCGCCGCCGGCGGCCTGGGCAAGGAGCTGCGCCAGCGGCTCAAGCCCCATGCCGAGATCCTGCGCCTGTCCGATATCGCGCCGATGGATGCGGCCCAGGGGTCAGCGGAAGAGGTGGTTATCTGCGACCTGGCGGACAAGGCCGGCGTCCAAGCCCTGGTGGAAGGCGTCGATGCCATCCTGCACTTCGGTGGCATCTCCACCGAGCATGCCTTCGAGCCCATCCTCGAAGCCAACATCCGCGGCACCTTCAACCTCTATGAGGCTGCGCGGCGCCACGGGGTGAAGCGCATCGTCTTCGCCAGCTCCAACCATGTCATCGGCTTCTACCGCCAGGACCAGCGCATCGACGCTAGCGTGCCCCAGCGTCCAGACAGCTACTACGGCCTGTCCAAGGCCTTTGGCGAAGACCTGGCGACGTTCTATTTCGATCGCTATGGCATCGAGACAGTGAGCATCCGCATCGGCTCCTCCTTTCCCGAGGCGCAGAACCGCCGCATGCTCGCCACCTGGCTGAGCTACGAAGACCTGACCGACCTCATCCTGCGCAGCCTGACCACCCCGGACGTCGGCCACACCATCGTCTATGGCGCCTCCGACAACCGCGACAGCTGGTGGGACAACCGCCTGGCCGCGCACCTGGGCTTCCAGCCCAAGGATAATTCCGAGCAATTCCGCGCCAAGGTCGAGGCCCAGCCCATGCCGGCGGCGGACGATCCGTCGATGGTCTACCAGGGTGGTGCCTTCGTCGCCACCGGTCCCTTCGACGACTGAGGAGGGCCGCCATGACTGCCGAATTGCTCGTCGATGCCCGCAACGCCACTGGGGAGTGCCCGGTCTGGCACGTCGCTGAACAGGCGCTTTACTGGGTCGATATCCCGGCCAAACGGCTGCATCGCTGGACCCCGACGGGTGCGCTGGACAGCTGGAGCGCGCCGGAAATGCTCGCCTGCATCGCCGCCCGCGAGGGTGGTGGCTGGCTCGCCGGCCTGGAAAGCGGCCTCTTCGCCCTGCAGGCCAAGGCGTCCGGCCAACTCAGCGGCGAGCGCCTGGTCGCTCTCGACCATGCCCAGCCGGCGATGCGATGCAACGACGGTCGCTGCGATCGCCAGGGCCGCTTCCTAGTGGGCACCATGGTGCAGGACATGGCGCAGGGCGCCCCAGCTGGGCGCCTCTACAGCCATACGGCCGGCGACGGCGCCCGGCTGCTGCTGGACGACCTCATCGTGCCCAACGGCCTGGCCCTGAGCCCCGATGGTCGCACCCTCTATCTGTCCGACTCCCATCCCAGCCGCCAGCTGGTCTGGGCCTTCGACTACGATCCCGACTCGGGCACACCCAGCAATCGGCGACTGTTCGTCGACATGAACGCCCATCCCGGCCGGCCCGACGGCGCCGCGGTGGATGTGGACGGCTGCTACTGGATCTGCGGCAACGATGCCGGCCTGATCCATCGCTTCACCCCGGACGGCCGCCTAGACCGCTCCCTGGCCGTGCCGGTCAAGAAGCCGGCCATGTGCGCCTTTGGCGGACGCAACCTGGACACCCTGTTCGTGACATCCATCCGTCCGGGTGGCGATCTGAGCGATCAGCCGCTGGCGGGTGGTCTGTTCGCCCTGGATCCCGGGGTGCAAGGGTTGCCGGAGCCCACCTTCGCGGGCTGAGCGGCAGTCGAACTCAGCTGCAGCAGGACTCCTGGCGGGAGGAGTCCTCGCTCGCCCGCTGACCGGCGCCTGATAGTCCCAGGACACCGGTTGTCATGCTTTTGTCATGAGTGGCGGCAGGGGTTGAGTCCGGGCGGCTTATAATCAAGGCCTACCCGCCGCAAATCGCCGCCATGACCCCTTCACCCGCGCTCCGCCCCACCGCCCGTTACTACGGCCTGGAATGGCTGAGATTCCTCATGGCGCTGTACATGGTCGTCTATCACCTGGGCGGGCTCTACAGCGATCTGCCGGACGCCTTCCGCCGCCTGGCCGGCATGGGCTTCTTCGCCACCAGCACCTTCTTCCTGCTCTCCGGTTTCCTGCTGGCCCACGTCAGCCTGGATCGCCAGGGCGCGCTCAAGGGCAGCTCCCGCGGCTTCGTCCTGCGCCGACTATGCAACCTCTATCCCATCCACCTGCTCACCCTGCTGGTGGCCCTGGGCCTGTCCTACTGGCTGTCCCAGGACTCCTGGCTGGAGCACGGGGTGCCGGTCTACTACAACCAGCATCCCTACCTGCAACTGGAGGAGGGCGGCGCGCTGGACGAGATGCTGCCGCTGTCCTGGCTGGCCGCTACCACCCATGTGCTGCTGCAGCTGCTCCTGCTGCAATCCTGGGAGCCGCGCTTTCTCTGGCTCAACGGCGCCGCCTGGTCAATCTCGGCGCTGCTGTTCTTCTACCTGCTGTTCCCCCTGCTGGGCCCGCGCCTGATGCGCCTGCGTCGCTGGGCCCTGGCTGCCGCTGTGCTCTGGGGGCTCTATCTGCTCGGTCCGCTGGTGGCCACCTGGGCCCAGGCCTTCGATACCGTCACCGTGGGCGTCATCCATCGCAATCCGCTGATCCGCCTGCCGGAATTCCTGCTCGGCATCCTGCTCTATCGCGCCGTGCAGGAGCCCTGGGTGGCCGAGACGACCCAGCGCCTGCGCGTACCCCTGCTGCTGTTCGGCCTCACCGGCCTGTGGCTGGGCGCCCTGCTGCTGGAAGGCGATGGCCGCCGCTGGTTCTACCTGGTCCACAACGGGCTGCTCACGCCCTTCCAGGCGGCGGTGCTACTGGCCTGCGCCACCTTCGGCGAACCCGGCCGCGCCGGCGTGCGCCGCCTGGCCCAGCGTCTTGGTGAGGCCTCGCTGTGCATCTTCGCCGTCCACACCCCGCTGATCGGCGTGCTCGAACCCTGGACCCGCACCCTGCTGGGCTGGATGCACCTGGCCGGCGACAGCCTCGAAGACCTGGCCGAAGACGTCGGCGAGGCGCTGGCGCTGCCCATCCCCATTCCCGGCTGGATGCTACCGCTGCACCTGGTGCTCATCGTTCTGCTCGGCCTGGCCATGCAGCGCTGGGTAGCCGGCCCGCTAAGGCGCTGGCTGCAGGCACGGCTGCCCAGCTCTTAAGAAGGCCTTAAGCCAGCCCGACTAGCCTCGCCGCAGGAATCCGCAGCGGAGCTGAGCCTTGTCCAGCGAATACGAAGTCCACGGCCCCCACGACCACGAAGTGGAACACGCCGCCCACGGCGCCCATCGCCGCGACAGCCTCACCGGCCGCATCGCCGTCACCACCGCCATCCTCGCGACGCTAGGCGCCCTCTGCGCCTATCAGGGCGGCAACGCCGAGAGCCTGGCGCTCTACTACAAGAACGAAGAAGCCATCGCCAAGACCGAAGCCGCCAACCAGTGGGGCTACTACCAGGCCAAGGGCGAAAAGCAGAACCTCGCCGACTTGGGCGCCGCGCTCGCGACCAACCCCGACACCGCCCAGCGCTTCACCCAGGACAGCCAACGCTATGCCCAGCAAAAGGCCGAGATCCGCATCAAGGCCGAAGCCCTGGAGGCCAAGGTCGACGCCAACGAAGCCCTGAGCGAAACCCAGCTCCACCGTCACCACCGCTGGGCCCAGGCCACCATGCTCATGCAGGTCGCCATCTCCCTGGCCGCCATCACCCTGCTGACGCGGAGGCGTTGGTTACAGGCGGCGGTGTATGGTGTGGCGGGGGGAGGGGTGGTGGTTGGGATGTTGGCGTTGCTGCATGTGTGAGCGTTAGAAGCATGAACGGCGAGGCCCAGGCATAAAAAAGCCGCGCAACGCGCGGCTCCTGAAAGCTGGTGGGCCCACACGGACTCGAACCGTGGACCAAAGGATTATGAGTTGCCTAGAAACGCTGCAAGCCCAGTGAAATCGGGCGTAGCTTGGCGCAGGTATAGTTAGTTGAAAGCAGCGTGGTTACTGATGCTGAGCGTAATTTGGCGAAAGGGGTGGAAACTTGGCACTTGTACCGTCAGTGTACTGTTTTCCATGCTAAACAGCCGCTGCTGATGCGGAGTTGACCCCTGTTGTCGATTCAACGCTGGCCGGCCAAGGTTGGACGCCTTTCTCACCCAATACTGATGAATGTGCTTTTTCTCATGAGGGAAATTACACATTTGTCATTTGTGCGAATCTAACTTCGGGGAGAGCGTCTTTTTTCGCCTCTTCCAATATTCTAAGTAGCTCCTCATTTTGATGCTCGCCATTTTTAATAATATCACTTGCCAGCCTGACGCAGGCAGCGCGCACAAATGAAACACTAACGGACTCTCGTCCAGATGGAGAAATTTTTTCATAGCCAGTGCTATCAAAGATGACGGGTAAAATCTCTATCAATGACACAATGCTTTCATCAGATAGATATTCTTTGCAGTACATCTGATTGGTAGTCCAAAGCAGCCCTGACAAACCTGACATTCGATTTGCCCCTATCAGGTAAACCAATCTCACGATCAATCTGTCAATAACAGGCGATTCTTTCTGATCTCTCCAAGTTAGCAGGGCATATGATGCATATGCCAATTTGTTTGGATCATCCGATTGAAGTCCTTGTCTAATTAGTCTTTCCACGGGCTCAATGAGGGCGTCGTTTGCAATAGCAAAATGTGGGAGTGCGATAAGAGTCTCTGGAGTCCCGGACTCTGAATGATAAGCATAAAATTTTTGAAAGTTTTCTTCATTCAGCCTTTCTGGCGGCATTGCAGGAACAACAGAACGGGCCAGCACTTCACCAACAAGTTCAGCTAGTCGGTGTTCTTCATTCTGCGTAAAGCCGAGCGTATCGTTAATTTCTCTATTTGGCCTCCAAGCGACCAATTGTTCGAAATAATCGACGGCCTGATCTGCTGACGGGAATTCTTTGATGTTTTCGGCTTGCGCAGCATTTGCTATATCCGTCAAAAGCTCTGGAATAAGCAGATTTTTGCCATTTGCCTCAAATAGGTAGCGTCTGACGAGGGTTTTGACGGCACCAGGATCTGGCGAGGGTATCTCAAGTAACACATATTTGAGTAAGCCTGTTTCAGGAAGACTGTTCAGGACGGGCTCGCCTCCCCATATTTTTTGTGAAATTTTATTGAGTTCTTCGATTTTCAAAAAATTCTTTTCAATCAACGGGAGAAGACGCAGTAGAGCAGGTGCGCTCTGAGGTGCGCATGGCAAGATATGGTCTATTATTTCATCTATGCGGCGATCAAGAATCGAGTCTTGCTTTCTTTCTCCTGGGTGCTTTACAACTGGATTGGCCCACTCTTTGCAGTCTCTGGCACTTATTTCAGTTTGAAGAGGGTATGACAAGGCATCTAGCAAGATATCTTGCTGCTGCGATTCGGGAATGCTCTTGAGAGAGAATTTTGAAAGGTGTTTGACTGCATCAAAAAGCCAAAAATGATGTAGTTCCGGTTTTTTGCTAAGAGATACAGCCAAGTGAAATATCTGTTTTGCCTGTTCTGGTGTGGCTCTCACTGATACTCGAGCCAATACCTCGATAAAAACTTGCAGGCGGTCAATAGCTATTCGGCCAACATCAGCAGAGTTTTCTGCTCGCTTTGCGAGCCAATACTTGATTGCCTCCATGCACTGTTTTAGCAGGAAAGTTACGTCACTATCTGAAATGCATGCAATGTGAATTCTTGAAAATACTCTTTTCAAAACTTCCGATGTGTCGCTGTTTGCTGAGCGGATAGCCAATGCAAAACGATGAAAATTATCAATTCCTTCCAGTTCTGCTATCCTGGACGCTTGATCAACAAGAAAGTTGACACTGCTCCATCGTAGTGGCATTCCTACCGTGCTGGAAATGCCATCTAATAAAAGCAAAGGGTGCAGTTCATTACTAAAAGTCACTGTGTTGGCATTGTCTTTGTAACGCCCAGGTTCGAATGAGGGTTCGATCTCCTGTTGTTTTTGCTGTTTATTTAACGCGCTGGAGATTCGCTCTCTAATATGTTCAATGTGATCCCATGGGTCGCACTTGGCGTCTCGGTAGTTGGATGGGAATGCTTTGAATTCTTTGTCGGACGAGTGCAGTTCGACGCCGCGAATTATCCAGTGTGCCCAGGCTAAGCGTGAAAGTACATGAATCGAGTTGCGATCATTTCGATGTTGGGTTAGAAGCTCTTTGTATGCCTCTTCTACTAGTATCTTGCCGCTATCAACTTGCCCAAGTTCGGCGAGTAGAGAAGATTTCCTTAGTTTCCAAATTGGATTGCTATTGGGGATTTTTTCAATGCATTTTTCTAATGCGTAATAATCGAACCTGTCTCGCGCTACGATAGCGTTATGGTAGGCGAGTTCGTTGCTACTTTCTGGCCAGTATTTTTTTCCTTTCTCCAATATATAACTTGTTGTCTGGGCAATATTTTCGGATGCAGGGCTGTCCATCCAGCGTGTATTTTTCAGTAGCAAAATCGCAACTTCCAGCTGTTGCTTTTTGGATAGTGCGCAGGGTATGTCAGTATCACACACAGTAAGCAGCTCGTTCGCCAGCCAAGATGGCATGGCTTCAAAGGTTACTTGGTGATGCCATGTGATCTCATACAATAGCTTAGCTCTAGAAGTTCCTGCCATCGCAGATAAGCTCTTGGGCGTTGGCCAAGGATCAGTTATATGAGTTTGTAACTGAAATCGCTGTCGGTAGGGACAAACCAACCAGTCAGGGTACGACAATCGATCCTTCTCCAAGTGCGGAAGCTTGTCCTCCAACAACTTTGCAGCATAATTTGCATCTTGATAAGCCTTGGTAGTCTCTTCACCGGTCGTTGTTTTACGATGCAGTTGCGTTGGATTCCACTCCCAAATTTGTTTAGGCTTAAGGTCTTGTAGGGCCTGGATAAATATTTTTGTCGCTTCTAAATGCCTAATATCGTGTTCGTCATAATCTGTAACCAGATCATCTAAATCGATTGGCGCAACATTGATGGATTCAAGATACTTCCTCTTTGCAGCGTTCAGCCCCAAGGCACCAACTAGATAAATACGTCTTGAATGTGTTGCCAGATGATCTCTGACCCATCCTGCCCATTGGAGAAAATTTGGGTCATCACCGGAAAAGCCTAGCAAGCACAGTTCGTTTTCGATGAATACCTGGCGCGAAAAATTGACAAATGCTGCGTGCTGCTGTGGGTATTTTCGATAGTCTTCTTGGGTGAAAGTCAAGTCTTTGGCGATGTCTATGGTTCCATGTAACTTGACGATTCTTGGCGATCTTGCGCTGGAAAGATCCTCTTGCTTGGAAACTACGTTATAAATAGGCTGGTGTATCTCGGCTGACGCACGCTCAAGCAACGTATCCCAGTTAGTGGTTAAAACTTCTGACCATGGTAATTCCAGTAGGGATTTGTGCAGTTCGCCAGGTGCCCACGCAGTATCGTTGATTTCTTTTTTGATCAGGTCATGCAGTGCTTGCTTGCCAAAGTAGGCGCAATATTCTTCTGCTAAGCGCAGGGGATCCGTGCTATTAGAATCCAACTCAGCGGCAAGTGCTCTTGAAAAATGATTCCATAGAGGAAGTTTTTTAGTAGCATCGCCCGTCGATGCAGCACTTCTGCTAAAGCCTGCCCCCACCATTACAGCTGCGCCGTGGTAAGAGGTTTCCTGCTGCCACAGTGCAGATGCAAGTTTCTTTAATGCAGTATAATCAGGAAGAGAAGAAATATTTCTCATTATTGATGTTCCCATGTCACAGCGAATAATGGGGCGGGGGCAGTTTTTCATTCATGGATTATTCTTGAGCAAAAAGTTGGGTATATTTTCAGCGTAGGGACTCATCGTTTGTCTCACTGCTATCCCCTCATAGATTTTGCATAGTTCGGCATTTGGGGAACCCTGAGCATCCCCAGAATTGCTGCCCTGCTTTCGCCCCTGACTTCACGGTACGAGTCAGCAGTGCACTACCGCATTTCGGGCATTGCCGCTCCGCTGTGGGATCGCTACGGCGCTTGAGGTTTTGCACATGCTCGCGGTGCGTAGCTAGGGTCGGCGCGCGACGGCCGGTGTGCAGGGCGTGCAGCATGGCGTCGACTTCAGACTCGCTGAATACCGGCTGCTGGAATGACCGGATATAGCGAATGAAGCCGATGCCCTGGGTGACATTGGCCGGCACCTCGGTCTTGAAGGTGCTGCCGCCCACAAAGGTGATGACCGAATGCAGATGCTCCGGATTGATACCCAGGGCGGCTTCCAGCGCCTTAAGGTGCTTGTAGTTCTGCCGCAGCGGATTCTGAAATCTGAAGGTGCGCTTGTAGAACTTTTGCGTCCACTGCGCCTGGTGCTCGGCGCCAAAGATCCAGCCACTCATGTTCTTCGTCTCCACGACGAAGATGCCGTAGCGCGACAGGAAGACATGATCGATCTGCGTGGTGCCGTCAGGCGTAGGCAGGGTGACATTGTGCAGACGGCGATAGGTCTGCTTATCGAGCCGCCAATGGGCGAAAAGACGTACCAGTAATTCGCCTAGATACCCCTTCATCCAGGGTGACTTGAGCAGGCCGATGGCGAAGGCCAGGGGTAGCAGCCAGAACAGCGTCGGCGCGAAGGGCGCCAGAAGGGAGAAGTCCATTTCCCAAGTCCTGCAGGTGATAGCACGAAGGGTAAGACTAGTGCAGGCAGGGGAGCGGCGTAGGACCGTTCGGAAAAGATTAGCGACCGGCTTTCGGATTAAGCCCAAATTCCAGGCATGAAAAAGCCGCGCAACGCGCGGCTTCTGAAAACTGGTGGGCCCACACGGACTCGAACCGTGGACCAAAGGATTATGAGTCCTCTGCTCTAACCAACTGAGCTATAGGCCCTATAGCGCGGTGGAGTATACCGGGGTGGGGGAGGATCGCCAAACCCTTGTCGGGCATAAAAAAACCGGAGCCTGGGCTCCGGTTTCTGATGCAGCGTGGGCGCCTTACTCGTCGAGGAAGGAGCGCAGGTGTTCGCTGCGGGAAGGGTGGCGCAGCTTGCGCAGGGCCTTGGCTTCGATCTGGCGGATACGCTCGCGGGTGACGTCGAACTGCTTGCCCACTTCCTCGAGGGTGTGGTCGGTGTTCATGTCGATGCCGAAGCGCATACGCAGCACCTTGGCTTCACGGGCGGTGAGGCCGGAGAGCACGTCGCGGGTGGCTTCCTTGAGGCTTTCGCTGGTGGCCACTTCGATCGGGGACTGCATGGTGCTGTCCTCGATGAAATCGCCCAGGTGCGAATCCTCGTCGTCGCCGATGGGCGTCTCCATGGAGATCGGTTCCTTGGCGATCTTGAGCACCTTGCGGATCTTGTCCTCGGGCATCTCCATGCGCTCGCCCAGCTCTTCCGGGGTCGGCTCGCGACCCATCTCCTGCAGCATCTGGCGGGAGATCCGGTTCAGCTTGTTGATCGTCTCGATCATGTGCACCGGAATCCGGATGGTGCGCGCCTGGTCGGCGATGGAGCGGGTGATGGCCTGGCGAATCCACCAGGTGGCATAGGTGGAGAACTTGTAGCCACGGCGGTATTCGAACTTGTCCACTGCCTTCATCAGGCCGATGTTGCCTTCCTGGATCAGATCGAGGAATTGCAGACCGCGGTTGGTGTACTTCTTGGCGATGGAGATCACCAGGCGCAGGTTCGCCTCGACCATTTCCTTCTTGGCGCGGCGGGCCTTGGCCTCGCCGATGGACATGGCGCGGTTGATGTCCTTGATCTGCGAGACTTTCAGCTCGTAGTCACGCTCAAGTTCGGCCAACTGGGCCTGCTTGGCCTGGATGTCGGCCTGGAAGCGCTCGAGACCCTCGGCGTACTTGGGCTTGCCCTTGAGCAGGCCGGCGGTCCATTCGGTGTTGGTCTCGTTGCCCGGGAAGTGGCGCAGGAAGTCGGCACGCGGCATGCGCGCATCGCGCACGGCCAGCTGCATGATGGCGCGCTCGAGGCCACGCACACGCTCCAGGGACTCGCGCACGCGGGTCACCAGGGCTTCGTACTGCTTGGGCACCAGCTTGATCGGCGAGAACAGCAGGGCCAGGGCAACGAATTCTTCCACGGCGTGATCGTTATCGCGGCCGTGCTTCTTCAGTGTCTTCTTGGTCTTTTCCAGCTGCTCGGCAACTGCGCCGAAACGCAGGCGAGCCTCTTCCGGATCCGGACCGCCGTCGCCTTCTTCCTCGTCGGCGTCGTCGCTTTCTTCCTCTTCGTCCTTCTCGTCGTCCACGGCCTTGGCATCGGTAGCCTTGTTCGGGACGGGCAGCTCATTGCTCTCGTTGGGCAGGGTGCCGTCGTCGGGATCGATGTAGCCAGCGAGGACGTCGGACAGGCGACCGCCTTCGGTGGTGACGCGGGTGTATTCGCTGAGGATGTAGTCGACGGTGCCCGGGAACTGGGCGATGGCGCCCATGACTTCGCGGATGCCTTCCTCGATGCGCTTGGCGATCTCGATCTCGCCTTCGCGGGTCAGCAGTTCCACGGTACCCATTTCACGCATGTACATGCGCACCGGGTCGGTGGTGCGGCCGACATCGCTCTCCACCGCGGCCAGAGCGGCGGCGGCTTCTTCGGCGGCGGCTTCGTCGGTATCCGTTTCGGCCAGCAGCAGGGCATCGGCGTCCGGCGCGGTCTCGAATACGTTGATCCCCATGTCATTGATCATGCGGATGATGTCTTCCACCTGTTCCGGATCTGAAATATCCTCCGGTAGGTGGTCATTGACCTCCGCGTAAGTCAGGTAACCCTGCTCACGACCGCGGGCGATCAATTCTTTCAGACGGGATTGCTGTTGCGCTTTTCCGGACATAGGTACCCTTCCACTGAAGGCTTAGGCGGGCAAAAATAGCTGAACATTATAGCCGGTTAGACGGTGGTCGTGCCAGTTAGGTCACGGACCCCGCCGGACGGCTGAGGAGTTCGCGTAGGCGGTCCTTGTCTTCGGAGCTCAGTTCGCTCTGTCGCGCCTTGCGTAGGAGTTGCTCCAGCGAGCGATCACGCTGGCTGGCGGCTAACCTCGTTATGGTGTCGAAAAACTGTTGTTCAAGGTTGTCGCCGGCAATCAGCCATTCTTTTTCCGCCAGGGCGCGCAACAGGCGTCCCTGTTCGGTGCCATGCCAGCGGGCGATGAGTGCCAGGGTGCTCTGCCCCGGCTTCTTCTGCAGCGCCTCGACCAGGGCGACCAGCAACTGGGCGTACTGATCGCTTTCCTCGGCCAGGTCGCGGGCGTCCTGCACCGCCTGGGCGAGGGTGGGGTGGTGCAGCAGGCTGCGTAGCGCGGCCAGCACCGGCGTTTCCACCTTGACCGGTGGCTGGCGCGGGATGCGTTCGCCGCCGCCCTTGCCGTTGAAGTCCTTTTTCCAGCCCTTGCCGTCACGCCCACCCTTGCCTTCACGGCGGGGCGTCCACTGCTGCTGCGCCGGGGCTTCCTCGGCATGGGCGTAGGCGTAGTCGCCATAGTCCATGGGCGGGGCATCCTGCGGCGGCGCGGAGGGCGCCAGCTGGCTCAGGGCATCGTTGCCGAGGCCGGTGAGTTCGCCCAGGCGCTGCCGCATCAGCAGGCGCAGGTTGTTGCCGGGAATCTTCTCGATCAGCGGCGCCGCCAGGGTGGCCAGGTGCGCCTTGCCCTCCAGTGTCGCCGGATCCGCCTCGATCATCAGTTGCTGGAAGAAGTACTCGGCCAGCGGCTGGGCCTGCTGGACGAAGCGCGCCTGGAAGGCATCCGCGCCCTCGGCACGCACCAGGGTGTCCGGGTCCTCGCCTTCGGGCAGGAACAGGAAGCGCACCCGGAAGCCGTCCTTGAGCACCGGCAGTGCCGATTCCAGGGCGCGCCAGGCGGCGCTGCGGCCGGCCTGGTCGCCGTCGAAGCAGAACAGGATGCTCGGCACGATGCGGAACAGCCGCTTGATGTGCTCTTCGCTGGTGGCGGTGCCCAGGGTGGCCACGGCATTGCGGATGCCTTGCTGGGCCAGGGCGATGACGTCCATGTAGCCTTCCACGACCAGGATCTCGTCCAGGTCGCGGTTGTGCTTGCGCGCCTCGAACAACCCGTAGAGTTCCTGGCCCTTGTGGAACACCGGGGTTTCCGGCGAGTTGAGGTACTTGGGCTTGTCGTCGCCCAGCACCCGACCACCAAAGGCGATGACCCGGCCACGGCTGTCGCGGATGGGGAAGATCACCCGGTCGCGAAAACGATCGTAGCGTTTGCCGCTCTCGGCGTTTTCCACCAGCAGACCGGCGTCGAGCATGGCCTTCTGCTGCAGGTCGTCGCCGCCCAGGTGCTTGCCCAGGTTGTCCCAGCCGGGCGGGGCGAAGCCCAGGCCAAAATCCCGGGCGATCTCGCCGGTGAGGCCGCGCTTCTTCAGGTAGTCCACTGCCGCCTGGCGCTTGGGGTGGTTGCGCAGCGCCAGGCGATAGTATTCGGCGGCGGCGGCCAGCAGCGGGTAGAGCGGGGAGTCGGTGGGTTGCCGCGGCTTGCGCCGACCGCCGCTCTCTTCGCGCGGCACGTCCACGCCGGCCTTCTTGGCCAGCTCCTCGACCGCCTCGGGAAATTCGAGGTTGTCGTGGTCCATGATGAAGCCCAGGGCGTTGCCACCGGCACCGCAGCCGAAGCAGTAGTAGAACTGCTTGTCGGGGCTGACGCTGAAGGAGGGCGTCTTCTCGTTATGGAAGGGGCAACAGGCCATCCAGTTCTTGCCGGCCTTCTTGAGCTTCACCCGCGCGCCCACCACCTCGACGATGTCGGTGCGATTGAGCAGGTCGTCGATGAAGCCTTGCGGGATGAGTCCGGCCATGGTCAGCGTCTGGATAGAAGGGCGAAGAGCGGAGGGTGGGGCAGGCCAAATGGCCAGAAGGAGAGTCTAGCGCCAGCGGACGCCAGGGTGAAACGGGAAGGCTAGAAACAGACAACCCGACCAGAGGTCGGGTTGTTTGATGACGCCAGAGGAGCGCTGTAACTCAGTACAGGCGCTCGCGACGGCGCTGCTCGCGCTGTACTTTCTTGGCGTGGCGCTTGACCGCGGCGGCAGCTTTACGCTTGCGCTCGGCGGTGGGCTTTTCGTAGAACTCGCGGCTACGAACTTCGGCCAGTACACCGGCCTTCTCGCAGGAACGCTTGAAACGACGCAGCGCTACGTCGAAGGGTTCGTTTTCTTTGACTTTGACGTTGGGCATCCAGGTCGTACCTTCAAATTTACCGAGGTTTAATCCAACGCTAGCGGCAAAAGGGCACGGGAAGCGTCGGTTTTTAAGGGTTGCGGATAGTAACGCTTCAACTGCCCCGCTGCCAAGCCCCGGCGGACGAAAAGCGCTGGCCGGTGCTGGAAGCGGCGCTTATCATGCGCAGCCTGACATCTTATACCCTCGAAGGCTTATCTCCATGCGTGTTCTGGGACTGGAAACGTCCTGCGATGAAACCGGCGTCGCCCTCTACGACAGCGAGCGCGGCCTGCTGGCCGATGCGCTGTTCAGCCAGATCGATCTGCATCGCGTCTACGGTGGCGTGGTGCCGGAGCTGGCCTCGCGCGATCACGTCAAGCGCATGCTGCCGCTGATCCGCGAAGTGCTGGAGGAGGCGGGCAGCCGTCCTGAAGACGTGGACGCCATCGCCTATACCGCCGGCCCCGGCCTGGTCGGTGCCCTGCTGGTGGGCGCCGCCTGTGCCCAGGCGCTGGCGCTGGCCTGGGGCGTGCCCGCCCTGGGTGTCCATCATATGGAAGGGCATCTGCTGGCGCCCATGCTCGAAGAGCAGCCGCCGCAGTTTCCCTTCGTCGCCCTGCTGGTCTCCGGTGGCCACACCCAGCTGGTACAGGTCGATGGCATCGGCCGCTATACGGTGCTGGGCGAATCCCTGGACGATGCCGCCGGCGAGGCCTTCGACAAGACCGCCAAGCTGCTGGGCCTGAGCTATCCGGGGGGACCGGAGATCGCCCGCCTGGCCGAGCGTGGGGTGACGGGGCGCTTCGTCTTTCCGCGGCCCATGACCGATCGGCCCGGCCTGGAATTCAGCTTCAGCGGTCTCAAGACCTTTACCCTCACCACCTGGCAGCGCTGCAAGGCCGCCGGTGACGACAGTGAGCAGACCCGTTGCGACATCGCCCTGGCCTTCCAGACGGCGGTGGTCGAGACCCTGGCGATCAAGTGCAAGCGCGCGCTGAAGCAGACCGGGCTCAAGTCGCTGGTGATCGCCGGTGGTGTCAGCGCCAACCGCGCCTTGCGCGAGAACCTGGAGCAGATGCTTGGCGAACTAGGCGGCCACGTCTTCTATGCCCGGCCGCGCTTCTGCACTGACAACGGCGCCATGATCGCCTATGCCGGTTGCCAGCGGCTACTGGCCGGCCAGCAGGAAGGTCCGGCCATTGCCGTGAAGGCGCGTTGGCCCATGGAGCAATTGGCGGCGCTCTGAGACGGGCGGAGGGCGTCGCCGGGTAATCCCCGTGCGGCGCCAGGATCAAAAATGACGCTCGGTCCCCTGGCGCAGCGCGCGCAGATTGTGTCTGTGGCGAATCAGGATGAGCAGGGCGAGCAGTAGCATCGGTGCCAGCAGGTCCGGGCGCTGCCAGGCGAACAGCGGCAGGATGCCGAGCACGGCGACCAGGGACGCCAGGGAGGCGATCCTCAGGCGGGCGAACACCGCGGCCCAGAGCACCAGGCCCAGCAGGGCTGCAGGCGGATAGAGCCCCAGCAGCAGACCGGCCGCGGTGGCGACACCCTTGCCACCGCGGAAATGGAAATACAGCGGATAGAGATGGCCGACCACGGCGGCCAGCCCGATCCAGGCCTGCTGCAGGGGCGCAAGGCCCAGTTGGTGGGCGATGAGCACGGGAATCAGACTCTTGCTCAGGTCGCCGGCGAGGGTCAACAGCGCCAGCTTGCGTCCGGCCAGGCGCAGCATGTTGCTGGCGCCGGGATTGCCGGAGCCGTCGTGACGCGGATCGCGGGTGCCGAACAGGCGACTGAGCAGCACGGCGAAGGACAGCGAGCCCAGCAGGTAGGCCAGCAGGAGCAGCAGCCAGAACATGGTAGGGTTCCGCGCCAGGAGAAGGCTCGATTCTACCGACAGCCCGCCGCCCGACGATAGGCCGGCGGTGACGATCACACAGAGCACGCTAAAGGTGCGAGGCAAAGGCAGTGGACAAGGTTTTCATCGAGGGGCTCGAGGTCGACACCGTGATAGGGGTGTACGACTGGGAGCGTGACATCCGCCAGTGCCTGCGCATCGATCTCACCATGGGCTGGGATATCCGCGCGGCTGCCGCGAACGACGAACTCGAACACACCCTGAACTATGCGGCGGTGGCCGAGCGCATCACCGCCTTTGCCCACGAGACCGCCTTCGAACTGGTCGAGACCTTCGCCGAGCGTCTGGCCGCCTTGCTGCAGGCGGAATTCAAGCTGCCCTGGCTGCGCCTGCGCATCACCAAGCCCGGCGCGGTGCCGACCGCCCGTGGCGTGGGCGTGGAGATCGAGCGGGGGCAGGCGTGACCCGGGTCTATCTGGGGCTGGGCAGCAACATCCAGCGCGAGCAGCACCTGGGCATGGCCCTGGACGAACTCGCGACGCTGCTGACCGACCTGCAGTGCTCACCGGTGTTCGAAAGCGAGGCGGTGGGTATCCGTAGCACGCCTTTCTTCAACCTGGTGGTGGCGGGTGACACCGAGCTCGATCCCGCGACCCTGAGTCACAGACTCAAGGCCATCGAAACCCGCAGCGGTCGCTATGCGCCGGATCGCCAGGGCCTGCCGCTGGACATCGATATCCTGCTGCATGGCGACCTGAGCGGTGAGTTCGATGGCCTGACCCTGCCGCGCGCCGAGATCCTGCGCAACGCCTTCGTGCTCTGGCCACTGGCCTTGCTGGCCGGTGAGCGGCGGCACCCGGACAACGGTCGGAGCTTTGACGAGCTGTGGCAGGAGATGCGCGATCAGACCACCCAGGTGCTGCGACCGGTATCCTTTAGCTGGAAGGGTATGGCGTTGACGCCGGCAGCGTTGCTTGGCGCCAAGCTGGCGTAACGCAGTGGTCGTTGGGCTTCGCTGCGCTCAGCGCCAACCTACGGAAAACCGGCTTGCGCTTGGTCTTTCTCTCCCTGCCGTAGGTTGGGTTGAGACGGCGCCATCGTCGAAGCCCAACGGGGCTCCGGGGGAGAGGTGTTGGGCTTCGCTGCGCTCAGCGCCAACCTACGGGGACCCGGCTTGCGCTTGGCCTTCCTCTTCCTGCCGTAGGTTGGGTTGAGACGGCACCATCGTCGAAGCCCAGCGGTGCTCCGGGGTAGGGGTGTTGGGCTTCGCTGTGCTCAACCCAACCTACGGGTAGGGTAGGTTGGGTTGAGACGGCTCTATCGTCGAAGCCCAACAGGCGGCATGCATGGCGGCCATTGTTGGGCCTCGCGGCGCTCAGCGCCAACCTACGAGAGCTGGGCCAGGGCGTCGAGGCGGGCCTGCTTGAGGGCCTCGCCCAGGGCGGCGCCCTTGAAGCCCTGGGCGACCAAGGGCTGGACCTCGACCCCGCGCAACACCTCGGCTGCCTGGCGCAGCAGGGTCAACGGTGGTTCGCCGTCGTCGGTCCTTACCGCCGCCGCACAGGTGCAGGCCTGGAGGAACTCCTCGAAGCGCGCCGGACGCCGCAAGACGTCGAAACCCTGCAGCAGCTCGAACCAGGCCTCCGGTGTCAGCTGTCGCGCCTGCAGGGCCGTGGGCCAATGGCGCGCCAGCAACAAGGCCAGTTCGGCGGGTTCGCGCGGGACCTTGAGGCGGGCGTTGATGGCAGCATGTCGCTCTTCCGGTACGTCCAGCAGCAGGCAGGCCCAGCGTACGTTCAGTGAGGCCTGGACCTCGGCGCTCTGGCGCAGGGTGGCATAGACCCGGGCGCCGGGTTCGGGTTGCTCACCGGCGAACCCGGCAGCCACCTCCGGCAGGAGCGCCGCCAGGGCGCCGCAGTCGTGCAGCACCCGAATGAAGACATCGGGCCGCTCTTCGAGCAGCGCACGGGAGATTTCCTTCCACAGTCGTTCGGCGGTCAGGGCGTCCAGCTCGCCACTGGCGACCATCTCCTGCATCAGCAGCAGCGTCTCGGGCGCCACCTGGAAACCCAGGCTGCAATAGCGGGCGGCGAAGCGGGCGACGCGCAGCACGCGCAACGGATCTTCGGCGAAGGCGGGAGAGACGTGGCGCAACAGGCGCGCCTGGAGATCGGCGCGGCCGCCGTAGGGGTCGATGACCTGGCCGTCGTCGTCTTCGGCCATGGCGTTGACGGTCAGGTCGCGACGGATCAGATCCTGCTCCAGGGTGACGTCGGGCGCGGCGTGGAAGGTGAAGCCGCCGTAGCCGCGCCCGCTCTTGCGTTCGGTGCGGGCCAGGGCGTATTCCTCACCGGTCTGGGGATGCAGGAACACCGGGAAATCGGCGCCCACCGGGCGATAGCCCTGGGCTGCGAGGGCTTCGGCGGTGGCGCCCACCACGACCCAGTCGACTTCGGTGACCGGTCGGCCGAGCAGGCGATCCCGTACGGCACCGCCCACCTTGTAGATTTGCATAGAAAAAGACCTCCTTGCGGAGGTCTAGGATAGCCCGAAAGAGCGACTCGGCTCAGATCGGCGACGCCAGATCCAGGCGGCGGTCGTGATCGCGGCTCTCATGGCGGGGCGGAACCTGGAAGCTGTGGGTGACGTCTTCGCCCCTCACGCTTTCCAGCCGAATGTCGAAGCCCCAGAGCCGGTGCAGGTGCTTGAGCACCTCGTCCGTGGAGTTGCCCAGCGGCTTGCGGTCATGCTGGAAGTGGCGAAGGGTAAGGGAGCGATCGCCACGCCGGTCCACGTTCCAGATCTGCACATTGGGCTCGCGATTGCCCAGGTTGTACTGGGCGGCGAGTTGCTCGCGGATCAGGCGATAGCCGCCGTCGTCGTGGATGGCCGCCACCTCCAGTTCGTCGCGCTGGTCGTCATCGAGGATGCTGAACAGCTTGAGGTCACGGATCACCTTGGGCGAGAGGTACTGCAGGATGAAGCTTTCGTCCTTGAAGCTCTTCATGGCGAAGGTGACGGTGGCCAGCCAGTCGCTGCCTGCGATGTCGGGGAACCAGCGGCGGTCTTCCTCCGTGGGGTCCTCGCAGATGCGCCGGATGTCGCGGAACATGGCGAAGCCCAGGGTGTAGGGGTTGATGCCGCTGTAGTAGGGGCTGTCGAAGCCCGGCTGGTAGATCACCCCGGCGTGGGATTGCAGGAATTCGAACATGAAGCCTTCGGTGACCAGGCCCTCGTCGTAGAGATCGTTGAGCAGGGTGTAGTGCCAGAAGGTGGCCCAACCCTCGTTCATCACCTGGGTCTGGCGCTGGGGATAGAAGTACTGGGCGATCTTGCGCACGATGCGGATCACCTCGCGCTGCCAGGGCTCCAGCAGCGGCGCGTGCTTTTCCACGAAATAGAGGATGTTTTCCTGGGGTTCGCTGGGGAAGCGCGCCCCTTCGTCATGGGCCTCCTTGCCGGCCATCTTGGGAATGGTCCGCCAGAGATCGTTGACCTGGCGCTGCAACTGCTCCTCGCGCTCCTTCTGCCGCTGGCGTTCCTCGGCGGCGGAAATGGGGTAGGGCCGCTTGTAACGATCCACCCCGTAGTTCATCAGCGCATGGCAGGAATCCAGCAGTTCTTCCACGGCATCGATGCCATGGCGTTCCTCGCACTGGGTGATGTACTGCTTGGCGAACACCAGGTAGTCGATGATGGAGCTGGCATCGGTCCAGGTGCGGAACAGGTAGTTGCCCTTGAAGAAGCTGTTGTGGCCATAGCAGGCGTGGGCGATCACCAGCGCCTGCATGGTCATGGTGTTCTCTTCCATGAGGTAGGCGATGCAGGGATCGGAGTTGATCACGATCTCGTAGGCCAGGCCCATCTGGCCGCGGCTGTAGTGCTTCTCGGTGTGCAGGAAGTGCTTGCCGTAGGACCAGTGGTTGTAGCCGATGGGCATGCCGACGGAGGCATAGGCATCCATCATCTGCTCGGCGGTGATCACCTCGATCTGGTTGGGATAGGTGTCCAGCGCATAGCGCTTGGCGATCCGGGCGATCTCCCGGTCGTAGGTCTGGATCAGCTCGAAGGTCCATTCCGAGCCGGTGGAGATGGGCTCACGTTTCATGACACGAGTCTCCGCTGGAACAGTTCGCGGAACACGGGATAGATATCCCCCGCCGAGACGATCTGCTGCTGCGAGAAGGAATCCGGGAAGGCGCCGCGGACGTTCTCGTATTCGTACCACAACGCCTGGTGCTCGCGCGGGGTGATCTCTACATAGGTGTAGTACTGCATGAATGGCAGGATCTGCTTGGTCAGGATCTCCCGGCAGATGGGCGAGTCGTCGTTCCAGTTGTCGCCGTCGGAGGCCTGGGCGGCATAGAGATTCCACTCGTTGACCGGATAGCGCTCGGCCATGACCTCCTGCATCAGCTTGAGAGCGCTGGAGACGATGGTGCCGCCGGTTTCCCGGGAGTAGAAGAATTCCTCCTCATCCACTTCCTTGGCACTGGTGTGGTGGCGGATGAACACCACCTCGATGCGCTCGTAGTTCCGCTTGAGAAACAGGTAGAGCAGGATGTAGAAGCGCTTGGCGATGTCCTTGGTGGCCTGGGTCATGGAGCCGGAGACGTCCATCAGGCAGAACATCACCGCCTTGGAGCTGGGGCTGGGCTGCTTGGACAGCAGGTTGTACTTGAGGTCGAAGGTGTCGAGGAAGGGCACCTTGTCGATGCGCGCGCGCAGCCGCTCGATCTCGGCCTCCAGCACCTGGATGTCGCCCAGGTTGTCGGGCTCTTCCACCCGCAGCCGCGCCAGTTCGGCCCTGGCTTCGCGCAGCTTGTTGCGGCTGCCGCCGGAGAGGGCGATGCGCCGGGCATGGGAGGCGCGCAGGGTGCGGATGATGTTGATGCGGGCCGGATTGCCCTCGTTGCTGATGCCGGCGCGTACCGTCTTGAAGGTGTCGGTGCCGGTCAGTTGCTTCTTGACCAGGTTGGGCAGCTCCAGGTCCTCGAACATGAAGTCGAGGAATTCGTCCTGGGTGATCTGGAAGGCGAATTCGTCCATGCCTTCGCCGCTGTTGCTGGCCTTGCCCTGGCCCTGACCGCCGCCACCCCCCTGGGGGCGCGGGATGCGTTCGCCGCTGACGAATTCCTTGTTGCCCGGGTGGACGATGGTCTGGCGCCCGCCCTTGCCTTGGTACAGCGCGGGCTCATCGATGTCACGGGCAGGAATGCTGATCTGCTCGCCGTGCTCCATGTCGGTGATGGAGCGCCGACTCACGGCTTCCTCGACCGCCTTCTTGATGTGCTCACGATAGCGCCGCAGGAAACGCGTGCGGTTCACCGTGCTCTTGTTCTTGCCGTTTAGACGCCGGTCGATGACATAACTCATACAGGCCCTCCGGGCTATTGCAGGACGCCACGACGACGCGGCAGGCGCGTCGTCGCGGGTTCAGCCTCAGGCTGCCTTACTGCGACTTGCGTACCCGTGAATACCACTCGGATAGCAGCCGCACCTGCTTCTCGGTGTACCCGCGCTCCACCATGCGGGTCACGAAATCACTGTGCTTCTGCTGATCTTCCTTGCTGGCCTTGGCATTGAAGCTGATGACCGGCAGGAGCTCCTCGGTGTTGGAGAACATCTTCTTCTCGATCACCGCGCGCAGCTTCTCGTAGGACAGCCAGCTCGGATTCTTGCCGTTATTGTTGGCACGGGCGCGCAACACGAAGTTGACGATCTCGTTGCGGAAATCCTTCGGATTGCTGATGCCGGCCGGCTTCTCGATCTTCTCCAGTTCCTCGTTGAGAGAGGCGCGATTGAGGATCTCGCCGGTTTCCGGATCGCGGTATTCCTGATCCTGGATCCAGAAGTCGGCGTAGAGCACATAGCGGTCGAAGATGTTCTGGCCGTATTCGCTGTAGGACTCGAGGTAGGCGGTCTGGATCTCCTTGCCGATGAACTCCACATAGCGTGGCGCCAGGTATTCCTTGATGAATCTCATGTAGCGCTCGCGGGTCTCGGCCGGGAACTGCTCGGCTTCGATCTGCTGCTCCAGCACATAGAGCAGGTGCACCGGGTTGGCCGCGATCTCGTTGGCGTCGAAGTTGAACACCCGCGAGAGGATCTTGAAGGCGAAGCGAGTGGACAGGCCGTTCATGCCCTCGTCGACGCCAGCGCTGTCGCGGTACTCCTGGATCGACTTGGCCTTGGGATCGGTGTCTTTGAGGTTTTCGCCGTCGTAGACGCGCATCTTCGAGTAGATGTTGGAGTTTTCCGGTTCCTTGAGGCGCGAGAGCACCGAGAACTGGGCCAGCATCTTCAGGGTGTCCGGCGCGCAATGGGCGTTGGCCAGGGAGCTGTTGACCAAGAGCTTGTCGTAGATGTGGATCTCGTCGGAGACACGCAGGCAGTAGGGCACCTTGACGATGTAGATCCGGTCGATGAAGGCCTCGTTGTTCTTGTTGTTGCGGAAGGTGTGCCACTCGGATTCGTTGGAGTGGGCCAGGATGATGCCGCTGTAGGGCAGGGCGCCGAGGCCTTCGGTGCTGTTGTAGTTGCCTTCCTGGGTCGCGGTCAGCAAGGGGTGCAGGACCTTGATCGGGGCCTTGAACATCTCCACGAATTCCATCAGGCCCTGGTTGGCGCGGCACAGGGCACCGGAATAGCTGTAGGCGTCCGCATCGTTCTGCGGGTACTCCTCCAGCTTGCGGATGTCCACCTTGCCCACCAGGGCGGAGATGTCCTGATTGTTCTCGTCGCCCGGTTCGGTCTTGGCGATGGCGATCTGGTTGAGGATGGAGGGGTAGAGCTTGACCACCTTGAACTTGCTGATGTCGCCACCGAATTCCTGCAGGCGCTTGGCCGCCCAGGGCGACATGATGCTGCGCAGGTAATGGCGAGGGATGCCGTAGTCCTCTTCGAGAATCTGACCATCTTCGTCGGGATTGAACAGCCCCAGCGGCGATTCGAACACCGGCGAGCCCTTGATGGCGTAGAAAGGGACCTTCTCGATCAGGTGCTTGAGTTTCTCCGCGAGGGAGGATTTGCCGCCACCTACCGGGCCGAGCAGATAGAGGATCTGCTTCTTCTCTTCCAGGCCCTGCGCCGCATGGCGGAAGTAGGACACGATCTGCTCGATGCAGTCTTCCATGCCGTGGAAGTCGGCAAAGGCCGGATAGCGGCGGATGACCTTGTTGGAAAAGATGCGGGACAGGCGTGAGTCGCTGGTGGTGTCCACCAGTTCGGGTTCGCCGATGGCCATGAGCATGCGCTCGGCGGCACTGGCAAAGGCGGTACGATCCTTCTTGCAGATCTCAAGGTATTCCTGAAGGGAATACTCTTCCTGGCGAGTCGCTTCAAAACGCCCCTGGAAGTGACTGAAAATGCTCATGACGTCTCCTCGCTGGATACCCTGGACCAGCTTGGAATCGATGCCTGGAGCCTTGCCTTGCTGCCGATGGGGAGCGGTCATGCCGGGCGACGAAAGATAACGTCTCTAATACCTTCGCGGTCGTCTTGCCTAATCGATCCTTACACGCTTGCAGAGAAGGGTTGGGTTTCGAGAGACGCACGAAGGAGACCGATGGAAACGGTCCCCCTGGAATTCCCCCGAATCTCCAGTGGTTACACCGATGGTCCAAAGCCGGTTATCGAGCCCGCCGTTTCCGGGGGGCCTGATTCCAGAATAGTCCTATCTGCGAGATGTGGAAGAGCCAATTCGGTTTATTCTTGTAACCACAGCGTCAAGCCGCTGTGTTAAACGCCCGCGCCGCTTTCGGTCTGCTCGGGATAGAGGGTGCGCCAGTTTTCGAAGCCGCCGTCGACGCTGTAGACCTGGCTGAAGCCCTGGCCGGCCAGGAAGGCCGCCGCGCTTTGGCTGGAATGGCCGTGGTAGCAGAACACCAACAGCGGCGCGTCGAGATCGGCGGCGGCGATGAAGTCATGGATGTTCTGGTTGTCGATCCGCTGGGCGCCGGCGACGTGTAGGGTGGCGTAGCTGTGCGGATCGCGGATGTCGACGATCCGGGCGCCCTCACTGCGCAGTTCCAGGGCCCGTTCGGGGGAGATACAGGTGAATTCGCTCATTTCTTCTCCTTGCAACTGCAGAGATGACGGCGGTTGCCGTCGACGTCGAGCAGGGTCATGTCGCCGCCCCAAACGCAGCCGCTGTCGAGGGCCTCGACATTGGGCGCTGCGCAGCGACCCTTGAGCGCGGCCCAGTGGCCGAACAGGATGCGCACGTCGCGGGTCAGCCGATGCTCGTGGCTGAACCAGGGGGCGAAGCCGGCCGGCGCACTGTCCAGGCCTTCCTTGCTCTTGAATTCCAGCCGACCTTCCGGACTGCAGAATCTCATGCGCGTCAGGTAGTTGGTGATCAGGCGCAGGCGCTCCTGGCCCTGGAGATCATCTTGCCAGAGCGCCGGCTCATTGCCATACATCTGCTCGAGAAAGGGCACATGGGCCTCATCATCGCGCAGCACGGCCTCCACTTCGCCGGCCAGGCTCTTGGCCTGGGTCAGCGTCCATTGCGGTGGCAGGCCGGCGTGGACCAGCACGCAGTTGCGTTCGGCATCGTGCTGGATCAGCGGCAGGTGGCGCAGCCAGCTCAGCAGTTCGTCGCGATCGGGAGCGGCGAGGATGTCGCTCAGGGTGTCCTGCTTTTTCAGCCTGGCGCCGCCAAGGGCCACCGCCAGCAGGTGCAGGTCGTGGTTGCCCAGGACGCTGACCACCGAATCGCGTATCGCGTACAGGTATCTCAGGGTTTCCAACGACTGAGGTCCGCGGTTGACCAGATCACCTACCAGCCAGAGGCGGTCCTGCGCGGGATCGAAGCGGACCTCGTCGAGGAGGCATTTGAGCGGGTCGAGGCAACCTTGCAGGTCACCAACGGCGTACAGCGTCATCGGCAGTCCTAGTGTAGCGAGCCCGGTACGGCCAGGCGGAAGGTGGGGATGGCGGCGTCGAAGAGGTGGCCATCGCTGGCGACCATCTGGTAGCTGCCCCTCATGCTGCCGACCTGGGTCGGCATCAGGGTGCCGCTGGAATAGCTGTGGGTCGCGCCCGGGGCGATCAGCGGCTGCTCGCCCACCACGCCCGGCCCACGCACTTCCTGCACCTCGCCATTGCCGTCGGTGATGATCCAGTGGCGGCTGAGCAGTTGCGCCGGCAGCTGGCCGTCATTGCGGATGCTCACATCGTAGGCGAAGGCGTAGCGCTCCTGGCTGGCGCTGGATTGTTCGGGCAGGTAGCGGGTGGTGACCTGCACGGTGATGAGGTAGCGCGGATCGGGCTCGGTCACGAAAGGATTCTCTGCGGATACGGGTGGAAAGGCTTCAGCTGGACGCCAACTGGTTGGCCAGGCGCACATAGGCGGCCAGGTCCAGCTGCTCCGGGCGCAGCCCGGGATCGACGTCGGCGGCTTCGATGGCGGCGCTGTCCAGGGTGCCCTTGAGGGTGTTCCTGAGGGTCTTGCGGCGCTGGCCGAAGGCCTCGCGGACGACGCGTTCGAGCAGGACCGGGTCACGGGCCACGTGGGGGCGCTCGGTATGAGGCACCAGGCGGACGATGGCCGAATCCACCTTGGGTGGCGGATTGAAGGCGCCCGGACCGACGTTGAACAGGTGCTCCACGCGGCAGTGATACTGCACCATGATCGACAGCCGGCCCCAGTCGCCATTGCCGGGCACCGCCGCCAGGCGTTCCACCACTTCCTTCTGCAGCATGAAGTGCATGTCGGCGATGATGTCGGCGAAACTGAGCAGGTGGAAGATCAGCGGCGTGGAGATGTTGTAGGGCAGGTTGCCCACCACCCGCAGTCGATCGCCCGCGGCGATGCTGGAGAGGTCGTATTTCATGGCGTCACCCTGGTGCAGGGTGAACAGCGGATTGAGGCCGAACTTGAGTCTGAGCAGGGGAATCAAGTCCTGGTCCAGCTCGATGACGTCGAGCCGGGCGCCGCTGCCGAGTAGACCTTCGGTAAGGGCGCCCTGGCCCGGGCCGATCTCCAGCAGTCGCTCGCCGGGTCGTCCGTGGATGGCGCGAAGGATGCGATGGATCACCCCGGCGTCGTGCAGGAAGTTCTGGCCGAACCTCTTGCGGGCGCGGTGTTGGTAGAGCTCGGTCATCAGGTGCTCCGGCGCAGGCAGCGGGCCTGCGATTTCAAGACGGCAAAGACCCACCAGTTTAGCAGACCCTTGACCGTCACCGGAGCGCTCAGAGGCTGTTCGTAACCTGCTACGCGTCGGCCAAACTGCGTTGAAAAGACCCTGGAAGGCCAGCCCCACCTAGGCGGCCCCGTCGGAAATGCTCATTTACCATTCGTAAACTCGCCCGCGAGCCCGATCCGCTTCCTCAGGGCTTTTTGCGGGGCCGCCCAGGCCTTGTATGTCTCTAGCTTGCGAGGTTATGAATAGCCTCTTAAGTCACCGAGCGGCGATGGGCCGCCATGCTGTAGGCGGTGTCGAGAGCCACCTTCAGACTGCCGGTGTCGATGTGACCGCTGCCGGCCAGGTCGAGGGCGGTGCCGTGGTCGACCGAGGTACGGATGATCGGCAGCCCCAAGGTCACGTTGACCGCGGCGCCGAAGCCCTTGTGCTTGAGCACCGGCAGGCCCTGGTCGTGGTACATGGCCAGGACCGCGTCGCAGTGCTGGAGGTGCTTAGGGGTGAAGAGGGTGTCGGCGGGCAGCGGCCCGACCAGGTCGAGGCCTTCGGCGCGCAGGCTGTCCAGCGCCGGCTCGATGATCTCGAGCTCTTCGCGGCCCAGATGACCGCCCTCGCCGGCATGGGGATTGAGGCCACAGACCAGGATCCGCGGCCGGGCGACGCCGAAATAGCGCTGCAGATCGCCATGCAGGATGCGGGTCACGTCCAGCAGCATCTGGCGATCGATGGCATCTGCCACCTCGCGCAGCGGCAGGTGGGTGGTGACCAGGGCCACCCTCAGGCCGGCGGTCGCCAGCAGCATCACCACCTGGGGGGTGTCGGTCAGCTCGGCGAGGAATTCGGTATGGCCGGAAAAGGCCACGCCGCCGTCATTGATCACGCCCTTGTGCACCGGCGCGGTGATCATCCCGGCGAAGATGCCGTCGAGACAGCCCTGGCCGGCGCGGGTCAGGGTCTCCAGGACGTAGGCGGCATTGGCGGTATCCAGCTGCCCGGTCACCACCGGCGCGCCCAGCGGAGTGTCCCAGACATAGAGGGCACCAGCCGGCGCCGGGCGGTCGGGCCAGGCCGTGGGGTCTACCGCGATGAGGTCGATGGCGAGCCCCAGTTCCACCGCGCGGGCGGCCAGCAGGTCGCGGCTGGCGATGGCGATCAGGGCGTGGGGCTGGGCGACGCGCGCCAGCAGCAGGCAGAGGTCGGGACCGATACCGGCGGGTTCACCGGGGGTCAGGGCGAAGCGCAGGGCCATGGCGGGCTCCGGAAACAAGAAGGCCGCAGGGGATGCCTGCGGCCTTGGGGTTACTGCTTGATCTCGACGTAGGCTTCGTCGCGGATCTGGCGCAACCAGGTCTGCAGCTCCTGGTCGTACTTGCGATTGCGCAGGAGATTCAAGGCCTGCTGCTCGCGCGCCTGCTGGGTGTTGTCGGTGGCCCGACGGCCCAAGACTTCCAGGATGTGCCAGCCGAACGGCGTGTGGAACGGCTGCGACAGCTGGTTGACCGGCGAGCTGTTCATCACTTCGCGGAATTCCGGCACCAGGGATTCCGGATTGATCCAGCCCAGGTCGCCGCCATTGAGCGCCGAGCCCGGATCTTCCGAGAAGCTCTTGGCCAGGGTGGCGAAGCTCTCGCCATTCTGGATGCGCTCGCGCAGGCGCGCGGCCAGCCGCTGGGTCTCGGCGTCGCTGCGTACGGCATTGGGCTTGAGCAGGATGTGCCGGACATGCACCTCGTCGACGATGCTGGCCTCGCCACCACGCTTCTCTTCCACCTTGAGGATCACGAAGCCGCCGGGCACGCGCACAGGCTGGGTGATGCCGCCGACGCCGACGCTGCCGATCAGGCGGTCGAAGGGCGGGGGCAGCTGGGCAGCCTTGCGCCAGCCGATCTCGCCACCGTCGAGGGCGTTGTCACCGGCCGAGCGGGCGATGGCCAGCTGGTTGAAGTCGGCGCCCTGACGCAACTGGTTGTAGGTGTCCTGGGCCTGGCGCGCGGCGGCGTCGAGACCGGCAGTGCCGGCGTTGTCGGCTGCCGGGATCAGAATATTGGCCAGCCGATACTCTTCGGACAGCTGCAGCTTGCCCAGATCCGAGGCGAGGAAGTTCTGCACCTCCTGCTGGGTGACCTGCACGCGCTGACCGACCTGACGCTGACGCACTCGGCTGATCATCATCTCGCGCCGGACCTGCTCGCGGGCGGCATCGTAGGAGAGACCGTCACGGGCCAGGGCCTGGCGGAATTCGGCCACGCTCAGGCCATTGCGCTGGGCGATGGTGGCGACGGCCTGGTTGAGTTCCTCGTCGGAGATCTTCACGCCCATGCGGCCGGCTAGCTGCATCTGGATGTCTTCCAGGATCAGCCGTTCGAGCACCTGCTGACGCAGCTCGCTTTCCGGCGGCGCCGCGGCGCCCCGGCGGGTGATGTTCTGCTTGACCTCGTTGAGGCGTTGATCGAGCTGGCTCTGCATGACCACGTCGTTGTCGACGATGGCCACGACCTTGTCCAGCGGAACCACGGCAGCCTGAGCCAGAGGGGAGAGAGCGAGCGCCGCGCCCAGGGCGAGCGGGCGCAGGGCGTTACATAGCTTGGTCTTCACGTTCACGATAGCCTTGAATGCCTCTGTCCAGGAAGCCTTCGGTCTTGCCGCCGAAGACGTTGCCGAGTCCCTTGAGCACGATCTGCAGGAAGATCCCGCGATCGGCTTCGGAGCTCTGGGCGGTGTAGAAGACGTCGTCTTCGCTCTTGAGCCAGTAGCGGCTGATCAGGCGCAGCTTCCAGCAGCAGTTGTCGTACTCGAAGCCACCGAAGGCCTCCAGGGTACGGCTCTTGTTGTAGTCGAACTGCCAGCGGGCGATGGCGGACCACTGAGGCACGATCGGCCAGATGAAGGAGATGTCGTGCTGGTCGACCTTGTAGTCGTCGCTGTTGTAGGTGAAGCGGCCGAAGTTCGGATCGAACACCCGGACGTTGTCACGATAGCGGTAGCCGACGTTGAGAATCTTGCCCGGCTCGGCTTCCGGCTGATAGTGGAACATGACGCTACCGGAATCGGTCTGGTGCAGGGTCGGATCCCAGTTGAATTCGCCGTTCACACGCCAGTCGCGGTTAAAGCGATACATGCCGGCCAGAGCATAGGGCGAGCGCGAGGTGGTGGCCTGGGGATTGTCGATGTTCTGCCCCAGGCTGCGGGCGTAGGCCAGGTCGTCCTTGGTCAGGCCGGGCAGCTGCACCTCGCGGTCGCGGAAGTAGAACAGCTGACCGAAGCTCACATTGGCGCGCTCGAAGCCATTGGGCTCGATGAAGCGACTGGTGGCACCCAGGGCCAGCTGGTTGGCATCGCCGATGCGGTCGCGACCGGTGAAGCGGTTGTCGCGCCACAGCGAGCTGTAGCTGAAGGTGTATTCGCCGGTATCGAACACCGGCAGATCGTCCTGGTCGCGATTGGGTACGTAGAGGTACTTGGCGCGGGGTTCGAAGGTCTGCTTGCCACCTTCGCCGAACAGATTCGAGGTGCGGTCGAAATAGAGGCCGCTGTCGAGGCTGAAGATCGGCACCGAGCGGGTCGGGCTGTCGTTGAAGCTGGTCACGCTGGAACCCGCCGAGGCGCGACGACTACCGCCGACCAGCGGCGAGTTCAGGTCGTTCTGGCCGGTGCTGTCCAGGTCCAGGTCGTAGCGGGTATAGGCATAGCGCAGTGACGGCGTCAGGAAGCCCCAGGACGCGGTCATCGGGCGGGCGATGCCCGGCTCGACGTGGTAGCGATTGCCTTCGGCGCGGGTCAGGCCGAAGAGGTTGACGTCGGGACGGTTGCGCACGTTGGTGCGATTGCCGTTGTCGTCCAGGTCGAAGTAGGTGTTGTCGTCGAAGCTGCGGGTGAAGCGCACCGCCTCGGTGTCGTAGGTGAAGTCCAGACCGCCCGGGTTGTAGGGCAGGGCACCGCTCAGGGTCAGCTGCGGCAGGCGGTTGTAGGGCGTCACGTCGGAGACGGTAGCCAGCTGGTAGGCCTGGGCGTTGAGGCCGGCGACGAAGGTGTCGCCACGGTAGGTCAGGCGACCCTGCTGGTTGACGTAGGTCGGCTTGTTGATGCCGAGGTCGGTGTCCAGGTCCTGGAAGTAATAGGGATCGCTGATGCGGGTGTAGTCCACCTCGGCCATCAGGCGCGAATCCAGGCCGCTGCGGTTCTTCCAGCCGTACAGCCAGCGGCTGTCGGTGGCTTCCGGTTCGCCTTCGTGCTCCGGATCGGTGTCCTTGAGGTAGGAGCCGTAGACCTCGCCTTCGCTGCTGCGGGTCAGGTAGCGGAAGTCGCCCTCGGTCTGCAGGCCGTGCTTGGCCATGTAGCGCGGATAGAGGGTGGCGTCGTAGTTGGGCGCCAAGTTGAAGTAGTAGGGCGTGGTGATCGCGAAGCCGGTGTCGCTGGAGGTGCTGATCGAAGGCGCCAGGAAACCGGACTGGCGACGGTCGTCGATCGGGAAGTAGATGAAGGGCGTATAGAGGACCGGAATGTCCTTGACCCGCAGCGTGGCGTTGGTCGCGTAACCCAGGCCGGTGGCTGGGTTCAGGGTGACGGTGTTGCCCTTGACCTGCCAGGCGTTGCTGCCCGGTTCGCAGGTGGTGTAGGTGCCATCCTTGAGGCGGATGATGGCGTCGTCGCCGCGTTTGGCATAGAGCGCGCTGCCGCGGGCACGGCTCTGGTGCATGACGAATTCGGCGTTGTCGACCTGGACCTGGCCGTTGTCCAGCTGCAGATCGGCCTTGTCACCGACCATCAACAGGCCGTTGTCGCGGAATTTGACGTTGCCCTTGAGTTCGCCGCGATTTTCCAGCTGGTGCAGGTTGGCTTCCTGGGATTCCACCTGCATGCCGCCCTGGCGCAGCACCACGTCACCGGCCAGGGTGGCGACCTGCTGCTCCTGCTCGTAGCGCGAGGCCTTGGCGGAAACGTAGGTCGGGGCCTTGGCGGTCGGGGTGTCGTCGTACATGCCCGGGCGCTGCGGCTCGACATAGGCGCCGCTGCAGTAGGGACCGGTCTCGGCCAACTGGGCCGGGGTCAGTTGCTCGCGCGGGACCCAGTCCAGGTGGCTGTAGTCGGCGCTGCGGGACTTTAGGGCACGACCCTTGCTCTCGGTGACCAGCACGGCGGCGTCGCCCTGGCGCGCGGCCGGCTCGGCGGCGATGCCCTGGGTTTCGCCCTTGCTGGGCCGGGGCGGGATGGCGGCGGCGGGTGCCTGGGTGTTGCACGACCAGCCACCGCCGGCTCCGGCGCTACAGCTGAACTGCTCGGCGGGGGCGGCGATAAGGGCGGTGACGGGCTGCATGGCGAGCAGGCTGCCGGTTACCAAGAGGGGAAATTTTCTGCGAAACGCGGGGGTTTTCACGGCCATCCTTAAAGTCGTCCTGCACGCCGGCCATTAAGGGGCCGCGGCCTCTCGATGGGCTCAAAAAGATAGCGGATAATAAAACATGACCTGCGCATCGGCTAGGGCCGAGGGATCCGCTGCAAATGACTGAAGATGTTCGCTTAAACCAGATAGAAGACTGGCTGACCACCGTTCTACCGGAAATTTTCTGGGAGCAGGCCTGGGGCGAGGTGCCCACGGGCAGCCTGACCGCGGCCAGCAGCGATGCCAGCTTTCGCCGTTATTTCCGCTGGGCGGGCGAGGGCCGCAGCCTGATCGTGATGGATGCGCCGCCGCCGCAGGAGGACTGCCGTCCGTTCGTCCAGGTGGCCGCATTGCTGGCGGCTGCCGGAGTCCATGTGCCGTGCATCCTGGCCCAGGATCTGGAGCGGGGATTCCTGCTGCTGAGCGACCTGGGCACCCTGACCTACCTGGAGGTGATCAATGCGGCCAATGCCGACGATTATTTCCAGGCGGCCATCGATGCCCTGCTGGCTTTCCAGGGCAAGCAGCCGACGAACGGCAGCCTACCGCTCTACGATGAGGCTCTGCTCGCCCGCGAACTGGGGCTGTTTCCGGAGTGGTATGTCGGGCGTGAACTGGACACGGCCTTCAGTGCCAGCCAGCTCGAACGCTGGCAGGCCGTCTGCCGGCTGCTGATCGACAGTGCCCTGGCGCAGCCCCAGGTGCTGGTCCACCGGGACTTCATGCCACGCAACCTGATGCTCAGCACGCCCAACCCTGGCGTGCTGGACTTCCAGGACGCGGTCATCGGGCCGGTCACCTATGACATCACCAGCCTGTTCAAGGATGCCTTCCTCAGCTGGCCGGAGCCGCTGGTACAGCGCTGGCTGCTGGGCTACTGGGAACAGGCGCGCGCCGCCGGCATACTGGTGCAGGCCGAGTTCGCCGACTTCCAGCGGGCCTCGGACCTGATGGGCGTGCAGCGTCATCTCAAGGTGCTGGGCATCTTCGCCCGCATCTGGCACCGCGATGGCAAGCCGCGCTACGTCGCCGATAGCCCGCGCTTTCTCGCCTACATCCGGACCGTGGTCGCACGGCGACCCGAGTTGGCGGACCTGGGCGCCTTGCTGGACGAGTTGCACGCCGAGCGAGCCCATCCATGAAGGCCATGATCCTGGCGGCGGGCAAGGGCGAACGGATGCGTCCGCTGACGCTGACGCGCCCCAAGCCGCTGATCGAAGTGAACGGTCGCCCGCTCATCGAGCACCATATCCAGGCGCTGGCCGCCGCCGGTATCACCGACTTGGTGATCAACCACGCCTGGCTGGGCGACCAGTTGGAAGCCGTCCTGGGCGACGGCAGTCGCTTGGGTGTCTCCATTCGCTTTTCCGCCGAAGGTGAGCCGCTGGAGACCGGGGGCGGTATCTTTCGGGCGCTGCCACTGCTGGGTAGTGAACCCTTCATGCTGATCAATGGCGACATCCGCACCGATGTCGATTTCGCGGCCCTGGCACTGCCCGCCGGCTGCCTGGCGCACCTGGTGCTGGTCGACAATCCCGCTCATCACCCGACCGGCGATTTTGGTCTGGTGGAGGGGCGGATCACCCTGGAGGCCTCGGAAAAGCTCACCTACAGCGGCATCGCCGTGCTGCACCCGCAGCTCTTCTCCGACTGCACGGCAGGAGCCTTCAAGCTGGTCGATGTGCTGCGACCGGCCATTGTCGCCGGGCAGGTCTCGGGCCAGCGGTTGGCGGGACGCTGGGTGGACGTAGGCACCCTGGAACGCTTGGCCGAGGCGGAGCAACTGTTCGGGATGGATTCTTGAAGCTCTGGTTCTGGCCGCTGACGCTGCTGGGTTTCCTGGCCGGTTGGGCGGTGGCCAGTATTCCCGGCGCCCTGCTGGTGGCGTTGCTCGCCCATGCCGGCGAGCGCCAGCTGGGGCTGACCTCCCTGGCGGGCTGGAAGGCACGCTGGCAGGGACGCCCTGGCCGCTTCGAGCACCAGGCGCAATTCCAGATGCTCGGTCGGCTGGCCAAGCGTGGTGGCCGGGTACTCACCGCCCATATCCGCCAGGCCGAAGGCGAGATCGAACGGCTGGGGCTGGGGGCGGACGACCGCAAGAAAGCCATCGCCGCCTTCGAGCAGGGCAAGGGTGGCACCCTGCCGTCAGCGGCAGACCTGCAACGACTCAGCGAGCGCAGTGAGCTGATTCTGCGCGCCTGCTGGCGCATGGTCTGGATCAGCGGCAGCGTACGCCCCGGTGATCGCGATGAAATCCTGGGCTGGGGGCAGGCAATGGGGCTGGCCGAAGCCCAGGTGCTGGCCCTGCAGCCGCCCGTACAGGCGGCGCCGCGGCAGCCCAGCAACGAAGAGAAATACCGCAAGGCCCTGCAATTGCTCGGCGTCACCGACGATGCCGACGCGGCCACGGTCAAGCAGGCCTATCGCCGATTGCTCTCGCGTCACCATCCCGACAAGAAGGCCGGTGCCGGAGCGGGCCAGTCGGCGGTCTATGCCGCTGCCCAGCGTACCGCCGAGTTGCACGCTGCCTACCAGGTGATCAAGAAGCGGCGGGGCTTTCGCTAGCGGCTGGCGGTAGTCGATCCAGCCAGGCGCGCAGGCGGCGGACGGTCTGTTCCTGCTCCGCGGCCCGGTCGCCCGGGATGACCGGCAATTCGATCTGCCGATAGCCCTTGTTAGCCTTTTGCGCTGCGCGCGTCTTGCGCCGCTGGGCGGCCGGTCCGGGTGCGTGCACCAAATCGGCGATCTGCAGGTCGGTCTTGCCCATAGTGGCGTCCAGCCGCGGCGGCAGCCCCTCGGGCTCGCGACCATCGATGAGCACCAGTTGCTTGATCTCGGCTGGCTCCTTTTCGGCGAGATAGCGCGCCGCCCAGTAGGCGCCGGTGCCGTGGCCGACCAGCACGATGGGATTGGCGCCCTGTTGCAGCGCCAGGTCGATGCCAGCGGCGATGCGCGCCAGCACCCGGGTGGCCTGGGCATTGGCCGCGGCTTCGGGATCGACCGGCGCGACCGCCGCCTGGGCTGGTTCGCCGCTGCCGGCTTCGGCCTGGGTCGGGGCGGCGGGCGCCGTGCCGCTGCCGCCGGTGACCGGCGGTGCCGCCTGCTCGCTGTTGGCCTGGGCATCGGTATCCGCCGGTGCGGTATCCCGCTCGATCGCCACCACGGGGTCATAGGGATCGGGCAGGCTGAGGCTTATGGTCTGCCAGCCGTAGGTGGGTAGTTCCTGGCGCACGGGGGCTATCACGTTGGGCCAGTCGGCCGATTCGCCGTCGCCCTGCACCAGCACCACCGTGCCGGCGGCCTTGGCGCGGGTAGCGGGCAACAGCAGGGCGAGAAAGGACTCGTCGCCGGCCTGCAGGGTCTTCTGCTGCTCGGCGGGCAGCTGCCGCATGAGCGCCTGCTGCTGCTCCTGGCTGCGCGTCAGCGCTGGCGCCGGGGCTGTAGGAGCCGCAGGCGGTTCCGGCGCCGGGCTGGGAGCCTCTTCGGCAAGCACCGGGGCGGCAAGGCCGAGCAGGAGGAGGCAAAGCGGCAGCAGGGCAGGTGACGACATCGACGGGAATCCTCAACAAGGGGATGGTTGACCCTGGCGAGCCTACCGCCGTTCGCCCCGTCGGGGCAGCGGGAACGCCCGAGCCGCAGACGGATCTCCGTTACAATGCCGCCCCTCAACCTTCGCCGAGGCTATCCCATGCAACCCTTCGCCATCGCCCCCTCGATCCTGTCCGCCGATTTCGCCCGACTGGGCGAGGAAGTCGACAAGGTCCTCGCCGCCGGTGCCGACATGGTCCATTTCGACGTGATGGACAACCACTATGTGCCCAATCTCACCATCGGTCCCATGGTCTGCAAGGCGCTGCGCAACTACGGGGTGACCGCGCCCATCGACGTGCACCTGATGGTCAAACCGGTGGATCGCATCATCGGCGACTTCATCGAGGCCGGCGCCACCGACATCACCTTCCATCCCGAGGCCTCCGAGCACATCGATCGCTCGCTGCAGCTGATCAAGGATGGCGGTTGCCGCGCCGGCCTGGTGTTCAACCCGGCTACCTCGCTGGACGTGCTCAAGTACGTCATGGACAAGATCGACATGGTGCTGCTGATGAGCGTCAACCCCGGCTTCGGCGGCCAGAAATTCATTCCCGGCACCCTCGACAAGCTGCGCGAGGCCCGCGCCCTGATCGACACCTCCGGCCGGCCGATCCGCCTGGAGATCGATGGTGGGGTCAACGTCAAGAACATCGGCGAGATCGCTCGCGCCGGGGCCGACACCTTTGTCGCCGGCTCGGCCATCTTCGGCCAGCCCGACTACGCCGCGGTGATCCAGGCGATGCGCGCCGAGCTGGCCAAGGCCCGTTCGGTATGAGCGCCCTGGTGCGACTCGGTGGCGGGCATCCGCCCGCCCTGGTGATGTTCGACCTCGACGGCACCCTGCTGGACTCGGCGCCGGACCTGGCCGCCGCGGTGGACGCCATGCTCGAACGCCTGGGCCGCGCGCCGGCGGGGCTGGACAAGGTGCGGCTGTGGATCGGCAATGGCGCCCGGGTGCTGGTGCGTCGCGCCCTGGCCGATGACATGCAGCACGACGCCGTGGACGATGCCGCTGCCGATAGCGCGCTGGCCCTGTTCATGGCGCTCTATGGCGGCAGCCACGCCCTGACCCGCGTCTATCCCGGCGTGCTGGACAGCCTGGCGCTGCTGCGCACCCTGGGCGTGCGCCTGGCGGTGATCACCAACAAGCCGGAGCGCTTCGTCGCGCCGCTGCTGGCCGACATGGGCCTGGGCGACTTCGACTGGATCGTCGGCGGCGATACCCTGCCGCAGCAGAAGCCCGATCCGGCGGGCTTGCTGTGGGTCATGCAGCAGGCAGGCGTGGTGGCCGGTCAGGCCCTGTTCATCGGTGATTCGCGCAATGACATCCGCGCCGCCCGTGCCGCCGGGGTGCGTTGCGTGGCCCTGAGCTATGGCTACAACCATGGCGAGCCCATCGCCAGCGAGCAGCCGGATCTGGTGGTCGACGATCTGCGCGAGCTGTTCATCTAGCACGCCGAGGTGGCCGGCCGGTTGCCATGCCGCGCCGGCTAGGCTAACGTGGCCCTTCAACCCCCGCCTCAAGAGCAAGAGATCGCATCGTGGTGGTCACCCGCACAGGCTCCTCGCGAGCATGGATGAAAGTCATCAAGGCCCTGGCCCGTTGGCGCTGGCGCGCCTGATTTCGTCCTGGCCGGTATCTGACCGGCGCGCTGTGCACCCGACCTTTCGTTTTCCTCGCCACGAGGCTGATCATGACCCGCGACGATTTCCTGCGCCTGGCCGCTCAAGGCTATAACCGCATTCCCCTGGCCTTCGAAACCCTGGCCGACTTCGACACCCCCCTATCCATCTACCTGAAGCTGGCCGACGGCCCCAATTCCTATCTGCTGGAATCGGTGCAGGGCGGCGAGAAGTGGGGGCGTTACTCCATCATTGGCCTGCCGTGCAGCTGTGTCCTGCGCGTTCATGGTCATCGCGTGGTGGTCAGCGATGCCGGTCGCGAGGTCGAGGTGATCGAGCACTGCGACGATCCCCTGGCCTTCGTCGAAGCCTTCAAGGCGCGCTATCGCGTGCCGACCCTGGATGGTCTGCCCCGCTTCAATGGTGGGCTGGTGGGCTACTTCGGCTACGACAGCGTGCGCTACGTGGAACGCCGCCTGTCGGCCTGCCCCAATCCCGACCCGCTGGGGACGCCTGACATCCTGCTGATGGTGTCCGATGCCGTGGTGGTGTTCGACAACCTGGCCGGCAAGATCCATGCGATCGTGCTGGCCGATCCAGACGAGGCCGAGGCCTTCGACGCCGCCCAGGCACGTCTGGCCGACATCCTCGACCGCCTGCGCCAGCCCATCGTGCCGCGCCGCGGCCTGGATCTTTCCGCCCCGACCGGTCCGGAGCCGAGCTTTCGCTCCAGCTTCAGTCGCGAGGATTTCGAAGGCGCGGTGCAGCGCATCAAGGACTACATCCTGGCCGGCGACTGCATGCAGGTGGTGCCTTCGCAGCGCATGTCCATCGCCTTCCAGGCGGCGCCCATCGACCTCTATCGGGCGCTGCGTTGCTTCAACCCCACGCCCTACATGTATTTCTTCAACTTCGGTGACTTCCACGTGGTGGGCAGTTCGCCCGAGGTACTGGTGCGGGTGGAGGACGGCGAGATCACCGTGAGGCCCATCGCCGGGACCCGTCCGCGCGGCGCCACTGAGGAAGCCGATCTGGCTTTGGAGCGTGATCTGCTGGCCGACGCCAAGGAGCTGGCCGAGCACCTGATGCTGATCGACCTGGGGCGCAACGACGTGGGCCGGGTCTCCACCACCGGCAGCGTGACCCTGACCGAAAAGATGGTCATCGAGCGCTATTCCAACGTGATGCACATCGTCAGCAACGTCACCGGCCGGCTCAAGCCCCAACTGAGCGCCATGGACGCCCTGCGCGCCATCCTGCCGGCCGGCACCCTGTCCGGGGCGCCGAAGATCCGCGCCATGGAGATCATCGACGAACTGGAGCCGGTCAAGCGCGGCATCTACGGCGGCGCCGTGGGCTACCTGGCCTGGAACGGCAACATGGACACCGCCATCGCCATCCGCACCGCGGTGATCAAGGACGGCGAGTTGCACGTGCAGGCCGGGGCGGGAATCGTCGCCGACTCGGTGCCGGCGCTGGAGTGGGAAGAGACCCTCAACAAGCGTCGCGCCATGTTCCGCGCCGTCACCCTTGCCGAACAGTCCGTCTGAGGAGCCTGCCATGTTGCTGATGCTGGATAACTACGATTCCTTCACCTACAACCTGGTGCAGTACCTGGGCGAGCTGGGCGCCGAGGTCAAGGTGGTGCGCAACGACGAGCTCCCGGTCGAGGCGCTCGAAGACCTGGCGCCGGAGCGCATCGTCGTCTCCCCCGGTCCCTGCACGCCCAACGAGGCGGGCATCTCCCTGGCCACCCTGGAGCGCTTCGCCGGCAAGCTGCCGGTGCTGGGCGTCTGCCTGGGTCACCAGAGCCTGGGCCAGGCCTTTGGCGGCGAGGTGGTGCGGGCGCGCGAGCCGATGCACGGCAAGACCAGCCCGGTCTACCACAACGGCGAAGGCGTCTTCGCCGGCCTGCCCAATCCCTTCACCGTGACCCGCTACCACTCGCTGGTGGTCAAGCGCGAGACCCTGCCCGACTGTCTGGAGATCACCGCCTGGACCCAGCATCCAGACGGCAGCCTGGACGAGATCATGGGGCTGCGGCACCGCGAATTCATGATCGAAGGGGTGCAATTCCATCCCGAGTCCATCCTCACCGAACATGGCCATGACCTCTTGGCCAACTTTCTCAAGCAGCAGGGAGGACGCCGCTAGATGGACATCAAGCAGGCCTTGAATCGCATCAGTGGCCAACTCGACCTCAATGTGGCCGAGATGCAGGCGGTGATGCGCCAGATCATGACCGGTGGCGCCGACGAGGCGCAGATCGGTGCCTTCCTCATGGGCATGCGCATCAAGAGCGAGACCATCGACGAGATCTGCGGCGCGGTCAGCGTGATGCGCGAACTGGCGACCCCGGTGGTGCTGCCGAGCCTCGACCACGTGGTCGACGTGGTGGGCACCGGCGGCGACGGTGCCAACATCTTCAACGTGTCCTCGGCCTCGGTGTTCGTGGTGGCGGCGGCGGGCGGCAAGGTCGCCAAGCACGGCAATCGCGCGGTGTCCGGCAAGAGCGGCAGCGCCGATCTGCTGGAGGCCGCCGGTATCTACCTGGAGCTGACTCCGGCGCAGATCGCCCGCTGCGTCGAACAGGTAGGCGTCGGCTTCATGTTCGCCCAGTCGCACCACAGCGCCATGCGCCATGCCGCCGGGCCGCGCCGTTCCCTGGGGCTGCGTACCCTGTTCAACATGCTCGGGCCGCTGACCAATCCGGCCGGTGTCCGTCACCAGGTGGTCGGGGTGTTCAGCGCCGCCCTCTGCCGACCCCTGGCCGAGGTGCTGCAGCGCCTGGGCAGTCACCATGTGCTGGTGGTGCATTCCCGCGACGGCCTGGACGAATTCAGCCTAGCCGCGGCGACTCAGGTGGCCGAACTCAAGGACGGCAGCATCAGCGAATACCAGGTGCTGCCGGAGGATCTGGGGATCAAGAGCCAGACCCTGGTCGGCCTGACCGTGGACGGTCCCGAGGCCTCCCTGGCGCTGATCCGCGACGCCCTCGGTCGACGCAAGACCGAAGCCGGGCAAAAGGCCGCCGACATGATCGTGCTCAACGCCGGCGCGGCGCTCTATGCCGCGGATCTCGCCCATAGTCTGCATGAAGGGGTACTCTTGGCCCACGACGCGCTCTACAGCGGCCTGGCCCGGGAAAAGCTGGACGAGCTCGCCCATTTCACATCCGTCTATCGCGAGGAGGGTCGCCCGTGAGTGTGCCAACCGTGTTGCAGAAGATCCTGGCCCGCAAGGCCGAGGAGATCGCCCAGCTCAAGGCGCGTACCAGCCTGGCCGAGCTCGAGGCCCAGGCCCGCGCCGCCGATGCCCCCCGTGGCTTCGCCCGCGCCCTGCAGGCCCAGGTGGCACGCAAGGAAGCGGCGATCATCGCCGAGGTGAAGAAGGCCTCGCCGAGCAAGGGCGTGATCCGCGAACACTTCGTGCCGGCGGAGATCGCCCACAGCTATGCCCTGGGCGGGGCCACCTGCCTGAGCGTGCTCACCGACGTGGACTTCTTCCAGGGCGGCAACGCCTATCTGCAGCAAGCGCGCGCCGCCTGCCAGTTGCCGGTGATCCGCAAGGACTTCCTCATCGATCCCATCCAGGTGGTGGAAGCCCGGGCCATCGGCGCCGATTGCATCCTCTTGATCGTCGCCGCGCTGGACGACGCCCTGATGGGCGAACTGGCCGCCACGGCCAAGGATGTCGGCCTGGACGTGCTGGTCGAGGTCCATGACGGCGCCGAGCTTGAGCGCGCGCTCAAGGTGCTGGATACCCCGCTGGTAGGCGTCAACAATCGCAACCTGCACACCTTCGAGGTCAGCCTCGAGACGACCCTGGATCTGTTGCCGCGCATCCCCCAGGATCGCCTGGTGATCACCGAGAGCGGCATTCTCAATCGCGCCGACGTGGAGCTGATGGAGATCAACGAGGTGCGTGCCTTCCTGGTGGGCGAAGCCTTCATGCGTGCCGAGGAGCCGGGCCAGGAGCTGCAGCGGCTGTTCTTTCCTGACCGGCGCTTCCCGCTCATGGATGCCTGACCGTTCAGGCGCCTGAACAAGGCCTCGGTGGCGACCACCGAGGCCTTTTTTTATCTGCAAGGTGACCCAGGTCGACTCACGCCCGCCCCAATCGGCGGGAACGACCTCCGTGTACCCGCTGCCGACGCGGGGCTTTGTTTCCTGCCCCCTAAACCCGGTTAATGACCTCCGACCCGCTGAACCGTGGCGGGTCGAGGAGTCGATCGGCCATCGCGAGGTGCGCCGGGGCTCCGCCGCACCAGGCCATCCATAACCAGGGCAAGCAAGAACCATGGCAACGGAAGAAAAAAGCGAAACACTTGATATCAGCGTCACCGATCCCTCCCGGACCGAGGAGTCGCGGCGCGATCGCCGACTCGCCGGTACCACCGACTGGGTGGTCTTCGGCGTCACCAGCATCGCCGCGCTGGCCTTCGTGATCTGGGGCTTCGTCAACCAGGCCGGTCTGGCCAGCAGCGCCTCTACCGCCCAGGGCTGGGTGATCACCCATTTCGGCTGGCTGTTCGTACTCACCTCCACCGGCTTCGTGGTCTTCGTCATCTGGCTGGCGGCCAGTCGCTATGGGCGGATCCCCCTGGGACGCGACGACGAACAACCGGAATTCCGCACCCTTTCCTGGGTGGCGATGATGTTCAGCGCCGGCATGGGCATCGGCCTGATGTTCTTTGGCGTCGCCGAACCGCTGTCGCACTATCTCAACCCGCCGCCCGGCGGCGCCGCGGGACAGAGCAGTGCCGCCCTGCAGGTGGCCATGGCTACCACGCTGTTCCACTGGACGCTGCATCCCTGGGCCATCTACGCCGTGGTCGGCTTGGCCATCGCCTATGGCACCTACCGTCGCGGGCGCTGCCAGCTCATCTCGGTGGCCTTTCGCCCGCTGATCGGCGAGCACGCCAACGGCCCCCTTGGCCGCGTCATCGACATGATGGCGATCTTCGCCACCCTGTTCGGCTCGGCCGCCTCCCTCGGCCTGGGCGCCCTGCAGATCGCTGGCGGACTCGAACACAACGGCTGGATCGAGCAACCCGGAAAAATGCTGTATATCGGCATCATCACCGTGCTGACGGTGGCCTTCGTCATCTCTGCCGTGTCCGGCGTGGAAAAGGGCATCCAGTGGCTGTCCAACACCAACATGGTGCTGGCGGTGGCCCTGGCCCTGTTCGTCTTCGTCGTCGGGCCGACCCTGCTGATGCTCAATCTGCTGCCCACCGCCATCGGTGACTACATCGACCTGCTGCCGGAGATGATGGCGCGCACCAGCGCTAGCGGCGGCGAGGCCATGGGCAACTGGCTGTCGAGCTGGACGGTGTTCTACTGGGCCTGGTGGATTTCCTGGACACCCTTCGTCGGCATGTTCATCGCCCGCATCAGTCGCGGCCGTACCATCCGCCAGTTCGTCACCGGGGTATTGCTGGTGCCGAGTCTGGTTAGCGTGGTCTGGTTCGTCATCTTCGGTGGCGCGGCGATCGACGCCATGCGCCTGGGCGCCTTCACCCTGGTCGACGGCGCGGTGAACAGCAACTTCGCCCTCTACGATCTGCTGGCCAGCTATCCCTGGGTCTCGGTGACCTCGGTACTGGTCATGGTGCTGGTGGCGATCTTCTTCGTGTCCGGCGCCGACGCCGCGTCCCTGGTGATGGGTACCCTGTCCGAGCGCGGTACCACCGAGCCCTCGCGACGCACGGTGATCTTCTGGGGCGCCCTCACCGGCGCGGTGGCGGCAATCATGCTGGCCATCGGCGACCCGGGCAATCCAGGCGCCGCCCTCAATGGTCTGCAGAATCTGACCATCGTGGTCTCACTGCCTTTCGTGGTGGTCATGGCGCTGCTGTGCCTGGCGCTCTATCGTGACCTGCGCTGCGATCCGCTGATGCTGCGGCATCTGCGCGGCACCGAGTTGATCGAGAAGGCGGTGCTCTATGGCGCGGTCAAGCACGGCGAAGAATTCCACTTCGTCGTGGGTGAGCCCAAGGCCAAGGGGAACGGCGAGAAGACCGTCGAGGAGAAAGCCACGGTGCGGGTGGAGAAGGTACAGCGGAAGGTCGAGATCTGACGCGCTGGAAGGGCGGGGGCAGCGGCCCCCGCCTGCTGGCGGGGGCGCACCGGGCGGGGTTCAGCGGGTGCCGAACACCACCATGGTCTTGCCCTTGACGTGGACCAGTCCCTGTTCTTCCAGGGACTTGAGCACGCGGCCGACCATCTCGCGGGAGCAACCGACGATGCGGCCGATCTCCTGGCGGGTGATCTTGATCTGCATGCCATCCGGGTGGGTCATGGCGTCCGGCTGCTTGCACAGGTCGAGCAGGGTGCGCGCCACGCGACCGGTGACGTCGAGGAAGGCCAGGTCGCCGACCTTGCGGGTGGTCTGGCGCAGGCGCTCGGCCATCTGGCGGCCGAGGGAGAACAGCATGTCCGGATCATGCTGGCTCAGTTCGCGGAACTGACTGTAGCTGATCTCGGCGACTTCGCACTCGGTACGGGCACGGACCCAGGCGCTACGCTCGGGCTCGCTGCCTTCTTTGGAGAACAGACCCATCTCGCCGAAGAAGTCCCCGGCATTGAGATAGGCGATGATCATTTCGCGGCCCTCATCGTCTTCGATAAGGATGGTCACCGAACCCTTGAGGATGAAGAACAGGCTTTCGCTGTTGTCGCCAGCGTAGATGATGGTGGTTTTTGCCGTGTAGCGGCGACGCGAGCAGTGCGCTAGCAGCTTGTCGATGTGCTGTAACTTCGCGGGTGGGATGATAGCGGCCATGCTGATTCCTGAGGTTGAAAGCTAACCTGAGTCGGGGGCACCGATGTCCGAACCGGTGCATGCATAGGCTGCGCCGGTTCCAATTCAAAGACCGGATAAGAACATGCGCAGCTTAAATGCGAGCTGAATAGCCCTTCACTGGTCATCAGTTTACGCCATCCAGCATGTTAAGCTGATCACCATTTGCATATATAAGTAGGACGAAAGCGATGAAAGCGCGCATCCAGTGGGCAGGCGAGGCCATGTTCCTCGGTGAATCCGGCAGCGGTCACGTGGTGGTCATGGACGGCCCGCCGGAAAGCGGTGGTCGCAACCTCGGCGTACGGCCGATGGAAACCGTGCTGATCGGCCTGGGCGGCTGCGCCAGCTACGACGTGGTCAGCATCCTGCGCAAGGCGCGGCAGCCGGTGGAGAGCTGCGAGGCTTTCCTCGAAGCGGATCGTGCCGAGACCGAGCCCAAGGTGTTCACCCGCATTCACCTGAAGTTCGTGGTCAAGGGCCGCGGTCTCAAGGAAGCCCAGGTCAAGCGCGCCATCGAGCTGTCGGCGGAGAAGTACTGCTCGGCCTCCATCATGCTCGGTCGGGCCGGCGTCGAGATCACCCACAGCTACGAACTCGTCGAACTCGCCTGATGCTCTTGCAGGCGACGCCCATGCAGGCGTCGCCCTCCGCGTCATCCCTTCCCGCCGACATCAATTCATCACCTGAGCCCGGCAGACTCTGGCCCCAGCCGCTGCCGATCTGCATAATGCGCCGCTCTTAAGGGGCAAGCCCCCGACAAGTACAGCCAATCGCCATCGCGAAGAGGTGTTCGCCGCCCTACGCAGCTTGCGCAATCCGCAACTGACGGGCACTCAGGACCGCGGTCAGAGACCGCACGACGGGAGCTTTACCACCGTGAAAAGCAAACTCAGGCTTCATGGTTTCAACAACCTGACCAAGACCTTGAGCTTCAACATCTACGACATCTGCTACGCCGAGACGTCGGAAGATCAACAGGCCTATGTCCAGTACATTGATGAAGAGTACGACGCCGAGCGTCTGACCCAGATTCTGACCGACGTGGTCGATATCATCGGGGCCAACATCCTCAACATCGCCCGCCAGGATTACGATCCCCAGGGTGCCAGCGTGACCATCCTGATCTCCGAGCAACCGGTCGAGCCGACCGAGAGCCAGATCGAGGAATCGCCCGGTCCGCTGCGCGAGACCATTCTCGGCCACCTGGACAAGAGCCACATCACGGTGCACACCTATCCGGAGATCCATCCGGACGACGGTATCGCCACCTTCCGCGTCGACATCGACGTCTCCACCTGTGGCGTGATCTCCCCGCTCAAGGCCCTGAACTACCTGATCCACCAGTTCGACTCGGATATCGTCACCGTGGACTACCGGGTGCGCGGCTTCACCCGCGACATCGAAGGGCGCAAGCACTTCATCGACCACGAGATCAACTCGATCCAGAACTACCTGTCCGAGGACACTCGCGCGGCCTACCAGATGACCGACGTGAACGTGTACCAGGACAACCTGTTCCACACCAAGATGCTGCTCAAGGAATTCGAACTGGACAACTACCTGTTCGGTGATGCTTCCCGCAGCCTCTCGACGGAACAGCGCCAGCAGATCACTCAGCGTCTCAAGCACGAGATGCGCGAGATCTTCTCCGGCCGCAACCTGCCGCGCTGATCGCTCGGCTGTTGCTCAAAGAACCCCGCCACGGCGGGGTTCTTCGTTTCCCGGTTCAGTGATGCTCGTCGCGCACGACCGGTGCGCCACCGGTGACGCTCTTGACCACCCGGCCGATGGTAAGGCCCTGGCCGAGGATGGAGACCAGCACCACGATATAGGTCAGAGCCAGGATCAGATCCCGCTCCGGACCGGCCGGCAGACTCAGCGCCAGGGCTACGGAGACGCCGCCACGCAGGGCGCCCCAGGTGAGGATGCGCGCCGTGCCGCGGGTCATGTTGCGCCAGTGCGGGCTGAGCAGCACCACCGGTGCCACGCTGATCCAGCGGGCGAAGAGGATCGCCAGGGTCACCAGCAGTGCCGCGCCCAAGTGGGCCCAGCTGAAGGGCAGCACCAGCAGCTCCATGCCGATCAGGGCGAACAGCAGGGCGTTGAGGATCTCGTCGATCAACTCCCAGAACCCGTCCAGGTAGCGCCGGGTGAAGTCGTTCATCGCCTTGGTACGGCCCAGGTTGCCGATGATCAGACCCGCGACCACCATGGCGATGGGGCCCGAGACGTGCAGGTGGCTGGCCAGGGTCGAGCCGCCGATCACCAGCGCCAGGGACAGCATTACCTCGATCTGGTGCTGCTCGATGCTCAGCATCAGCCAGTAGCAGATGAAGCCGATCAACAGGCCGAAGAGGATGCCGCCGCCGGCCTCTTCGAGAAACAGCCAGAGCGCGGCGTTGACCGTGGGCGTCTCGCCCAGCTGGATCACCCCCAGCAGCACCGAATAGACCACCACGGCCACGCCATCGTTGAACAGCGCCTCGCCGACGATGGTGGTCTCCAGGGACTTGGGCGCGCCGGCCGAGCGCAGGATGCCAAGCACGGCGATGGGATCGGTCGGGGAGATCAGGGCGCCGAAGATAAGGCAGTAGAGCAGGTCGACGTGCCAGCCCAGCCAGCCGAAGATCAGGTGGCTGAGATAGCCGATCAACACCGTGGAGATGATCACGCCGAGGGTGGCCAAGCCGGCGATGGCCCATTTGTAGTCGCGCAGGTCCTTGAGATTGACGTGCAGGGCGCCGGCGAACAGCAGGAAGCCGAGCATCCAGTTCATCAGCAGGTCGTTGAAGTCGATCTGCCCGAGCAGTTCGCCGATGCGGTGCTCGAGGCCGGGAAAGCCCAGCCAGGACAGGCTCTGCAGGCCGACCGAGAAGATCAGCGCGATGACCATGACGCCGATGGTGGGCGGCAGGCCGACGAAGCGGTAGTTGAGGTAGGTGAGCAGCGAGGTGAAGCAGATGAAGGCAGCAGCGAGTTCGAGCATGGGCGTTCCAGATCCATCAGACAGCGAGTCCCGGCGGAGGCAGGGGCTAGGGGTAGGATGGGGTGGAGGCCGCAAAAGTTACATTTTCGATAGCTGCCTAGCCAAGTGTCTGGCGCGACAAGATCAGCAGTCGCCCTGGCCCGCACCTCCAGTGCCGGTGCCAGGGCGACCTCTGAGACGAACGGTCAGGCGCGCTGACGGCTAGAGCGGCGCGGCCATTGCCGGGGTCGTTTCACGCACCGGCAACGGATGGGGCGCAGCGATACGCGCCTCCAGCGTTGCCACGTAGCTGCGGGCGTCGGCTTCATTGAGAAAGGTGATGGCCTGTTTGTCGAGACAGACCTGCCAGGCACTGGTGGTGGACTTGCGCAGGGGGCGAACCACGATCTTCATACTGGTACCCTCGGGGACAGACGAAAAGTGGAAACCCGATTCTAGAGCGCTTTTGATTGCAGAATGGTGACATTCGTCGGTAAGCGCGCTAGGCGCGCGCCCGCTGCCGTTCGGCATACCAGCCTTCGAACTCTTCCGGCGGCAACGGTGGGCTGAACAGGAAGCCCTGGCATTGCTGGCAACCCAGCTTGCGCAGGATATCCCATTGCTCGGTGGTCTCCACGCCCTCGGCCAGGACGTCCAGATCCAGGCCCTGCCCCAGGGCCACGATGGCCGCGGCGATGGCCTGGCTGCTGTGGGTGCCGCTGTCGCTGCGCAATTCGTGCATGAAGCTCTGGTCGATCTTGAGCTTGTCGAGGGGGAAGCGGCGCAGATAGGCCAAGGAGGAATAGCCGGTGCCGAAGTCGTCCACGGCGATGCGTACGCCCAGCGTCTTGAGGGTAGCCAGGGACAGCAGCGCCTCCTCGACATTGTTCATCAGGGTGCCTTCGGTGATCTCCAGCTCCAGGTGCTCGGCCGGCAGGCGACTGCGCGCCAGGGCGCGGGAAATGGTGCTGGCCAGATCGCGCTTGGCGAATTGCCGGGGCGAGATGTTGATCGCCAGGGTCTCCAGTTCGAGTCCCTGGGCGAGCCAGCTGTGCATCTGCTGGCAGGCGGTCTCGATGATCCAGTCGCCCAGGGGCACGATGAGCCCGGTTTCTTCGGCCAGCGGAATGAACTCGGTGGGCGGGATGAGGCCCAGCTCCGGGTCCTGCCAACGCACCAGGGCTTCCACGCCAATGGTCTGGGCGGTGCTGACGCTCATCAGCGGTTGGTAGTGCAGGACGAAGTCACCGCGCTTGAGCGCGGTGCGCAGCCGCGATTCCAGATTCAACCGCCGCCGCGACTGCTCGGTGAGGGCCTGGGTATAGAAGCGGAAGGTGTCGCGGCCCTGGTCCTTGGCCTGGTGCATGGCCGTGTCGGCATTGCGGATGAGGTCATCGGCGGTCCCGCCATCGTCGGGAAAGAGGCTGATGCCGATGCTGGCATTGAGATAGATGTCGTGCTCGCCGAGATGGAAGGGCTGCTCCAGCTTGCCGAGCATGGCCTGGGCGATCTGGGCGGCGAATTCGGGCCGGTCTATCCGCTCGATGATGACCAGATACTCGTCGCCACCGATGCGCGCCAGGGTGATGTCCTCGCTGAGCAGGGCGCGCAGGCGGGCGGCGAATTCCACCAGCAGTTCGTCACCCAGGGCATGGCCATGGCTTTCGTTGACCGTGCGGAAATGATCGAAGTCGAGGATCAGTACGGCGACCAGGTATTCCTGGGGTTCGGCCAGGGCCAGGGCATGTTCCAGATGGGTGCGCGCCAGCAGGCGATTGGGCAGGTCGGTCAGGGGATCGTGGTGCGCCAGGTGACTCAGGCGCGCCTCGCTCTCTCGCAGGCGGGTGGTATCGCTGACGGTAACCGTGTACTGCCGGGTCTCCCGGGGGTAGAGGGTGTCGATGGCGGTCCAGGCCGGAAAGGTACTGCCGTCGAGTCGTGGCCAGAGCAGCTCGCCTTCCCAGCGGCCCTCGCGGCGCACGGTACGCCAGAGTTCGCGATAGAAGCGCTGGTCCTGGCGCCCACCGCCGGGAAGTCCCAGGCGCTGGCCGAGCAGGGTGCCTTCCTGGGCGCCCAGCAGCCGGGCGAAGGCCGGGTTCACCGCCAGGATCCAGCGGCGCTCGTCGAGCAGCAACAGGCCGTCGCGACTGTTCTGGAACATCGCCGCGGCCTGGCGCAGGCTCTCTTCCTGCTGTTTGCGCAGGGTGATGTCTTGGGCGGTGCTGATGAAGTATTGCGGCACGCCCTGATCGTCGCGGATCAGGCGCGTGGTGACGTTGGTCCATACCGGCTGGCCATTGCGATGCAGATAGCGTTTTTCCAGGGTGTAGCGGTCCTGGCCGGTGTCCACCAGCTGCTTGCGCAGCGCGGCGCCCAGCGCGCGCTCGTCCGGATGGGTCACCGACGCGGTGTCCTTTTGCAGCAACTCCGGTTGCGAGTAGCCGAGCATCTGGCAGAAGTGGTGATTGACGCTCAACCAGCGACCTTCCAGGTCACTGAGCATGATGCCGGTGTAGGCCTGTTCGAAGATGCCGCGATAGCGCGCCTCGCTGGCACGTTGCGCCTGGACGACACGCTGCTGCCGGATGGCCAGCACCGCCAGGCGGGTGAATTCGGTGATCAGCGCCTGGGTTTCCGCTTCGGGCAGCCGCGCCTCACCGTAGTAGATGCCCAGGGCGCCCACGGCACGTTGCTGCTCGTCCTGCAGCGGCAGGGCCCAGGCGCCGCGAATGCCCGCCGCCTGGGCCGCCGGCAACAGCGGTTGCCAGGCCGGGTCCAGTGCGACATCGATGGTGAACACCGGCGCATTGCCCGTGACGGCGCTGCAGCAGCCCTGGTCGTGACGGCTGCGAGGCATGCTTTCCAGCGCCGCCTGGAAGGCCGGTGGCAGGCTGGGCGCCGCGGCGACCCGCAGATGCTCGCCCTGGTCGTCCAGCAACAGGGCGACGCGCATTTCCGGATAGATCTGCTCCAGCCGCAGGGCGATGCCCTGCTGGATCTCCGCCAGCGGCAGGCCGGTGAGCAGGTCGTCGAGAACGTCGCTACGGGCCTGTTGCAGCAGCTGCGCCTGGTAGTCGTGATGGATGTCGGTCAGGGTGCCCTGGATCTCGCCATCGAGGCCGGCGCGCAGCTCCATCTGCATCCAGCGATGACTCTCCACCGACAGCCGCAACCGCACCACGCCATTCCAATGCAGGCGCTGGCCCGCCGCGAAATCCGCCACCAGCTGGCGCAGGCGGGCGCCGTCCTGGGGATGGAAGGCTTGATCCAGGGGGTGGTTGAGTTGCTGGGCGGCGGGCTGGCCGGTGAGGCCTTCCCAGGCTGGGTTGAGAAATTGCCAGCGACCGCGGTGATCGCTGGCGAAGATCACTAGCGGCAGGTGCTGGACCAGTTCGCGATAGCGCCGCTGGCTGTCCTGCAGGGCCTGTTCGGCCAGCTTGTGGCTGGTGATGTCGACCAGGGCACCGCGGGTGATGCCGGCTTCGTCGAAATCGCTCTGCCAATTGAGCCAGCGCCAACTGCCTTCGCCATCGTCGAAATGCGCCGAGAAATTCAGCGGGCCCTGCATGTGCTGCAGGCGTTCCAGCATGCTGTGGACGTGGTCGCGGTCATCGGCGCGGGCGCAGGCGGCAATGGTGGCGAAATCCAGCGGATCGCTGCCCTTGGGCTGGTGCAGCATCACCAGGGTGCGTTCGGAACACAGCAGGCGGCCATCGTCCAGCAACTGCCAGTCACCGGTATTGGTCAGCCGCTGGACGAAATCCTGGGTGGCGCGCTGGCTTTGCAACTCTTCGATGAAGCCTTCGCGATAGCTGGCTTCGCGCCGCAGCAAGCCATAGAGCACCAGCGATAGCAGGCTCATGAAGGCCAGACCCTTCAGGGTGTGCCACAGATGGACACTGTCCTGATCGCTGAGCAGCAGATACAACAGCCCATCGGTACCGATCACCCAGAGGGCGCTCAGCAACAGATAAATCAGGGCAATGCGCGCAGGGGAGAGAGGCCGCATCCCGGATCCTCGAGGCCCGATCGTAGGTGTCGGGTTCAATTCAGCATTGACCGGATAAAGGTGTGGCAGTTCTGGTTTGGCCACCTCGACGTCCGCCTTTCGATGTCCACCCTCGTCCCAGAGCGTACGGGAGGCTCCTGCCCCAGACATCGGTGCCAGAGTCGTCTGACCTCGTGCAATTTACCAGACCTTTTTGCGCATTACTTGCATTTTGCCCGCCCGTTATTTTTGGTGAATTTATCTAAGTCATTGATTTTTAACGTCTTTAATTGGCTTTGGAATTCGGCGCAGCCGTTGCGCTCTACATAGGAGTCGCTGCTACCAGGACCTGGGCGCAGTACAACCAAGGAAAACAGGAGTCATCTCATGAAAAAGACTTTCGGTACTTTTGCCCTCGCTGCCGTTACCGCTTCCGTACTGAGCCTGCCGCTGGCCGGCGGTGCCTTTGCTGCCACCAGCCAGAACATGACCCTGGCCGCCAACAACACCGTGGACAAGACCGAAGAAGCCGCGTCCGACACCTGGATCACCAGCAAGGTCAAAGCTTCCTTCCTGGCCGACGAACACATCAAGGGCACCTCGATCAAGGTCGAGACCAACAAGGGCGTCGTGTCCCTGTCCGGCACCGTGGCGACCGAAGCCCAGCGCGACCTGGCGATCAAGGAAGCCAAGGCCATCAAGGGCGTCAAGGCCGTATCGGCTGACGCGCTGAAAGCCGCTCAGTAAGAACGCCTGGTAACACCCGGCACGATGGCAGCGCCGCTGCCATCACCCTTGCCCTTCACCCCGGAGAACTGCCATGACCAGCACGACCGAAACCCTCAACGATCTGATCGAGATCGCCCGTGACGGCAAGAATTTCTACGAGCATGCCCTCACCGAAGTGAAGAACCCCGAATTGAAGGCCCTGTTCACCGAAATCGCCCAGAGCAAGGCCGAGATCATCAGCGCCCTGAGCAGCCAGGTATCGGCCGCTGGTGAAAAGCCCGCTGAGCAAGGCACCTTTGCCGGCAGCTTCCGCAAGTACTACACCGACGTCAAAACCTCCTTTGCCAGCAAGGAAAAGGAAGAAGTCACCTACGTCAGCGAACTGGAAGAGCAGGAAGACCGCTTGCTGCACGCACTGGAGCGCGCCGTCAACGAACACGCCACGCCGGATGCCCAGGCCAACCTGCGCAGCCAGCTGGAAAAGGCCCGTGCGACCCACGATCGCATGCGTGACCTGAAGCACCGCATGCAAGCCGCCCACTAAGGTTGCCTGCAGAAAAAAGCCCCGCCTAGGCGGGGCTTTTCTTTGGGCCAGTGTTCAGTTTTGGGGTGCGCGATTGAGGCGGGCGTCGATCAGGCTGTCGACCACCGACGGATCGGCCAGGGTCGAGGTATCGCCCAGGCTGTCCAGCTCGTCGCAGGCGATCTTGCGCAGGATGCGTCTCATGATCTTGCCGGAGCGGGTCTTGGGCAGGGCGGGTGCCCATTGCAGGAATTCCGGCTTGGCGAAGCTGCCGATCTCCTCGGCCACCTGTTGGCGCAGGCGGGCCTTGAGTTCGTCGCTTGGGGTCACCCCGCCCTTGGTAGTGACGAATGCATAGACCGCCTGGCCCTTGACCTCGTGCGGGCAACCCACTACGGCGGCTTCGGCCACGTCCGCATGTTCGGTGAGCACGCTTTCCACTTCGGCGGTACCGATGCGGTGGCCGGAGACGTTGAGCACGTCATCCACCCGCCCGGTGATCCAGTAGTAGCCGTCTTCGTCCCGGCGGGCGCCGTCGCCGGTGAAGTAGTAACCCGGATAGGCACTGAAGTAGGTGTCGATCAGTCGCTGGTGGTCGCCATAGACGGTGCGGATCTGGCTCGGCCAGCTGGCCTTGATGGCCAGCACTCCGCTGCCGGGGCCGTCGATTTCCTTGCCCTGCTCGTCCAGCAGCACCGGCTGGACGCCAAAGAAGGGCAGGGTGGCCGAGCCCGGCTTCAACGCCAGGGCGCCGGGGGGCGGGGCGATGAGGATGCTGCCGGTCTCGGTCTGCCACCAGGTGTCGACGATGGGGCAGCGACCCTCGCCCACTACCCGGTGATACCACTCCCAGGCCTCGGGATTGATCGGCTCGCCTACGCTGCCGAGCAATTGCAGGCTCTGCCGCGAGGTGCGCTGTACCGGCTCGTCGCCTTCACGCATCAGGGCGCGCAGGGCGGTGGGAGCAGTATAGAAGATATTGACCTGATGCTTGTCCACCACCTGCCACAGGCGACTGGCGTCGGGATAGCTGGGCACGCCTTCGAACATCAGGGTGGTGGCGCCATTGGCCAGGGGGCCATAGACGATGTAGCTGTGGCCGGTGACCCAGCCGACATCCGCGGTGCACCAGAAGACCTGTCCCTCGTGGTAGTCGAACAGGTACTTGAAGCTCAGGGTGGCGCCCAGCAGATAGCCGCCGGTGGTGTGCAGCACGCCCTTGGGCTTGCCGGTGGAACCCGAGGTGTAGAGGATGAACAGCGGATCCTCGGCATCCATGGGCTCTGCCGGGCAGTCGGCCGCGGCCGCGGCCACGGCCTGGGCATAAGGCAGATCACGGCCCTCCTGGCGCGCCACGGCGGCGCCGGTCCGCTCGACCAAGACCACGGTGTGGACGTCCGGGCATTTGGCCAGGGCCTTGTCGACATTGGCCTTGAGCGGCACACGCTTGCCGCCACGTACGCCCTCGTCGGCGGTGATCACCACCCGGCAGTCGGAATCGAGGATGCGGTCGCGCAACGCCTCGGGCGAAAACCCGCCGAACACCACCGAATGCACCGCGCCGATGCGGGCGCAGGCCAGCATCGCATAGGCGGCCTCGGGAATCATCGGCAGATAGAGGCAGACGCGGTCGCCCTTCTTGACCCCGCGCTCCTTGAGCACATTGGCCAGGCGACAGACGTGCTCGTGCAACTGGCGATAGCTGATGGCCTGGCTGTCGGCGGGATCGTCGCCTTCCCAGAGGATGGCGGTCTGCTCGGCCCGGCCACCGAGGTGGCGATCGATGCAGTTGTAGGCGACGTTGAGCTGGCCGCCGCTGAACCAGCGGGTCTGGCCCTGGCGCATGTCGCCGCTATGGACTTCGTCCCAGGTGCGCGACCAGTCGAGTAAAGCGCTGGCCTGTTCGCTCCAGAAGCGTTCCGGCTGTTCCACCGAGCGCTGGTAGAGCTCGCGATAACGGGCTTCGTCGAGGTGGGTGCGGGCACTCAGGCTCTCGGGCACGGGATAGCGGTGGCTCATGGCCGGCTCCTTCTTGGTGTTGTTGTGCTCCTAGTTTAGGCCGCGGATGGCCTGTTGGGGTTCAGCGAGGCGATAAAACGAAAAAGCGCCGCAGAGCGGCGCCTTTCGGAACGGACCGAGATCGATCAGCCGCGGTGACGACCGCGGAAGTAATCGATCAGGCCCTGAGTCGAACCATCGTCGGCCTTGCCTTCGCTGCGGCCGATGATGTGCTGATAGACATCTTTGCCCAGCTCCTTGCCCAGCTCGACGCCCCACTGGTCGAAGCAGTTGATGCCCCAGATGACGCTCTGCACGAACACCTTGTGCTCGTACAGGGCCACCAGCGCACCCAGGCGTCGGGGCGAGATGCGTTCCAGCACCAGGGTGTTGCTCGGACGGTTGCCCGGGATCACCTTGTGCGGCGCCAGCTTGGCGATCTCGGCCTCGCCCAGGCCTTTCTCACGCAGCTCGGCCTCGGCTTCCTCGCGGGTCTTGCCCAGCATCAGCGCCTGGCTCTGCGACAGGCAGTTGGCATAGAGCCATTGCTGGTGATCGGCCACCGGATTGTGGCTCACCACCGGCACGATGAAGTCACCGGGGATCAGCTGGGTGCCCTGGTGCAGGAGCTGGTGGTAGGCATGCTGACCGTTGCAGCCGACGCCGCCCCAGATCACCGGACCAGTTTCCATGCTCACCGGCGAGCCGTCCTGACGCACGCTCTTGCCGTTGGACTCCATGTCCAGCTGCTGCAGGTGCTTCACGAAGTTACGCAGGTGGTGGTCGTAGGGCAGGATGGCGTGACTGGTCGCGCCCCAGAAGTTGCCGTACCAGACCCCGAGCAGGCCCAGCAGCACCGGCATGTTCTCTTCGAAGGGGGCGCTGGTGAAATGCTGGTCCATGGCATAGGCACCGGCCAGCAGGTCCTTGAAGTTGGACATGCCGATGGCCAGGGCGATGGGCAGGCCGATGGCCGACCACAGCGAGTAGCGCCCGCCGACCCAATCCCACATGGGGAAGATGTTCTCTTCGGCGATGCCGAATTCCACCGCCATCTTGACGTTGCTGGAGACGGCGATGAAGTGCTTGTGCAGCTCCGGCTCCGGGCAGCCCTGGGCCAGGCACCAGGCGCGGGCGGCCTGGGCGTTCTTCAGGGTCTCCAGGGTGCCGAAGGACTTGGAGGAGACGATGAACAGGGTGGTGTCGGCGGCGAGCTTGGAAGTCACCTCGCGGAATTCGCTGCCGTCGATGTTGGCCAGGTAGTGGCAACGCACGCCGCGCTGGGTGAAGGGCACCAGCGCCTCGGACACCAGCTGCGGACCGAGGAAGGAACCACCGATGCCGATGTTGACCACATCGGTGATCGGCTTCTCGGTGTAGCCGCGCCAGAGGCCGTTGTGGATGCGGGTGACCAGCGCGGTCATCTGGTTCAGGACCCGGTGCACCTCGGGCATGATGTCCTGGCCATCGATCTGCACACTGTCGCCCACCGGGCGGCGCAGCGCGGTATGCAGGGCGGGACGGTGCTCGGACGAGTTGACGTAGGCACCGTCGAACAGGGTGCGGATGGCGCCTTCCAGACCCGCTTCGCGAGCCAGGTTCACCAGCAGCTCACGGGTCTGCTCGGTGATGAGGTTCTTGGAGTAGTCGAGGAACAGACCACTGCTGCTCAGGGAGAACTGCGAGAAGCGCTGCGGATCGGCGGCGAAGGCGTCGCGCATGCGGAAATTCTGCATGGCCTTGCGGTGGTCCTGCAGGGCCTTCCAGGAGGCGAGCTGGGTCACGTCGAGGGGGTGTTGATAGTACTCCATGGCTAGGCTTTTCCTTGGTGGCTCTTGTTTGCTGTTGTGCCCCACAAGCCGCTGGCTTGCAAGGGAAAGTCGGCGACCGCGCGACGCCTGACGTGGCGTCGCGCTTCGAGCATGAAAAAGCCCGGTATGTTCCGGGCTTCCAGGATTCAGGCGGGTTTGGGTGAGCTAACCTTCGGTTGCATCACACTCCGGGCCTGCGGCGAAAGCTCAGGTTGTCGATCAGGCGGGTCTGGCCCAGATAGGCCGCCACCAGCAGCACCAGCGCGGTGGTGGCCGGCCCGGCCGGTTGCAGGCTCAACTGCTCGCGTAGTTCCAGGTAGTCGACTCTAAGCCCCTGGGCTTGCAATTCGGCGACACCGGACGCCAGGGTCGGCTCGACCGCTGCGCCGGCGGCTAGCTGATCGGCGAGCCGCCTGAGCAGGCTGTACAGGCAGGGCGCGCTGGCACGCTGGCCGTCATCGAGATAGCCATTGCGCGAGGACAGCGCCAGGCCGTCGGTGGCCCGCACCGTGGGTTGGGCGACGATCTCGATGGGCATGTCCAGGTCCTGGACCAGCTTGCGGATCACTGCCAGCTGCTGATAGTCCTTTTCGCCAAACACCGCCACGTCCGGTTGCGCCATCTGGAACAACTTGGTGACCACCGTCGCCACGCCTTCGAAATGGCCGGGCCGACGGGCACCGCAAAGACCTTCGGACACCTCGGGGACGTTCACCCGGGTCAGGCCGTCCATACCCTTGGGATACATCTCGGCCACCGCCGGTGCGAACAGCAGATCGCAGTGGGCCTCGTTCAGCTGGCGGCTGTCTTCCGCCAGGGTGCGCGGATAGGTCGCCAGATCCTCGCTGGGGCCGAATTGCAGCGGATTGACGAAGATGCTCGTCACCACGAAGTCGGCGTGGCGGCGCGCGGTCTCCACTAGGGCGATATGACCGGCGTGCAGATTGCCCATGGTGGGCACCAGGCCGATGCGCAGGCCCTGGCGGCGCGCGGCGGCAACGGCGGCGCGTAGTTCGCGGACGCTATGGACCGTCTTCATGCGGAAAATCCGTGTTCGGGAGCGGGAAAGCTGCCGTCCTTGACGGCGGCGACGTAGGCCGCCAGGGCAGCCTGGATGCTGTCCTGACCGGCCATGAAATTGCGCACGAATTTCGGCGTGCGCCCGCGCAGGGCTAGGCCGAGCATGTCGTGCAGCACCAGCACCTGGCCATCGGTGGCGGCACCGGCGCCGATGCCGATCACCGGCACCCGGGCGGCGCGGGTGATTTCCTCGGCCAGCGCCGAGGGTACGCATTCCAGCAGCAGCATGGCCGCGCCGGCTTCCTCCAACTCGCGCGCCGCCTCGCGCAGCTGCTGCGCCCGGACTGGATCGCGGCCCTGCACCTTGAAGCCGCCGAAGACATTGACCGATTGGGGCGTCAGGCCCAGGTGGGCGCAGACCGGTACGCCATTGGCGGCCAGCCGACGAATCGGCTCGGCCAACCAGGCGTCGCCCTCGAGCTTGACCATCTGCGCGCCCGCCTGCATCAGGCGGCCAGCGCTGGTCAGGGTCTGCTCCAGGGTGGCATAGGTCATGAACGACAGGTCTGCGACGATGAAGGCACCGGCCTGGCCGCGTTTGACGCAGGCGGTGTGGTAGACCATGTCGTCGAGGGTCACCGGCAGGGTGCTGTCGTGACCCTGCAGCACCATGCCGAGGGAATCGCCGATGAGCAGCATCTCGACGCCGGCCTGACTGGCGGCCTGGGCGAAGGTGGCATCGTAGGCGGTCAGCATGGCGATCTTTTCGCCACGCTGCTTGAGCCCCTGAAGGGTCGTGAGGCTGATATCAGGCATGCAAGAGGTCCTCGTGGGACGGCGCTATGGTTATTGTCTGGCGCCGCGGGCGCGGGTTGGCCGCGCGCAAACGGCTGCTATAGTCCCGGCGCATCCGACACAAGTCAATGTTCGGTGTTACGGCAGTGTTACCGCGCAGGTGACGACGGTACCAGTCGTTCCAGACCCTCGAAAGGACAGGCGGACAACAGGTCCGGCAGCCGGCGGCCATCGGGCAGGTGCAGCTCGGGGGCCAGGTCGGCCAGGGGATAGAGCACGAAGGCGCGCGCCTGCAGGTGGTAGTGCGGTACCTGCAGGCGCGGCTCGTCGATCAGCCGCTCACCGAACAGCAGGATGTCGATGTCCAGGGTGCGCGGACCCCAGCGCTCGTCCTTGCGCACGCGCCCCTGCTGCTGCTCGATGGCCTGGGTGGCGTCGAGCAGCGCCAGGGGGGCGAGGGCGGTGTCCAGCGCGGCGACGGCATTGACGTAGCGGGGCTGGTCGGGCGGCCCCAGGGGATCGCTGGCATAGAAGGCGGAGACCGCCACCAGCTGGCTGTCAGGCAGCTGGGCCAGGGCCTCCAGGGCGGCGTCCAGCTGCCGCCGCGGCTCAGCCAGGTTGCTGCCCAGGCCGAGATAGACCCTTTCCATCATTCGTCGCCGGACGTGGGCGCATCCGAGGTGCGCCGCTTGCGATTGCTGCCGCCACGGCGCCGCCGCTTGGCCGGCGCACCGTCTTCCCGGCTGAGGTTCTTGATCATCTCGCGTCGCTGGCTGTCACCGACCTCCTGGTAGCGCGTCCACCACTCGCCCAGGCCGCCGGTTTCCTCGCCGGCGCTCTCGCGCAGCAGCAGGAAGTCGTAGCCGGCGCGGAAGCGCGGATTTTCCAGCAGTTGATCGGCGCGCTTGCCCTGACGGCGCGGCAGGCGCTCCTGCATGTCCCAGATCTCGCGCATGGGCATGGTGAAACGCTTGGGGACGGCGGTGCGCTGGCACTGCTGCTGGGTCAGGTCGTGGGCGGCTTCCTGCATGGCCGGAATGGGCGGCAGGCCGCGATCCTGGTGATAGCGGACGCGCTCGGGCAAGGCCGGCCAGAGCAGGGCGGCGAACAGGAAGGCCGGGGTGACCGGCTTGCCTTCGCGGATACGGGTGTCGGTGTTGGCCAGAGCCTGGCGGATCAGACTGCCGGCGTACTCCGGGTCGCGCTCCAGGGCCTCGCCACTGGCCGGGAACAAGGGGGCGAACAGGCCGTACTGGCAGAGCAACTCGAAGGTGCGCTCCGCCTTGCCGCCCAGGAGCAGCTTGATGATCTCGTCGTACAGCCGCGGCGCGGGTATGTCGCGCAGCAACGGCGCCAGGCGGCTGATGGGTTCGGCGGTGGCGGTCTCGATCTCGAAATCCAGCTTGGCGGCGAACCGCACGGCGCGCAGCATCCGCACCGGATCTTCCAGGTAGCGCTGCTCCGGGTCGCCGATCAGGCGGATCTGCCGCAGGCGGATGTCCTGGGTGCCATTGGCGTAGTCGAGAATGCGTTCGCCGCTGGCATCGTAGTAGAGCGCGTTGATGGTGAAGTCGCGCCGCTGGGCATCCTGTTCCTGGTTGCCATAGATGTTGTCGCGCAGGATCCGGCCGCTTTCATGGCGCGATCCCTGGGCTTCGTCTTCGGCATCCCCGGTGGGGTGATTGGCGCGGAAGGTCGCCACCTCGATGATCTCACGACCGAAATGCACATGGACCAGCTTGAAGCGCCGGCCGATGACCCGCGCATTGCGGAATTCGGCCCGCACCTGCTCGGGCGTGGCACTGGTGGCGACATCGAAGTCCTTGGGCTCGAAACCCAGCAACAGGTCCCGGACGCAACCGCCCACCAGGTAGGCCTGATAACCCGCCTTTTCCAGCCGGTCGACCACGCTCAAGGCGTAACGACTGATCCGCTCTCGTTCCAGAGCATGCTGACTGCGGGGCAATTCGATGGGCAAGGCAGGCGCGGGCGGAGTACGCCGCAGGGGCGAGCGCAGAGTCTGGATCAGCTTCTTCAGCATGCGAGTTTCTGTTCGGAGAGACGGCTATACGCAATCTGGCCCATAGCAGGAACCGTTGCGCAATAGATAAGGAGGGGATCTTGAACGAGGGAGGGGAGGCTGTCAAAGGCACTGGGGGAGCCGAAGCTCCCCCCCAAAGTGGTACGTGCTTTGTTTTTATTGTCTATCCAGACCTCTTGTTTTTCTTGTGTGGTCTGTCCCGTGCGGATACCGGCCGCCGGAAAGGCTCTGAAGTCTAGAGCCAAGAGCAAACGGATTACTTTGGAAGCTGATGCCGTCAGGATCATTCCTGCTCTGCCTGGTACGGGTGCTGCCTCGGGGCAGTTTTGTTGTTCTCTGGCCTGACATCGCGCGGACCATCCCGCTAGACGACTCTTCTCCAAAATGATCAGTTAGCTACGCCTCCGCCTGCTTGTTCTTGTTGTGCTGGAGTCGCTACGTCTTGTTTTTATTATGGAGGGGGTACGTTGTTATTGTTCTTGTACGAGAACATAAAGCAGATGCCGTGCCAGTTTTGAAAAATGCATTGAAATCAGTGGTTTGCGAAAAATGTAGCCTGTTTGCTTGGAGGCTACAGGCAAATTTTCGTTACCTCTGAACCCGCCGCCTGTTACGGCGGTAACACATTGCAAAGGATGAGGAGGCGGAGGGAGAGGGTGTTACCGCGGGACGTATCGGCTGTCACGTCCCGGCGCGGATCAGCTGGCGTCGCTGCTGGCACTGGCCTTGCGGCGCGGGATGCCCAGGCGCTGACGACGTTCCCACAGGCACTTGCGGCTGACGCCCAGCTTGCGGGCCAGCTCGGTCTCGGTCATGTGGTCCTGGTGTTCGAGCACGAAGTGTTGGAAGTAGTCCTCCAGCGACAGGTCCTCGGTGGGCTCGTGGGCGCCATTGCCGTTACCCAGGCCCGTGCTGGGCAGCGGATCCAGGTAGCTGTCGGCCAGCTCCAGCTCGCCGAGCTCGACGTCGATGCCCAGCTGATCTGCATTGATCTCCTGGCCTTCGCTGAGGATCACCGAGCGCTCGATGGCGTTCTCCAGCTCACGCACGTTGCCCGGCCAGCTGTAATGGCGGATGGCCGCCTCGGCTTCGGCGCCGAACTTGAGCCCCGGGCGACTCATGCGCGCCGATTGCCGCGCGAGGAACACTCGGGCGATCTCCATGACGTCGCCCCCGCGCTCGCGCAGGGCGGGCAGGCGCAGGGAGATGACGTTGAGGCGATAGAAGAGGTCTTCGCGGAACTGGCCGATCTTGGCCAGGCCCTTGAGATCCCGGTGGGTCGCGGCGATCAGGCGCACATCGACCTTTTGCGACTGCACCGAACCGACCCGGCGGATCTCGCCTTCCTGCAGCACGCGCAAGAGGCGTGCCTGGGCTTCCAGCGGCAATTCGCCGATCTCGTCGAGAAACAGGGTGCCGCCGTCGGCTGCCTCCACCAGGCCGGTGCGGCTGGCGCTGGCGCCGGTGAAGGCGCCCTTCTCGTGGCCGAAGAGTTCGGATTCGATCAGGGTTTCGGGAATGGCCGCGCAGTTGACCGAGATCAGCGGCGCCTTGGCCCGGCGCGACAGGTTGTGCAGCGCGCGCGCCACCAGTTCCTTGCCGGTGCCCGATTCGCCCTGGATGAGCACGGTGGAGTCGGTGGGGGCGACCTTGCGGATCTTGCCGAAGAGGTCCTGCATCGGCGCGCAGTTGCCGATGATGCCGATCTCGCCGGTGGCCGGCGGTGGTGTGACGCTTTCCTCGACGGCTACCGGCGGGCGCTGCTCGCGCTCCACCAGGATGCGCGCCACGGCCTGCAGCATCTCGTCGTGATCGAAGGGCTTGGCGATGTAGTCCACCGCGCCCTGCTTCATGGAATCGACCGCCGATCTCAGGCTGGCGTAGCTGGTCATGATCAGCACCGGCTTGCCCTTGGCGAGATCGATCATCTCGGTGCCGGGGGCGCCGGGCAGGCGCAGATCGCTGATGACGAGATCGAAGCTGGGGACGTCGTAGAGATCCTGGGCTTCCTGGACGGAGCCGGCTTCGCTGACGCGGAACTGGTTGCGCTCGAGCAGGCGGCGCAGCGCCGAACGGATGATCTTCTCGTCTTCGACAATCAGGATATGGGCCATCAAGTGCGCTCTCTTACGGGAAGGCAAGACGACCCACGCCAGGCAGCGTGTCTTGTCGCGGTCGTCTGGACTTCCGAATGCTTTAGCAGATCCATCCAGCAGGCGGATGGGTCCGTCACGGCGCCTCCGGCAACCCGAGATAGCGCGGCAGCAGTACCCGAATGCGGGTGCCCTGGCCGGTCACGGGGTCGGTAGGACTATCGATCATTATCTGACCATAATGCTCTTCTACGATGGAATAGACCAGCGCCAAGCCAAGCCCCGTCCCCTTGCCCGGATCCTTGGTGGTGAAGAAGGGTTCGAACAGGCGACTGACGATGGCCTTGGGGATGCCGCTGCCCTCGTCCTCGACGCTCAGGGTCACCGTCTGGCCATGGGCCTCGCTGCGCACCCGGATCGGCGCGCCGGCCGGAGAGGCATCCCGGGCGTTGGATAGCAGGTTGATCATGACCTGCACCAGGCGCTGGGGATCGCCTTGCACATAGTGCTCGGGGTCGCAGAGGTTGAAGAAGTCGACGTCCACGCTCTGGCGGTTGAGCGAGAGCAGGGCGATGGCTTCCTGGGCCGCCTCGGCTACACACACCGGTTCATGGGCCTGCTGGCGGCCACCGGCATGGGCGAAGCTCATCAGCGACTGGACGATGCGGGTGATGCGGCGGGTCTGCTCGATGATCTGGCTGCTGATCTCGTCGATCTCTTCGTCCGCTTCGCGTTCCTCGCGCAGATTCTGCGCCAGGCAGGCGATGCCGGTGACCGGGTTGCCGATCTCGTGGGCCACGCCGGCGGCCAGGCGGCCGATGGAGGCCAGGCGCTCGGAGTGGATCAGGCGGTCTTCCAGCAACTGGGTCTCGCTGATGTCTTCCACCACCAGCACGGTGCCGTTGCTGCCCACCGCCAGGGGTTCGTCGATGGTCGCCTTGTGCAGGTTGAGCCAGCGCTGCTCGTGTTCCTGGGGCAATCGCTGTTTGTAGAGGTGCTGCTGCGCCGGCTCGGCGAGAAAGCGTTCGAACAGGTTCTGCCAGGGATCGGGCAGGGCGCTCAGGCGCGAGCCCACCACCCGGGCGCCGTCGATGCCGGTGAGGTCTTCCATGGCGCGGTTCCACATGAGAATTTCGCGGTCCCGGGCCAGGGAGCAGACGCCCATGGGCAGTTCCTGCAGGGTCTGGCGGTGATAGCGGCGCAGGGCGTCCAGCTCGGCGGCGAGACCGGTCAGGCGCGACTGGTAGTCTTCCAGGCGGTTCTCGATGAAGTGGATGTCTTCGGTGGCATAGGCCTCGCTTTCCGCCTTGAACGGCAGAAAGGTCTCGACGATGTCCTGGGCGACCCGCGGGCCCATCAGGCCGGACAGGTTGGCCTCGATGCGATCGCGCAGGCGGCGCAGGGCATAGGGGCGGCGCTCGTCGTAGGGCAGCAGCAGATCGGCCAGGGCGCGCTCGACCTCCTTCTGCGCGGTCTTGGCACCGAGTGGCTTGGCCAGCTGGACGGCGAAGTCCTGGGGCGAGCCGGCCGCCAGTTCGCGGCGTTGCGGGCGGCGGACGTTGTCCACCGCGCAGGCCTCGGCGGCGCTCTTCTCTTCTTCGCTGGCTTCGGTGAACAGCGAGACCAGGGCGAACACCAGCACGTTGACGGTCAGCGAGGCCACGGCGGCGAGGTGCCAGTTGCTGGCGCTGATGCGATAGCTGAAGACGCCGATGTGCAGCGGATTGATGTCGGCCACCAGCGGCATGAGCATGCTCAGGAACCACAGGCCCAGGCCGCACAGCAGGCCGGCGATGAAGCCCTTGCGATTGGCCGTCTGCCAGTAGAGCACCGACAGCGCGCCGGGCAGGAATTGCACGGTGGCGACAAAGGAGACGATGCCCAGGCTGGAGAGGTCGCCATGGCCCTGCAGCAGACGATAGAAGCCATAGCTGCCAAGGATGATGGCGGCGATCAGCATGCGCCGGGTCATGCGCAGCCAGCGATAGATGTTGCCGTCGGTGGGCGGCTGGTAGAGCGGCAGCACGATGTGGTTGAGCAGCATGCCCGACAGCGCCATGGTCACCACGATGATCAGGCCGCTGGCCGCCGACAGCCCGCCGACGAAGGCCACCAGCGCCAGCAGCGGATTGTCCAGCGCCAGACCCACGCCCAGGGTGAAGTACTCCGGCGGCGTCGGCGAACCCAGCGCCAGGCCACCCCAGAGAATCGGCGGCACCGCCAGGCTGATCAGCAGCAGGAACAGCGGCAGCCCCCAACTGGCGCTGACCAGCGCCTGGGGACTGAGATTTTCGGTGAAGGCCATGTGGTACATGTGCGGGGTGACGATGGCCGCGGCGAAGAACACCAGCAGCAGGATCCGCCAGGGGCCTTCCTGCAGCGGGGTGTGCAGGGTGGAGAGGGCGCTCTGGTTCTGCTGCAGCCAGGTCTCCAGGCCGTTGGGCCCGCCGAACACGGTATAGAGGGTGACGCCGCCGACGATGCCCAGGGCCAGCAGCTTGACCAGGGATTCGAAGGCGATGGCCACCACCAGGCCTTCGTGGCGCTCCTTGGAGTTGATCTGGCGCGCGCCGAAGAGCATGGCGAACAGGGTGATCAGCAGGCAGAAGCCCAGCGCCGGGGCGTCCTGAGCGCGGGCCTGTACCAGGATGCCGGTGCTGGTGGCCACCGCCTGAATCTGCAGTGCCAGGAGCGGCAGCACGGCGATCAGCATACCCAGGCTGGTCAGGGCGCCGGCCCAGGTGCTCCGGAAGCGGAAGGCGAAGAGGTCGGCCAGGGACGCCAGCTGGTAGGCGCGGGTCAGCCGCAGGATGGGATAGAGCAATACCGGCGCCAGCAGAAAGGCGCCGCACAGCCCCAGGTAGTAGGCGAGAAAGCCGTAGCCGTAGTCGTAGGCCAGGCCCACGGTGCCGTAGAAGGCCCAGGCGCTGGCATAGACGCCCAGCGACAGGGTGTAGATCAGCGGATGGCGCACCAGCCGGCGCGGCACCCAGCCCTTCTCGGTCATCCAGGCGACACCGAAGAAGATCAGCAGGTAGCCGGCGCTGATCAGGACCAGTTGGGACAGACTAAAGCTCGTCGGCATCGCGCTGGCTCTGCAGGATGAAGGTCACCACGATGAGGATGAGCCACAGCAGGTAGGGGCGATACCAGGCGCCGCTGGGAGCGATCCACCAATCCATGATGGCGGGGGAGAACAGATAGATGCCTACCACGAGGAGCAGGACCAACCGGTAGATGTACATGCGCGGTTCCCGAACGGCGATGGCGCCATGGTAAAGCAAAAGCGCTATACCCCGGAGCGCCACGGTTCTACCGTGAAGGCCTCTTTATCCACTGGAGATCGACGATGACCAGGCCTCGCCTCGCCGCCGTGCTGGAAACCGCGCTCTATGCCGCCGATCTGCCCAGCGCCCGGCGCTTCTACGAGGAGGTGCTGGGACTGGCGCCTATGTTCGCCGACGAACGCCTGGCCGCCTATGCGGTGGGCGCCAGTGTGCTGTTGCTGTTCCAGCGGGGCACCACCGAGCAACCGGTCCGGCTGCCGGGCGGCTGCATTCCGTCCCATGGCGCCCAGGGCTGTCAGCACCTGGCCCTGGCGATCGGAGCGGACGAGCTGGAGCCCTGGATCGCGCACCTGGCGGCGGCCGGGGTAGCCATCGAAGCGCGCACCCAGTGGCCTCGTGGCGCGATCAGTCTGTACTTCCGCGATCCGGACGGACATCTACTGGAGCTGGCCACGCCAGGACTCTGGCCCAACTACTAGGCGGGCAGCTGGGCTTCGGCCAGGTGCGGAACCCGCGGGATCAGCGCGGCATCCCAGTGGGCGACGCCCCAGGCCAGCACCTTGGCCGGGGCTTCCTCGGCCAGCTCCGCACGGGTCGGCTGGCCCAGGGTGCGCAGGGCGCGTACCAGCAGGGCCCCGGCCTGCTCGGGCGGCAGCGGCGGCGAGCGGTAACTTTTGCCCAGCTTGTGGCCATCGGGCTGGATCAGCAGCGGGACGTGCAGATAGCGCGGCGCCGGATGGCCGAGCAATTCCTGCAGGTAGAGCTGGCGCGGCGTGGAGTCCAGCAGGTCGGCGCCGCGCACCACGTCGGTCATGCCCTGCAGGGCATCGTCCATCACCACGGCCAATTGATAGGCGATCAGGCCGTCGCGGCGCTGGATGACGAAGTCGCCCACCGCGCGACCCAGGTGCTGGCGGAATTCGCCCTGGACGCGATCGACGAAGCGGTAGTCCAGCTCCGGGACACGGATGCGGATAGCGGCGTCCGTCGCCGGCAGGCCGCGATTGCGGCAGTGCCCGGGGTAGAGGCCGCCACTGCCTTCGAGCTGCTTGCGCGAACAATCGCAGGCATAGGCCAGACCGCTGGCCAGCCACTGCGCGATGACCGCCCGATAGGCGTCCAGGCGTTCGCTCTGGCGCAGCACCGGACCGTCCCATTCGAAGCCGTAGGCTTCCAGGGTAGTGAGAATCGCCGCCTGGGCACCCGGGACCTCGCGCGGCGGATCCAGGTCTTCCATGCGTACCAGCCAGCGTCCGCCCGCGGCGCGGGCATCCAGATAGGAGGCGAGGGCGGCGACCAGCGAACCGAAGTGCAGATAGCCGCTGGGCGTGGGGGCGAAACGACCGACATAGGGGTGCCTGGACATAGCTCATCCTGTGAATGCCGGAAAGAACAAAGGGCGCCGTAGCGCCCTCGTCGGTGAGGCAGCGGGACTCAGGTCCCGGTCTGCTTCTCGCGGATCTCGGCCAGCGTCTTGCAGTCGATGCACAGACTGGCGGTCGGGCGGGCTTCCAGGCGACGGATGCCGATTTCCACGCCGCAGGAGTCGCACCAGCCGTATTCGTTGTCTTCGATCAGCTGCAGCGTCTCGTCGATCTTCTTGATCAGCTTGCGCTCGCGGTCGCGGGCACGCAGTTCCAGGCTGAATTCCTCTTCCTGGGTGGCGCGATCGGCCGGGTCGGCGAAGTTGGCCGCTTCTTCCTTCATGTGGTGCACGGTGCGATCGACTTCTTCGCGCAGTTCCTGCTTCCACTTGTTCAGAATGCCGGTGAAGTGGGCGCGCATGCGCTCACTCATGTATTCCTCGCCCTTGCTGGGCTGGTAGGGTTCGTAGCCACGGGCCAGATGATTGTTCTGCTGATTTGCTTCGCTGGGCATGATTGACCCTCTCACTTTCGCTGATCCTGTCCACAGGCTGGATGCGTTTCCAGGCCTCTCCATGTTGGAACGCCTGGGGGCTGTGGCTGCCGATGGCGTCCCGCGCAATGCCGACGCCAGGCTGAATATGTTCTCGACTGGCCAGTCGCCCTGCGGATGCAAGCCGGCGAACTTACCAGAAGCTTCCAGGGGGCGCTACTACCGGCCTCCCGCTCCTTGCCGACGCGGCGGATGCCGGTCTGCGAAGCCTTGGTTAGAATCCCGCCTTCGCCACAAGTTCGGACCCCTTCCATGTCCAATTCCTACAGCGCGCGCAGCCAGGCCATCGAGCCCTTCCATGTGATGGCCTTGCTGGAGCGCGCCAACCAGCTCCAGGCCGCCGGACACGACGTCATCCACCTGGAGATCGGCGAGCCCGATTTCACCACGGCCGCCCCGGTGGTCGCCGCTGGCCAGGCGGCCCTGGCGGCCGGTCAGACCCGCTACACCGCGGCCCGCGGCCTGCCGGAATTGCGCCAGGCCATCGCCGCCTTCTATGGCGAGCGTTATGGCGTCGACCTGGATCCGGAGCGGGTGCTGATCACCCCTGGCGGCTCGGGCGCGCTGCTGCTGGCCAGCGCCCTGCTGGTCGATCCCGGACGTCACTGGCTGCTGGCCGATCCCGGCTATCCTTGCAATAGGCACTTCCTGCGCCTGGTGGAAGGCGCGGCCCAGCTGATTCCGGTCGGCGCCGACACCCGCTATCAGCTCACCCCCGAGCTGGTCGAGCGGCACTGGCAAACCGACAGCGTCGGCGCCCTGGTGGCCTCGCCGGCCAATCCGACCGGCACCCTGCTCGATCGCGACGAACTCGCCGCGCTGTCGGCCGCGCTCAAGGCGCGTGGCGGCCATCTGGTGGTGGATGAGATCTACCACGGCCTGACCTACGGTCTGGACGCGCCCAGCGTGCTGGAAGTGGACGACACGGCCTTCGTGCTCAACAGCTTCTCCAAGTACTTCGGCATGACCGGCTGGCGCCTTGGCTGGCTGGTGGCACCGCGCGCCGCGGTGCCGGAGCTGGAAAAGCTGGCGCAGAATCTCTACATCAGCGCCTCCACCGTGGCCCAGCAGGCCGCCCTGGCCTGTTTCACCCCTGAAGCCATGGCCATCTTCGAAGCGCGTCGCGCCGAATTCGCCCGCCGCCGCGACTACCTGCTGCCGGCGTTGCGTGCCCTGGGCTTCAGGATCGCCGTCGAGCCCCAGGGCGCCTTCTACCTCTATGCCGACATCTCCGCCTTCGGCGGCGATGCCTATGCCTTCTGCCAGTTCCTGCTGGAGACCGAGCACGTGGCCATCACCCCGGGCCTGGACTTCGGTCGCCATCGCGCCGACACCCATGTGCGCTTCGCCTACACCCAATCGCTGCCGCGCCTGGAAGAGGCCGTTGCCCGCATCGCCCAGGGCCTGCAGCGCTGGAGTACCCGGTGAGATTCGAGCCGCCCCTGGAAGAGGGTCGCCTGCTGCGCCGCTACAAGCGCTTTCTCGCTGACATCGAAACCGCCAGCGGCGAGGTATTGACCCTGCATTGTCCCAATACCGGTTCCATGCTCCATTGCCAGCCGCCGGGCGCCCGCGTCTGGTTCAGTCGCGCCAGCGGCCCCAAGCGTAAGCTGCCCGGCACCTGGGAGCTGGTCGAGACGGATCATGGGCGATTGGCCTGCATCAATACTGCCCGGGCCAATCGCCTGGTGGAGGAGGCCTTGCTGGCCGGCGGCATTCCCGAACTGACTGGCTTCACCGCCCTGCGCCGGGAGGTAGCCTACGGTCTGGAAAACAGCCGCGCCGATTTCCGCCTGGAGTATCCCGCGGGGCCGCTGTACCTGGAGGTGAAGAGCGTCACCCTGGGCTTCGCCGATACCGCTATCGCCGCCTTTCCCGATGCGGTGACCACCCGCGGTACCCGCCATCTGCGTGAGCTGGCGGCGCTGGCCGCGGCCGGCGAGCGGGCGGTGCTGCTCTATTGCGTGCTGCTCGACGGCATCGAGGCGGTGCGTCCGGCGGCGGAAATCGATGCCGCCTATGCCCTGGCCCTGGGCGAGGCACGCCGGCAGGGCGTGCAGGTGCTGGCTTATGGGGCACGGCTCTCGCCCGCGGGTCTGCAACTGGACCGACCCCTGCGCCTGGCTGACCATTAGGTCAGCCAAAAGCTGATCGGTCGGACAGCTTCTGGCAGGCGCCTTGCTTGCGCTTGTCGCCCATCGATCGCCGCTACCGGGCGATCCTGTTAGGAGTCTCTTGATGATCTCTGTGTTGGGCATGCTGTTGCTGGTGGCCATCGCCATCCTCTTTTCCGCCAACGGCGCGCCATTCGCGTGCGTACCGTGCTCGCGGCCTTTCTGTTGCAGGCGGGGCTCGGCCTGTTCGTCCTCTACATTCCCTGGGGCCAGCAGGTGCTTGGCAGCGTCTCCGGCGCCGTCTCGTCGCTGCAGCTCTATGCCGACAAGGGCATCGAGTTCCTCTTCGGCGGCCTCGCCGGACCCAGGATGTTCGAGTACTTCGGTAACGGCGGCTTCGTCTTCGCCGTGCGGGTGCTGCCCTTGATCGTGTTCTTCGGCAGCCTGATCGCGGTGCTCTACTACCTGGGCATCATGGGCTGGATCATCCGTCTGGTGGGTGGAGCGCTGCATGCCCTGCTCGGTACCAGCCGGGTGGAGTCCACCACCGTTACCGCCACCCTGTTCCTCGGCCAGTCGGAAATGCCGCTGGTGGTGCGGCCCTTCATCGCCGAGCTCACCCGCTCGGAGCTGTTCGCCATCATGGTCGGCGGTTTCGCCGCGGTGGCCGGCTCGGTGCTGCTGGGCTACGCCGGCATGGGCGTGGAGCTCAAGTACCTGATCGCCGCCAGCTTCATGGCCGCGCCGGGTGGATTGCTGATGGCCAAGCTGATGGAGCCGGAGACCGAGCAGCCGCGCGACCAGGCCATGAAGACCCTGGGGGAGGGCGAGGAGCGCCCGGCCAACGTCATAGACGCAGCCGCCGAAGGCGCTCAGGTCGGTTTGCGCGTGGCCCTGGCGGTCGGTGCCATGCTGCTGGCCTTCATCGCCCTGATCGCCTTGCTCAACGGCATCCTCGGCTGGTGCGGTGCCTGGTTCGGCCTGCCGCAGCTGAGCATGCAGCTGGTGCTCGGCTATCTGCTGGCGCCGGTCGCCTTCCTGATCGGCGTGCCCTGGAGCGAGGCGGTGCAGGCCGGTGGCTTCATCGGCCAGAAGCTGGTGCTCAACGAATTCGTCGCCTATGCCGACCTCTCGACCTACCTGGATCCGCTCAAGGCGGCGGCAGCGGGGGTGCAACCCCTGTCGGCGCACACCCAGGTCATCGTCACCTTCGCCCTCTGTGGCTTCGCCAACCTGTCCTCCATCGCCATCCAGCTCGGCGGCCTGGGCGGCATCGCCCCCCAACGGCGTCACGAACTGGCCCAGTTGGGCCTGCGCGCCATGCTTGGCGGCACCCTGGCCAACCTGATGAGTGCGGCTTTGGCCGGCTTCTTTGTCAGCCTTTGAGTCGCGGCGGCCCGGTCGTCCGACCGGGCTACACTCACGCTCGCTCTTTTCGCTTTCCCGAGGTACTTCCCATGTCCGCTGTTCCTGCTGAAACCCTCGACCACCTGCTGACCGAGGCCGTCACCGCTTCCCAGCGTGCCTACTGCCCGCATTCCGAATTTCCCGTCGGGGCCGCCCTGCTGACGGCGGAGGGCACAGTCATCCATGGCTGCAACGTGGAAAACATCTCCTATGGCCTGACCAACTGCGCCGAACGCAGCGCTCTGTTCGCCGCCATCAGCCAAGGCCTGCCGCCACGCAGCTTCACCGCCATGGCCATCCATGCGCCAGGCGTTCCCCTGATCAGTCCCTGCGGTGCCTGTCGCCAAGTGCTGCTGGAGCTGATGGCGCCCGACGCGACCATCGTCTGCAGTGGCAGCGAGCCCGGCCGGACCCGTACCTGGACCCTGGCTGAGCTGCTGCCCGGCGCCTTCGACGACTTTTAAAGGATTTAAGCCCATGTGGCTCGCCCAGGAAGTGATCCGCCAGAAGCGCGATGGCCTGGAGCTGTCCGCTACGGACCTCCAGCGCCTGGTCCTCGGCATCGCCGACGACAGCCTCAGCGAAGGCCAGATCGCCGCCTTCGCCATGGCTACCCTGCTGCGCGGCATGACCGCCGCCGAACGTACCGCCCTGACCCTGGCCATGCGCGACAGCGGCCAGGTGCTGCACTGGGACCTGCCGGGGCCGGTGGTGGACAAGCATTCCACCGGCGGCGTGGGCGATCTCACCAGCCTGGTGCTAGCGCCGCTGCTCGCCGCCTGTGGCTGCCATGTGCCGATGATCTCCGGGCGCGGCCTGGGCCATACCGGCGGCACCCTGGACAAGCTGGAGAGCATCCCCGGCTATCGCATCCGCCCTGGCCTGGCGCGCTTTCGCCAGGTGGTGGCCGAGGTGGGTTGCGCCATCGTCGGCCCGGACGCCAATCTGGCCCCGGCCGATCGCCGCCTCTATGCCATCCGCGATGTCACCGCCACGGTGGAATCGGTGGACCTGATCACCGCCTCCATCCTGGCCAAGAAACTGGCTGCCGGCCTGGACGTGCTGGTGATGGACGTCAAGACCGGCGGCGGCGCCTTCATGGCCGGGAGGGAAGCGGCCCTGCGTCTGGCCGATAGCCTGGTCGAGGTCGCCGAGGCCGCGGGGGTGCGTACCCGCTCCCTGATCACTGACATGAGTCAGCCCCTGGCGCGCAGCGCCGGCAATGCCTTGGAAGTGGAGGAGGCCATCGCCCTGCTGGCCGGCGAGGTGCGCAGCGAACGACTCTGGCAGGTGATTCAGGCCCTGGCCGAGGAGACGCTGCAACTGGCCGGACTGGCAAGGGATGCCGCCACCGCCGAGCGCCTGGTGCTGGAGGCCTGGCAGAGCGGGGCCGCCCTGGCGCGTTTCGCCGCGATGAACCTGGCCCTGGGCGGCCCGTCCGACTTGACCGAGCGGCCCTGGCAGCATCTGCCCCGGGCTCAAGAGGTACGCGCCGTCCATCCGGCACGCCCGGGCTGGGTGCAGCAGGTCGATACCCGCGCCCTTGGCTTGCTGGTCGTCGAGCTGGGTGGCGGGCGGCAACGTCCGGAAGATGAAGTGGATCCCGCGGTGGGCCTGGCCGGCCTGGCGCTGCCAGGTGAGCGGGTGGACGAGAATCGGCCCCTGGGCCTGATTCATGCCCGTGACGCTGACAGTGCAGCGCGAGCTGCCCGGCAGTTGCAGGCGGCCTATGTCTTGGGGGAAGAGCGACCGGCTGATCCGGTGCCGGCCTTGCTGGATCGGCGCTAGCGCCAGATTTCAGGCAAAAAAAAGACCCGGCAGAGCCGGGTCCAAAACCGTGATTAGCCTGATGAGGAGATAACCCGAAAGACCACTGCTGGACCTCCAGTTATCGACCGATCTCGCGACCGGCTGAGTTGAATAATAACAATTCTCATTCCATCGTCAAGCGTATTCGAGAATATTTCTTAATTACTGGCGATTGGTCGCTCCGAGACGCTGCGCAGGCGGGTCACTTCTTTGTTCAGCGTGTCGATATGGCGCGCCATGTTCTCGATCAGGCTGTGGGCAATGCGCGGGGTGGTCTCCATCAGCGAGACGAACTGATCCTGGGGAATCACCAGCACGGTGCAGACCGTCTTGGCGATCACGCTGGCGGTGCGCGGCGTATGGGTGAAGACCGCCAGGGCACCGACGATCTCGTCCTGGCAGACCTCGCCGACCTTGCAGCCGTCCACCCAGGCCTCGGCATGTCCTTCGGTGATGACGAAGACATGCTCGGCGGAATCGCCCTGGCGGATGATGACCTCGCCGGCGGCATAGCGCCGGAAGCCGGTGGCCGGCTGGGTGACCGGCGGCTTGAGGCGGATCAGCGCCTGCGCCAGCAGCGATTGCTGGCCCAGCAGGTACCTCAGCAGGGCATCGCGCTGAGCCGGGGTGGCGGTCGCCGCCGCGAGAAAGGTCTCGCGGTCATAGGGCAGCACCAGGACGTCGGCCTCGCTCTCGTAAATGAGGATCGGCAGATCCAGGGTGCGCCCGAGGCCGATCAGGTCGCCTTCGCCGAGCTGGAACAGCGCCCGCTGATCCAGGACCACCCGCAACGGGCCACGCTGGATCAGATAGACCTCGTCGTTGCGCATCCAGTCCTGCAACAGGGCGGCGGGAGTCAGCTGCAGCGGCTGCCGACTCGGCGCCACACCACTGACCAATTGCGCCGGAATGGCCTGCAGCGCCTGACGCAATTGATCGACATAGGGAGGCTGATCGCCGATGAGGTACATGGTGCCAATTCCTTCTTGTTACGCAGAGGTTGTGACGTGGGTCGCACGATAAGCCGCTCGTCGGCGACCGTAAATCCACAACTCCACGGGCTGTGACGGAACGCTTGTTCTGCCCCCCAGGAGGTCGTGGTCAGGCCTGGGCGCGACCCAGTCGGCGCAGCAGGCGAGCCGGCAAGGCCTCCAGTTGCCCGGCGCGTCCCAGCTCCACCACCAGCGCGCGATCCTGCTCGGCTGGTTCGAGCGGATCCTGGGCCTGGCGCTGGGCCGCCACCACCGCGAGGGTGGCTTCGGAAGGATCGGTTCCCTCGGCCTGGCGCTCCTGCAGCCAGCGGGCGATGAGTTCATCGTCCGCCTGGCAGTCGATGATCAGCAGGGGCGCGGCCTGGGCCTCGGCGAGTGCCTGGGCCGCGGTACGCTGGCCCTGCTTGAGGTAGGTGGCGTCGAGCACCAGCGGATAGCCGGCCGCCAGCACCTGGGCGCCGATCTCGTGCAGCCGCGCATAGGTGGCTTCGCCGGCCGCCGCGCTGTAGCGGGTGGCCTCGTCGCTGTCGGCATAGAGGCGCTGGCGCTCGACATCGGATCTCAGGCGAATGGCACCGAGCGCCTCGACCAGGGCCAGGGCCACGGTGCTCTTGCCGATGCCCGAGACACCATGCATCACCGCCGCGAAGGGCTGGGGCACCTGGGTGTAGCCCTCGGCCAGTGCCGTGTAGCTGCGATAGCTGGCGAGGATCTCGGCTCGCAGTGCCGGCTCCTCGGCCTGGCCCAGGCGGAAGAGGGCGATCTTGGCACGCACCATGGCGCGGTAGGCTTTATAGAAGTCGAGCAGGGCGAGGCCGCTGTAGTCGCCGGTCGCCTCGAAGTAGGCGTTGACGAATCTGTTGCTCAGCGTCTTGAGTCCGCGGTCTTCCAGGTCCATGGCCAGGAAGCCGGCATCGCCCATGGTGTCGGTCAGGCGGAAGGGCTCGTTGAACTCGATGCAGTCGAACAGCACCACCTCGCCATCGAGCAGGGTGGCGTTGGCCAGGTGGATGTCGCCGTGGCATTCGCGGATGAAGCCGTCCCGGCAGCGGGCCTCGAACAGCGGCAGCAGGCGCGCGTAGCTGGCTTCGGCCCAGGCTTCGAGCTGGTCGAGCTGGTCGAGATCGGCCGCCTCGTTGAGCATGGCGCGGATCTGCTCGAAATTCTGCCGTACCGGCGCCATGGCGGCGTCCGGGGTGCACAGCGGATGCGTGGTCGCCACCTGGGGCGCCGACAGGTGGAAGCGGGCGATCTGAGCGGCCAGGGCGTCGATGTGCGCCTGGGTCAGTTCGCCGCGCTGCTGCACCTCGCTGAGCAACTGGCTCTGCGGGAATTCGCGCATGCGCAGGGCGTATTCGATGACCGGACCGCTGCCGCCCAGTTCGGGGGCGCCTTCGCTGCCGGTGATGGCCACCACGTCCTGATAGAGGTCGCGGGTCAGACGCTGATTGAGTCGCAGCTCCTCGCGGCAGAAGTGGCCGCGGGCCTCTAGGTCAGTGAAGTCGAGGAAGCCGAAATTCACCGGCTTCTTGATCTTGTAGGCGACCTCGCCGGTCAGCACGACCCAGGAAATATGGGTTTCGATGACCCGGAACGCCGAGGTGGGATGGGGATAGAGCGCCGGGTTCTGCAGGGCGGAAATCAGGAGCTGGCTCACGGGCGGTCCTTGTAGGGAATGGATGGCGGCATTATCGCTGCCAGGGCTGCCTGCGCAAGCCGCGACACCGGGAAGGGGCGTCCTTGAACCCCAGCTGACGAAGCGCTGGCGCGCCGCTGTCGGCCACCGGGCAAGTGCGTATAATGCGCCGCCATGAAGCGACCCCGATCCTCTCGTTCCCGCAAGCGCAAGACCTTTGACTGGCGCCGCCTGTCCGGCTGGGCAGTCAAGCTTGGTCTGGTCGCGCTGGTAGCCCTGGCTGGCGTATGCATCTATCTGGATGCCGTGGTCCAGGAAAAATTCTCCGGCAAGCGCTGGACCATTCCGGCCAAGGTCTATGCCCGGCCGCTGGAGTTGTTCAACGGCGTCAAGCTCAGCCGTGACGACTTCCTCACCGAACTCGATGCCCTCGGCTATCGCCGCGAAAAGACCGTGGATGGCCCCGGCAGCGTCTCCGTGGGTGCCTCCACGGTCGAGCTGAATACCCGCGGCTTCCAGTTCTACGAAGGCGTCGAGCCGGCCCGGGCGATCCGCGTGCGTTTCGCCGGCGGCACCGTCTCCGGCATCAGCGCCCTGGATGGCAGCAATCTCGCCGTGGCTCGTCTCGAACCGCTGATGATCGGTGGCATCTATCCGGCGCATAACGAGGATCGCATCCTCATCAAGCTCGACCAGGCGCCAGCGCATCTGGTCGATGGCCTGGTGGCCGTCGAGGACCGCGAGTTCTGGCATCACCATGGCGTCTCGCCCAAGTCCATCGCCCGGGCGGTCTGGGTCAATGCCACCAGCGGCCAGGTGCGCCAGGGCGGCAGTACCCTGACCCAGCAGCTGGTCAAGAACTTCTACCTCACCAACGAGCGCAGCATCACCCGCAAGGGCACCGAAGCCCTGATGGCGCTGCTGCTGGAGCTGCATTACAGCAAGCAGGAGATCCTCGAGGCCTATCTCAACGAGGTGTTCCTCGGTCAGGACGGCTCGCGCGCCATCCACGGCTTCGGCCTGGCGGCCCAGTACTTCTTCGGCCAGCCCTTCAGCGAACTGAAACTGCATCAGGTCGCCCTGCTGGTCGGCCTGGTGAAGGGCCCGTCCTACTACAACCCGCGCCGCTACCCCGAGCGCGCCATGACCCGCCGCAACCTGGTACTCGACCTCATGGCCGAGCAGGGCGTGGTCAGCGCCACCGAGGCCGAGGCCGCCAAGGCGCGCCCGCTGGGCATCACCAAGGCTGGCAGCCTGACCAACAGCTCCTTCCCGGCCTTCGTCGACCTGGTCAAGCGTCAGCTCAAGCAGGACTACCGCGACGAAGACCTCACCGAAGAAGGGCTGCGCATCTTCACCAGCTTCGATCCGATCCTGCAGACCAAGGCCGAAGCGGCCATGGCCGAGGCTTTGAAGCGCATCGATGGTCGCAAGGGCGCGGAAAACGTCGAGTCGGCCATGGTGGTGACCAATCCGGAAACCGGTGAGGTCCAGGCGCTGCTGGGTGGCCGCGATCCGCGTTTCGCCGGCTACAACCGCGCCCTCGATGCGGTGCGCCAGGTCGGTTCGCTGATCAAGCCGGCGGTCTATCTCACCGCCCTGGAGCGCCCCAGCAAGTACACCCTGACCACCCTGATCCAGGACGAGCCCTTCTCGGTCAAGGGCGCCGACGGCCAGGTCTGGCGGCCACAGAACTACGAGCACAAGGCACACGGCACCATCTTCCTCTACCAGGGGCTGGCGCATTCCTACAACCTTTCCACGGCACGCCTGGGCCTGGACCTCGGGCTGCCCGAGGTGCTCAAGACCGTCGAGCGGCAGGGCGTGAGTCGCGCCCTGCCGCCCTATCCGGCGACCCTGCTCGGGGCCGGCGCTCTGACGCCCATGGAAGTGGCGACGATGTACCAGACGTTGGCCAATGGTGGCTTCAATACGCCGTTGCGCAGCATCCGCAGCGTGCTCGATGCCAATGGCGAGCCGCTCAAACGCTATCCCTTCCAGATCGAGCAGCGCTTCGATACTGGCGCCATCTACCTGGTGCAGTACGCCATGCAGCGCGTCATGCGCGAGGGCACCGGGCGCTCGGTCTACAACCAGATCCCCACCAGCGTGAATCTGGCGGGCAAGACCGGTACCACCAACGATTCCCGCGACAGCTGGTTCTCCGGCTTCAGCCAGGATCTGCTGGCGGTGGTCTGGCTGGGTCGCGACGACAATGGCAAGACGCCGCTGACCGGTGCCACCGGTGCGCTGCAGGTCTGGAGCAATTTCATGCGCCGCGCCGATCCGGCCTCTCTGGACATGCCGGTGCCGGACAACATCACCCAGGCCTGGGTCGATGCCACCACTGGCCGCGGCACGGATCCTTCGTGTCCCAATGCCGTGCAGATGCCTTATATTCGCGGCAGTGAGCCGCCACCGGGTGCCTCCTGTGGCGCACCGGCCGCGCCCGCCACGGGCGGGAACGGCAACGGAGGCAATCCGGTCATGGATTGGGTCAAGGGCTGGTTGAATTGAGAGGTCGCAAGGTGACGAAAGCAGTCTGGCCGGTGGTGATCGCCGGTGTTCTCCTCGCGGGTTGCGCCGCGCCGCAACGTGGTGCCATCCCCGTGGTCGATTCGGGCGGTCCGGTGTCCAACGGCGAACTCTATCGCCAAGGCAACAACCGACCCCTGCCGGCGCAACGCCAGGCCCCGGTGGCGGCAGCGCCCAGCGCGCCGGCCGATACCGGGGTGACCGTCATGGTACCGGGCGGCAGTTCCGCGCCCCTGGAAACCTATGCCGCGCCAGCGGCCTCGGCGCCGCTGATCACCTCGTCCAGCCCCAGCCCCAGCGCCCCGCCCACCCAGGCGCCGGTGCAGCCGAGCTATTCGCAGCCGGTCTATCCGCCCGCTACGCAAAACGGTTCCACAGCGGCCAACAGGGCGCCGACCGGAATTCCGTCCGCGAGTAACTCCAGTGGCGGCGGTCTCGCCGCCGACGAACAGCTCGATGGTCCGGTGCTGGCGCTGCTGACCACCGCCCAGCAACAGCAGAGCGGCGGCGATCTCAACGGCGCTTCTTCGAGTCTGGAACGAGCCCAGCGTATCGCTCCGCGCGAGCCCCAGGTCCTCTATCGCCTGGCCCAGGTACGCCTGGCCCAGAACGATCCCGCCCAGGGCGAGCAACTGGCCAGGCGCGCCCTGACCTATGCCAACGGGCGGCCGGCCCTGCAGGCCAGTCTCTGGCAGCTGATCGCTCAGGCCCGCGAGGCCCAGGGCGATGCCTCCGGGGCCGCTCTGGCCCGGCAGAAGGCCCAGGTGGGTACCTGATGGACGAGCGCCTGCCCGCCCTGGCCGATCAGCTGCTGCAGATCGAACGTGAATTGCGCCTGCTCGGCTGGTGGTCGGCGCAGGCGCCGAGCGCGGAGGCCCTGGCCAGCCAGGAGCCCTTCTGCGTGGATACCCTGAGTTTCGCCCAGTGGCTGCAGTGGATCTTCGTGCCGCGGATGAAGCTGATCATCGAAAGCGATGCGGTCCTGCCGGCGCGCTCGGGCATCCGGCCGATGGCCGAGATGGTCTATCAGGGCAATCTCGATCCGGTCCTGCCCCTGCTCGCGTCCCTGGCCGAATTCGACCGCATCATCGAAAGCGCCTGAGCTACTTGCCGCAGTTCTGCTCGATGGACAGCTGGGTGTCGGCCAGGCGCTGCTGACGTTCCTCTTCGCTCAGCCGCCGCGTCTCGCCCCGACCGGACTGCACCAGGATGCGCGGGTTGTTGCGCAGTTGTGCCAGATTCTGCCGCGCCTGATCGCACTGCTCCTTGAGCTTGTTCTGTTCCTCGCGCACCTGGGCCTTCACCCGTCGATCCAGTTCCTGTTGCTGGGCATCATTGGACACCGACGGTTGCTGGGTGCCGTTGGGCATCTTGTAGGTGGGCGCGCTGCCCCCGCCATTGATCTGCGGCGCCGTCTTCACGTCCACCTCCTTGGCCTTCTGGCCCTCGGGCGGCTGGGCACTGAAATGGGTGATGCCCTTGTCGTCGGTCCACTTGTAGACCTGCGCGGCCTGGGCGGACAGGCTGCAGGCGAAAGCCAGGGCGGAAAGCCAGAAGATCGAGCGCATGAGAATCCTGGAAGGGCAGAGGACAGGACTTCACTATAAGAGGAGACGTCGACCTTTTCATCACGGCTGATCGCCGACGACCGATTGCGCCCGGTTGCACCTTTCGGCTTGACTTGCACCGGACGAATGCGAACAATCCAAAGTTCGCTGTAGCGAGTCGGCCCAAAGCTGACTGCTCGGCAGACCATGAGGTGCCTACCCGCGCCGCCACAGTCAAATACCCTGCACCGCGTTACCTCGCGTCGGGTGGAAGCTCCAGCATTCATCGGAATCTTCCAACAAGGCTTTCTAGGCAGCTGAATCGTCGGTGACCACCGTCGCCCATGCTCTGCCTTGCAGTCAACCGAACCTTGAGCGTCCACCGATGGGCGCTCGCCATGCGTGGAATGAGGTGATACGTGGAGCTATTAACTGGCGCTGAGATGGTCGTCCGCTTCTTGCGCGACGAGGGCGTGAAACACATCTACGGGTACCCGGGCGGTGCCCTGCTGCACATCTACGACGCCCTGTTCAAGGAACCGGCGCTCAACCACATCCTGGTTCGCCACGAGCAGGCCGCCACCCACATGGCCGACGGCTATGCCCGCGCCACCGGCAAGGCCGGTGTGGTCCTGGTGACCTCCGGTCCCGGTGCGACCAATGCCATCACCGGCATCGCCACCGCCTACATGGACTCCATTCCCATGGTCGTCCTGTCCGGTCAGGTGCCGAGCAACATGGTGGGCACCGACGCCTTCCAGGAAACCGACATGGTCGGTATCTCCCGGCCGATCGTGAAGCACAGTTTCATCATCAAGCACCCCTCCGAGATCCCCGAAGTCCTCAAGAAGGCCTTCTACCTCGCCGAGTCCGGGCGTCCCGGTCCCGTGGTGGTCGACATCCCCAAGGACATGGGCGATCCGACCAAGAAATACGAATACGTCTATCCGAAGAAGATCAAGCTGCGCTCCTACAATCCGGCGCAACGCGGTCACTCCGGGCAGATCCGCAAGGCCGTCGAGATGCTGGTAGCGGCCAAGCGTCCCATCCTCTACGCCGGTGGTGGCGTCATCCTCGGCGGTGCCTCCGCGGCCCTCACCGAGCTGGCACGCCTGCTCAACCTGCCGGTCACCAACACCCTGATGGGTCTCGGCGGCTATCCGGGCAGCGACCGCCAGTTCCTCGGCATGCTCGGCATGCACGGCAGTTACCCGGCCAACCTGGCCATGCACCACAGCGACGTCATCCTCGCCGTGGGTGCGCGCTTCGATGACCGCGTCATCAACGGCGCCACGCGCTTCTGCCCGAACGCCAAGATCATCCATGTCGACATCGACCCGGCGTCGATCTCCAAGACCATCAAGGCCGACGTGCCCATCGTCGGTCCGGTCGACAGCGTCCTCGCCGAGATGGTCGCCGTGGTCCGCGAGCTGAGCGAGAAGCCCCATGCCGAAAGCCAGGCCGCCTGGTGGAAGCAGATCGAGGAATGGCGCGGCGGCCGCGAGATGTTCCCCTACAACAAGGGCGACGGCAGCATCATCAAGCCGCAGACCGTCATCGAGACCCTGTACGACGTCACCGCGGGCGATGCCTACATCACCTCCGATGTCGGCCAGCACCAGATGTTCGCCGCCCAGTACTACCGCTATGACAAGCCCAATCGCTGGATCAACTCCGGCGGCCTCGGCACCATGGGCTTCGGCTTCCCGGCGGCCATGGGTGTCAAGCTCAACTTCCCGGACGCTGATGTCGCCTGCGTCACCGGCGAAGGCAGCGTGCAGATGAACATCCAGGAGCTCTCCACCTGCATGCAGTACGACCTGCCGGTGAAGATCGTCTGCCTCAACAATGGCGCCTTGGGCATGGTCCGCCAGTGGCAGGACATGCAGTACAGCAGCCGCTACTCCCACTCCTACATGGAATCCCTGCCGGACTTCGTCAAGCTGGCCGAGGCCTATGGCCACGTCGGCATGCGCATCGAGCGTCTGGAAGACCTCAAGCCGATGATGGCCGAGGCCTTCGCCATGAAGAATCGCCTGGTCTTCCTCGACATCGCCGTGGACAACACCGAACACGTCTATCCGATGCAGATCAAGGATGGCGCGATGCGCGACATGTGGCTGAGCAAGACGGAGCGGACCTGAACATGAGACACATCATCTCCCTGCTGCTGGAAAACGAGCCCGGCGCCCTGTCCCGCGTGGTCGGCCTGTTCTCCCAGCGCAACTACAACATCGAAAGCCTCACGGTCGCCGCGACCGAGGATCCGACCCTGTCGCGCCTGACCCTGACTACCATCGGCCAGGAAGAGACGGTCGAGCAGATCACCAAGAACCTCAACAAGCTCATCGAGGTAGTGAAACTGGTCAACCTGTCAGAGAGTGCTCACATCGAGCGCGAACTCCTGCTGATCAAGGTCAAGGCCACCGGCGCACAGCGCGCCGAGGTCAAGCGCACCACCGATATCTTTCGCGGCCAGATCGTCGATGTCGGCAGTAGCGTGTATACCATTCAGCTGGCGGGCACCAGCGAGAAGATCGACAGCTTCATCCAGGCGATCGGTGCCGCGTCCATCCTCGAGGTGGTGCGTAGCGGCGTGACCGGAATTTCCCGTGGCGACAAAGCCCTGAGCATCTGATACCCCCTTTTCCAGGAGAACCTGCAATGCGCGTTTACTACGACAAAGACTGTGACCTTTCCATCATCCAGGGCAAGAAGGTCGCCATCATCGGCTACGGCTCCCAGGGCCACGCCCACGCCTGCAACCTGAAGGACTCCGGCGTCGACGTCGTCGTCGGTCTGCGCAGTGGCTCGGCCACCGTGGCCAAGGCCGAGGCCCATGGTCTGACCGTCAAGCCGGTCAAGGACGCCGTCGCCGCCGCTGACGTGGTCATGATCCTGACCCCCGACGAATTCCAGTCCAAGCTGTACAAGGACGAGATCGAGCCGAACCTGAAGCAGGGTGCCACCCTGGCCTTCGCCCACGGTTTCGCCATCCACTACAACCAGGTCGTGCCCCGCGCTGACCTGGACGTCATCATGATCGCCCCCAAGGCCCCGGGTCACACCGTGCGTTCCGAGTTCGTCAAGGGCGGCGGCATCCCTGATCTGGTCGCCGTCCACCAGGACGCTTCCGGCAATGCCAAGAACGTTGCTCTGTCCTACGCCTGCGGCGTCGGCGGCGGCCGTACCGGCATCATCGAAACCACCTTCAAGGACGAGACCGAAACCGACCTGTTCGGCGAGCAAGCCGTGCTGTGCGGTGGTGCGGTCGAGCTGGTCAAGGCCGGTTTCGAAACCCTGGTCGAAGCCGGCTACGCGCCGGAAATGGCCTACTTCGAGTGCCTGCACGAGCTGAAGCTGATCGTTGACCTCATGTATGAAGGCGGCATCGCCAACATGAACTACTCGATCTCCAACAACGCCGAGTACGGCGAGTACGTGACCGGCCCCGAGGTGATCAACGCCGAGTCGCGCGCCGCCATGAAGAATGCGCTCAAGCGCATCCAGAACGGCGAGTACGCCAAGATGTTCGTTGCCGAGGGCGCGTCCAACTACGCCTCCATGACCGCCTACCGTCGCAACAACGCGGCTCACCCGATCGAGCAGGTCGGCGAGAAGCTGCGTGCCATGATGCCCTGGATCGCGTCGAACAAGATCGTTGACAAGACCAAGAACTGATCGGGCAGGGCGCTTGCCCTGAAACGAACGGTAAAAGACGCGGCCTCGGCCGCGTTTTTCATTGCACTGCCCACGACCCCGGCAATGCCTTAGCATGGGAGGTTAGGCTGAACCCTATCCTCAAGAGGTCAGTCCAATCCGTCAGGTAATGCCCAAGGAAAATCCATGAGCGAGCGTCCCGAAGAAACCCCGTCCAACACCAACACCGACGGCCTCATCCCCGTGGATGAACACATCGAGGAGACGCAGGACGCCCAGGGTCGCAAGATCAGACGCCGTGGCGTGTACCTGCTGCCCAATCTCTTCACCACCGCGGCGCTCTTTGCCGGCCTTTATTCCATCATCAAGGGTGTCGCGGCGCAGACCGCCTTCATCCAGGGGCAGTACGAGATTGCCTCCGCCGGCTTCTCGGCCGCCGCCGCCGCCATCTTCATTGCCATGGTCCTCGATGGCCTGGATGGCCGCGTCGCCCGCATGACCAATACCCAGAGTGCCTTCGGCGAACAGTACGACTCGCTCTCCGACATGGTCGCCTTTGGTGTCGCGCCGGCCATCCTGGCCTTCCAGTGGGCCCTGAGCGGCCTGGGCAATGTCGGCTGGGCCGTCGCCTTCATCTATGTAGCGGGCGCCGCCTTGCGCCTGGCTCGCTTCAACACCCAGATCGGTTCGGTGGACAAGCGCTACTTCATCGGTCTGGCCAGTCCTTCTGCGGCTGCCCTGGTGGCCGGTACCGTCTGGTGCTTCAGCGACTTCGGCATTCAGGGCTCCAAGCTGTCCCTGCTGGTGGCCCTGATGGTCGCTGCTGCCGGCATGCTCATGGTCAGCAACTTCAAGTATTGGAGCTTCAAGACCCTGGGTCTGAAGGGACGGGTGCCCTTCGTGGTCATCCTGATCGCCGTACTGGTCTTCGCCGTGGTCTTCACCGACCCGCCACGCGTTCTGCTGCTGGGCTTCCTGGCCTACGCGGTTTCCGGACCCTTCACCACCCTCTGGCGCAACCGCCGTATCGGTCGGGCCTAGGGGGCTATAAGAGAAGGGGCTGCGCGAGCAGCCCCTTCTTTTTTGGCTTTTTGAAAATAAGCTGTTGACCTGCTCCGAAACTCCCCTATAATGCGCCCCACTTCCGGCGCAGACGCTGAAGCGGCTTGAAAATCAAGCACTTAGGTCTGAGCCGGGCGAGGGGTCCACGGATTCTTCGCCATTTGGCTCTC